>CANRDJ010000006.1 GCA_947629355.1 uncultured Clostridia bacterium
GACAAAGAATTCATAAAAGGTATTTCAAACTATATATTTATCAATAAAGTGTGACATATGTTTGACAAACCTACAAAGTATATAATAATTTAATTTGTTATATACTTTATTTTTTTGTAAACTTATGTTAGAATAAGAAAAAATATAATGGAGAATATAATATGATATTTAGTGTTTTAGCATTTATATCTTTAATTTTAAGTATATGTATAAAAGATAGAAAGAAATCATTATTTGTTCAATCACTTAATTGTTTATTTGAAGCAATATATGGATTTATAATAAATGCATTTACTGGAGCAGTTTTAAGCATAGTTAATTTTATAAGAACTTTTATATTTATACAAAGTGAAAAGATAAATAAAAGAATATATTTAATAATACTTATTATATTTGAGTGTATTATTATAACAAATTGTATATATACATGGAATGGATTAATATCTATATTGCCAACAATAGGCTCAATTATTAGAACTTATTGCTTATGGCAAAATAATATGAAATTAGTAAGAATATCTGGAATGACAACTGGTATTTTATATGGATTATATTACTCATATTATCAGAGTTGGTTTATAGTTATGGGAGATATACTATTATTATTTACAAGTATAATAAGTATTTATAAAAATGATATAAAAAATAGAAAAGAGGATAAAAATGAAAATATTAGTAACAAGGCATGGTCAAACTGATTGGAATGTAGAAAAAAGAATCCAAGGTAGAACCGATATAGAACTAAATAATAAAGGGATTGAACAAGCATATAAAACAAAAGAAAATCTAAAAAATGAAAAGATAGATTTAATAATTTGCTCACCATTAAAGAGAGCAAAACAAACAGCAGATATAATAAATATAGATAGAAATATTACTATTACTTATGATGAAAGACTATTAGAAATTTGCTATGGCGAAAATGAAGGAAAACTACATGATGAATTTGATTACGATGGCTTTTGGAACATAGTTAATACCCATGAGTATAAAGAGGCAGAAAATGTAAATAAATTTATACAAAGAGTACATAATTTTTTAAATGATTTAAAAAATCGTAAAGAAGAAAATATATTAATTGTTACACATAATGGTGTATGTAGAGCAATTAATACATATTTTAATGGCATTCCAGAAGATAAGAATATTATTGAATTAGGAATTAAAAATTGTGAGGTAGTTAAATATAATACTTTAAAAAATCATAAATATATTGTATATGCACATAGAGGGGCTTCAGCTTATGCTCCAGAAAATACAAAAGTAGCATTTGAAAAAGCAATAGAATGAATTAAAATCAAATGGAATAGAACTAGATTTACAAAAAACAAAAGATGGAAAGATAGTTATATTTCATGATGATTACATAGATAAGAAATCAAATGGAACAGGAAAAATTGAAGATTATACTTATCAAGAACTATTAAAAGTAGATTTTGGTAGCTGGTTTAATGCTAAATACAAAAATGAAAAAATAGTATTATTTGAAGATTTTGCAAGAGATTATTTAGGCAAAGATTTAACATTTGCAATAGAACTAAAAGTTTTAGGAATAGAAAAAGAAACATTAGAAATCATAAATAAATATAAAGTACATAATAACATTTATATAACTTCATTTTTATATGATGCACTTGAAAATGTTAGAAAGATAGATTCAGATATAAAGTTATCGTGGCTTATTGAAGATAAAATAAGTAAAGAAAATATAGACAAGATATTAAAAATAAAGGGAAATCAAATTTGTCCTAGAGCAAGTTTAGTATCTAAAGGAGATATAGAAATTGCTAACAATAATGGCTTAGGTGTTAGATTATGGGGAATTGATAACGAAGAAATTATGAAAAAAGTATATACATTAAACATTGTAGGAATGACTGTAAATTTTCCAGATAAACTAATTAAATTATTAGATAAAGAAATAGAGCCATTTAAGGATGAAGTGATTTATGAAACAGAAAACTTTGTTGTAGCTGTTCCAAAAGTACCACATATACCTAGAACAGATGGAGGACATTTATGGATAAGATCTAAAGAAAAATACTTTAGTAGTAGAATTGAACTTGAACCTAAATTGGCTATTGAAGTAATGAGATTAACAATGCTAATAGGTGAAGCAATGGAAAAAGCAATGAAAAATAAAGGTATAAATATTGAAATAATTAATTATCAAGAAAATGGAAACTGGGCATACCAAAAGGGAATGAAGCCAGAATTTCATATTCATTTATATGGAAGAACAGAAGATTCTAAAACACAAATTTGGGGAGAAGCATTAAATTTTCCTAATAAATCTACAGGTTTTTATGATAAGTTTGAAAGATTTAATAATGAAGATATAGAAGAAATTAAAAAACAAATTAATTTACTAGAAAAAGAAGATAAATATGATCTTAAAAATTGGGGGTTATAAAAGGCAAATTAATCCTCTACAAAAATTATAATATGCTTTTAAAAACAGGTCAAGGTTAAAATGAATGTGCTGTTGCACAACCTTGACATATTTTTATAAGTACATTATTTTTCAATTAAGAGGTAATCAATGATTTCTTTGAAAAAGTGGAAAAGGCAATAAAGAAAAACAATACCTTAGAAACAATACAAACACTTAAAGAAAAAGAAAAGAGTTTACAAACTCAAATAAAAAAATTATTGGATATAAGTTTGAATGAAATAATATCAGAAGATGAATATACTAGAAAAAGAGCAAAACTTAATAAAAAATTAGCAGAGGTTAATAAAAAAATTATTAAAAATGCTACTATATCAAAAGCTGAGGAAAGAATACATAATAGAGTATCTAATATGAAACAAAATTTGAAATTAAATAAAGAAATTATTGAATACTTTGATGAAGATGCTTATAAATGTCTTATAAAAAGTAATTGTGGGAGAAAATGATGGCGACAATATAGATCCTTATGCACTTATGGACAAATTAAAAATTGCATTGAGAAAAAAATTAAGTTATGATATAATTTGTTTAAATAAGGGGGATAAGACTAATGAAAAAGATAAAAGAAGTAGGTTTATGGATAATAGGGATATTTTTTATTATTACATTTTTAGTATATGTAAAACAAATTATAGTGCCATCTATACTAATATTAATAACTGGACTTATCTTATTACCACCAATAAATGAAAAAATTAAAAGCAAATTAAATGATGAAGAAAAAGTAAATAAATATAAAATTATAAGATGTATAATGACTATTGTATTCATTTTTGTTTTTGGATTAAATGTACCCACGCAAAATGAAATTGAAAAACAAAGTTATAATCAAAATATTAGTTATGATACAAACAATATAAGTGATGCAATAAATCAAACTGAAGTAGATAAATCTATAGAATTAACAATTACAGAAACAAATGGAAAATATACAGGAGAAAAAGTAGACGGAAAAAAGGAGGGTATTGGAAAATATGAATGGACTGATAGTTCCGTATATGAAGGAGAATTTTCTAATGACCAAATAAATGGTCAAGGGAAATTAACAATTCCACAAAAAGGAACATATGAAGGAAAATTTGTTAATGGGAAAAAAAATGGACAAGGAATTTATACATTTGCAAATGGTGATACATATAAAGGAAACTGGGAAAATGATAAAATGTCTGGGCAAGGAACTTATACATTTGCCAATGGGGATAAATATGAAGGAGAATTTTTAAATAATAAATTTAATGGACAAGGAACATATACAAAAGGAAGTAATAAATATAAAGGAATATGGAGTGATAATGAATATAAAAAGTAATAATAGGGGGTATTATGGAAGAACAAAAAGGGAAAAAATTAATTCCAAGAATAAATAGAAAAATAAATGATTTTTTATATGAAGAAGAAGGAAATATAAGTAGAGGGAAGATTTTAACAGTAGGTTCATTATTACTTATTGCAGGTATACTTTTTGCAGATGAAGTATTTGGAGCACATAGATCACATTCTTCTCATAGGTCACATTCTTCTCATTCATCACATTCGTCATCATCTGGTGGACATGTAAGCCATCAAAGCCATCAGAGTCACCAAAGCCATCAAAGTAGTTCGACACATAGTAGTCATAGCAGTTCTGCAACTACTCATAGTAACCACAGTAGTTCTGCTGCCGTTCACAGTAGTCATAATAGCTCAACATCTAATATAACTCAAAAAGAACAATTACCATACTTTGAAAAACCACAAGTACCACCGTCAACACCAGAAATAAAATAAAGGAGCAAGCAAATGGAGAAATTTTATACAATAAATGATAATTATGCTGAGATATTATTATCAAAAGATATATATCCGTTAGTAACTGTAAAAAAAGCATTATCCAATTTTATGGAAGAAACTTATATAAAAATAATTAGTAATAATGATGAAATAATAGTTCAAATTGTTTTGAAAAAAGATAAGGAAAATTTAGAAAAAATAATAGGAGAGTTTTATAATAACCTTTTAAGAGAATCATTGAGATATAATATTGCAATTGAAACTAAACATTTAAGAGAATTAATCGTAGGTAGGGCATTATATACAACATGTATAGATTTAGAAGAAAATAAAACAGAAAAAAATAATAATGTAGAAGAGGAAGAATATAATTTAGATGAAATTGCGGTAAACTGGTTTGATAAATATGAAAATAAAGAGGAGTAGAAATGTTATTATATATACAAAGTATTATCGCAATAATTTTAGGAATTATATCATCTATTACAGATTTCAAAAATAAAAAAATATATAATAAAAATATAATACTGGCAGTAATAGTAAGTATTTTTACATATGCAGTTTTATGGAATCAAATAGAATTGATTTATATAAAGAGTTATCTAATTAACTTAGGAATCGGCGTAGTAATTTCATTTTTATTTTTTTATTTCAAAATTTGGGCAGCAGGAGATGCTAAATTGTTTTTAGCAATTGTGATAATGATACCATATGAATTATATGAAGTTGAAACAAACAATGTATTTCCAGGTTTATACCTATTAATTATGATATTTAGTGTTGCTTTTATTTATGTATTTTTTGAGACAGTATATTTATGGATTAAAGATAAAGAAAAATTAAAAAAAATAAAAGAGTTAGAATTAGGGAAAGAAAAAATAAAAGAGTTTATAATAAGATATTTCATGGGATATTTTATTATATTATTTATAAATAATATAACTTTAAAATTTTTTACAGAATTTAAAACTAATAATGCTGGATTAATGCTAATATGTAACATGTTAACATTGTTTTTTATTTATAGAGTTATTAGAGAAGAAAAGCAATTACTAATGGTCACTTTTATATTTATAGTAGCAAATATTTTATATTATACATTATTTGGATTAGATATATATTCTATTAACATAAAAATATTCATATTAATTTTGCTTATAATGATGTTTAGAAATATATCGGAAAAATATAACTATGAAGAAATAAAAGTAGAGGATTTAAAACCAAGAATGATTTTATCATTTGAAAGTGTTTTAAAATTCTATAGTTCGAGAATAAAGGGACTTCCACAAAGTACAACAGAAACAACTGATTCAAGACTTACAGAAAAAGAAGTAGAATGTATTAAAAGGTGGAGTAAGAGTAAAAAAGGGAAAAAAACAATAGTAATAGTAAGACATATGCCATTTGCACCATTTATCTTATTTGGAGAAATATTATTTTTTATTTTTAAATTGTATAGTTAAGGAGAGAAACATGAATAATAGACCGTTAATATTAAAGGGTAATATTGTTATAAAAAATGTAGATGAATATATCATAGGGAAAATAATAAAAAACAAAAATGTAGTTAATAAAGAAGAATATATACAAATCTTAGATGATGAAAATATAAATCTATTTGAAGAAGGATATAAAGGATACATATTTTCAAATAAACCCAAAAATATTAATTTGGAAAAAATAAATTATTGTAGCAATGTAAAATATTATCAAACTTTATTAGATTATGATGTTGTTGAAATAGTAAACAATAGAATGATAAGAGTATTATATCGAGATGACTCAGAGGATAATGCAATAGTAGTAACTAATCAATGTAATTCAAATTGTATTATGTGTCCTGATTCAGATATTGTTAGAAATACAAAAAACAATCCAGCTATAAAGAAATTATTAGAACAAGTTAAATGTATTCCTGATGACACAAAACACATAACAATAACAGGAGGAGAACCAGGATTATTAAGAGAAAATTTATTAAAATTATTAGAAGGATGCAAAAAATATTTACCTAATACAGAATTTTTATTATTAACAAATGGAAGAATATTTTCAAATACAAATTTTACAAATAGAGTAAAAAAAAGTATGCCAGATAATATAAGAATAGCAATACCAATTTATGCTGATAATGAAAAATTGCACGATGAAATAACTTGTGCTAAGGAGAGTTTTAAGCAGACTATCAAAGGAATAAAAAAGTTAATAGAAAAAAATATAGATATTGAAATAAGAATTGTAGTATTAAAAAAGAATTACAAATATTTAGAACAAATTGCAAATTTCATAGTAAAGGAAATTCCGCAAGTTAAGATAGTAAATATAATGGCATTAGAAATGACAGGAAATGCTTACAAAAATAGAAAACAAGTATGGGTTAACTTTGAAAAAATAAAAGAATATTTATATAAATCTTGTATAACAATTATAAAAGCAGGGATAATTACTAACTTGTATAATTTTCCATTATGCAATTTAGATGAAAGATTATATAGTATAGCACATAAGAGTATAACTGACTATAAAATTAGATATAAAAAACAATGTGACGAATGTCTAGCAAAAGAAAGTTGCGGAGGATTTTTTAATTCAACAATCAACATGAAAGATATAGAAGTAAAACCAATAAAATAGGTAGGTTAGAATATGTATAAATTAAATTACTTTAATTTCAAAGAAAAAGAAAATAATTACTTAATAACAAACGATATAGGGAAATATGTATTTTTAAGTAAACAAGGTTTTAAAAGTTTAATACAAAAGAAAGAATTGGGACAAGAATTAAAAACAGAACTAAAACAAAAAGGATTTATTTATGAAGGTAGTGAAGAAATATTTGCAACCAATCAGGCTATACAATTAAGAAGAACGAAAGAATATTTATTAGTTCCGACAACTCTTCATATATTTGTGGTAAGCAAAAATTGTAATTTTAATTGTATTTATTGTCAAGCTGGAAATTTAAATCAAAATGATAATTATAATATGTCAAAAGAAACAGCTAAAAGAGCAGTTGATATTGCTATAGATTCACCAAGTAGATATTTAACGTTTGAATTTCAAGGTGGAGAACCATTAATGAATTTTGAAACAATAAAATATATTGTTGAATATTCAAAGAGCATTTCAAATGGAAAGTTTATTGAATATAATTTAGTTTCAAATTTAACGTTGTTAACGGATGAAATGATAGAATTTTTTGTAGAAAATGAAGTATCAATATGTACTTCAATTGATGGCAATAGAGAATTGCAAAATATAAACAGACCATATAAGAATGCTGATTCTTATATGGAAACTGTAAATAAAATAAAAATGTTAAAAGAAAAACAAATTAAAGTAAATGCAATTGAAACAACGACAAAATATAGCCTGGATAAATATAAAGAAATTATAGATGAATATATAAACTTAGGACTGGAAAGTATATTTATTAGACCATTAACAAGATTAGGAAAAGCTAATAACAATTGGAGAAATATTGGATATAAGGCAGAAGAATTTTTGGAATTTTATAAAAAATCTTTAGATTATATAATAGAAAAAAATAAGCAAGGGGTATTTTTAGCAGAAGGGCATAGTAATATATTTTTGAAAAAAATATTATTAAACCAACCTGTAAATTATATGGAGTTACGCTCACCTTGTGGAGGAGTAATTGGACAACTGGCATATTATTATGATGGAAATATTTATACTTGTGATGAGGGAAGAATGCTATCTGAGATGGGGGATGATAGCTTTAAGGTAGGAAATGTTTATGAAAATACATATAAAGAATTAATGCAATGTGATTGTACCAAAACAATGTGTGTATCCTCATGTATAGAGTGCTTACCATATTGTAGTACTTGTGTATATATGCCTTATTGTGGAACATGTCCAGTTATAAATTTAGCACAGGACAACAATATTTTTTCTCAAAATCCAAAGGAATATAGATGTAAAATTTATGGTGGAATTTTGGATATATTATTTAATTATATTGAAAATACTCCAGATATAGTAGAAATATTTAATAGTTGGATTATGTAGTTTTAAAAAATTTCAAGAGACCGTTATAGTGATTAAACGCTATTAGATATTTACATTTGTACAAATTTTTCTATATTTACTAAAATATATATTTACATCTTTACATCTATTATTAAGACATATAGTAGTCGTAGCAATTTTGTGCATTTTTTCAATACTTCTTTCTATAAAATCTAAGGTAATACTATTTGTTGGAGATTTTGAAAGCATTTTGCAAGCCATTGGGTGAAAAAGGGGCCTGGCCCCTTTTTCACCCAATTCATACAAACAACAATTTCATTGATTTACTAATTTTTTATAAAGCAGTAATAATTGTTTTTAATAGTTTGCTATTAATTTATCTATATGATAAAATAAAAAACAAGTAAGGAGTTAGATTTATATGTGGATTTTATATACTATAATTATTCTATTTCTATTATTAATAGGAATATCAAAATTAATTTTAAATATGGTATTTGGAAAGAGATGTGATGGGAATCCTAAGCTTAAATATTTTACAGCAGATGATTTTGAAGGATTAAATGCAAAACCTATTGAATTCAAATCAAATAAAGAACAAATGTTAAGAGGAAATATATATACATATTCAGGGGTAAAAGAATATAAAGGACTTATAGTGTTTGTTCATGGAATGGGTGGAGGACATTTAAGCTATACAACAGAAATAAATACACTTACAAAAGCAGGATTTATTGTTATGGGATATGATAATACAGGAACATGCACTTCAGAAGGTAAAAATTTAAAAGGCTTTTTCCAATCAGTTATCGATTTAAAATATGCTTTGGAATTTATAGAAAAAAATGATGGTTTAAACAAATATCCTATTGAATTAGTAGGGCATTCTTGGGGTGCATATACAGTATGTCAAGTATTGCAATTTAAAACTAATATAAAAGCAGTTGTTGCGATGTCTGGATTTAATAATAGTTCAAAACTAATTTGTGATTCTGCAAGGGCTGAAACAAATGTTAATTTAAGTTTTTTGAGACCATTTATAACAATTGTTAATTTACTTACATTTGGTAAAAAAGGTATAATAAATACAGTTGATATTTTAAAAGATACAAAAACGCCAGTACTATTATTACATGGTAAATCAGATACTACAGTTTCTTTAGATAACAGTCTGATATTAAGCAAAGAAATAACACAAAGAAACGGTAATTTAAAATGCATAGCATATGAGGGAAGATTTCATAATGTATACCAAACAAAAGAATCTGAGGAGTACTTAAATAATACTTTTGCTAATCTTTCAGAATTAAGTAAGAAATATAAAGGAAAAATTCCAGAAGAAGAAGCAAGTAAAATATATGATAATATAGACTATAAAAAGATGACAGAAGAAGATGAAGATGTTATGAATACAATAATTAAATTTTTAGAAGAAAATATAAAATAGGAGGCTTTTATGAAAATTGCAATAGGACAAGATAGTCATAGAATTGATTATGAAAATAAAGGGAAAAAATTACTTCTAGGAGGAGTAAAGTTTGATGAAGAATATTCATTAAATGGTAATAGTGATGCAGATGTTGTTTTACATAGTATAACAAATGCAGTTTCTGGTATAACATGCAAAAATATATTAGGAAAAGTATCTGATGAAATGTGCAAAAATGGAATTACAGATAGTGAAGAATATTTAAAAGAAGCATTAAAATATTTAAAGGAACAAATTATACATGTATCAATATCAATAGAATGTAAAGTTCCCAAAATAACTCCAAAAATAGAAGAAATGAGAAAAAATATTGCAAGAATATTAAATATATCTGAAAAACATGTAGGAATAACAGCAACTACAGGAGAAGGTTTAACAGAATTTGGAAAAGGAAATGGAATAAATGTGTTTGCATGTATCACAGTAGACTAAATTAGTCCTTCAAAAAAAGAAAAAATGAGGAGTAGTTATGGATAAAATTTATATAAAAGCAAGGGCAAAGGTAAATTTAGCACTAGAAATATTAGATAAAAGAGAAGATAATTATCATAATTTAAAATCAGTATTCCAAAAGATAAATTTATATGATGAAATATATATATATATAACTAAAAACAATGATTTTAAATTAGAAACCAATATACAAGAATTAAATAATAAAGACAACATTATATATAAGGCATATGTAAAGTTAAAAGAAAAATTTAAAGTAATTACAGGAGTAAAAGTAATATTAAACAAAAGAATACCTATGCAAGCGGGACTTGCAGGGGGAAGTACAGATTGTGCAAGTTTTATACTAGGAATGAATAAACTATTTAATTTGAATTTAAATAAAAGTGAAATTATTGATTTAGGAAAAAATCTAGGAGCGGATGTAGTACCATGTATGTATAATAAAGCAGTTTTAGCAGAAGGAATAGGAGATATTATAACTAAAATAAATACAAATTTTAAGTATTATATTTTAATTATAAAACCTGAGTTTTCATGCAATACAAAAGAGATGTATAATAAATTAGACAGAAAACAAAGAAGTTTAAAAATAGATGTTGCAGGAAATCTAATTAACGCTTTAGAGAATAACAATATTGAATTATTAGCAAATAACTTATATAATTCATTTGAAGAAGTTGTAGATGCAAAATTAATAAAAGATGAACTTATAAATAACAAGGCATTAGGTGCATTATTGTCAGGATCTGGCTCATGCATTTTTGGCATATTTAGAAATAAAGAAGATGCAAAATTTGCATATAAAAATTTAAAGGATAAATATAAAACATACATATGCACTTCATATAATTCTTCAAAGGAGGGAATATTGTGATATCAGGCAAAACAGTAACAGGAATAATATTAGTTGCAGGAAATAGTACAAGATTTGGGCAAAATAGAAATAAAAATTTTGAAAATATAAATGGTAAAACAATATTGTCATATAGCATAAATGCTTTTGGGAACAATCCATATATTGATAATGTAATTATAGTTATAAAAGAAGAAGACAGAGAAACTATTAAAAAAATTATAAAAGAAGAAAAAATTAATAAAAAAATAGATATAGTAATTGGTGGAAGTTCAAGACAAGAATCAGTATATAATGCAATAAAGGTTGTAGCATCTGATATTGTAATTATTCATGATGGAGCAAGACCTGCAATAAAGCAAGAATATATAAGTAAATGTATTGAAGAAATGAATAGTTTTAAAGGTGTGTCTATAGGAGTAAAATCTAAAGATACAATAAAAATTACTGATGACGATGGAATAGTAATTGATACAACAAAAAGAAGTAATACATGGATTATACAAACACCACAATGCTTTGATACAAAGATATTATTTGATTTACATGAAAAATACAAAAATACGGAAGTAACCGATGATTGTATGATTCTTGAAAAAGGTGGATATAAAGTTAAAATAATAGAAGGAGATTATACAAACATAAAAGTAACAACATATGATGATATAAATATAATCAAAGAATTTTTAAAGGAGAAATAAAATGAAAAAGCGCGTTAGTATATTTGGTTCAACTGGGTCAATTGGTACAAGTACATTAAATGTGATTAGAAATAACAAAGAAATATTTGAAGTAGTAACATTAGTTGCAGGAAACAATATTGAAAAATTAATAGATCAAATAAATGAATTTAATCCTAAACATGTATATATTAAATCAAAAGAAAACAGTAAAGTTTTAAAGTCAAAATTTAAAGATTTAGATGTATATTATGGAACACAAGGAATGAAAGATATATCAAATTTAACTGATTATGATATTGCAGTATCTGCACTTGTAGGAATTTCAGGGCTGGAACCTACATATAACATGATAAAACACGGTAAAACAGTAGCACTTGCAAATAAAGAAGTATTAGTTACAGGTGGAGAGCTAATTATAAGCACTGCAAAAGAAAAGAATGCAACACTACTTACTGTAGATAGTGAACATAGTGCAATAATGCAATGCCTAAATGGAGAAAAAAATAATCCTATTGATAAAATATTACTTACTGCTTCTGGTGGACCATTCTTTGATAAAGAAATAACAGATAATATAACAGTAGAGGAGGCTCTAAACCATCCAACATGGAGTATGGGTAAAAAGGTAACGATAGATTCAGCTACAATGATGAATAAAGGATTTGAGGTAATAGAAGCAAAATGGCTATTTGGCGTCGAACCAGAGAAAATTCAAGTTGTTGTACATAGAAAAAGTCTAGTACATTCAATGGTACAATTTGAAGATGGAACTATAATGGCTAATATTGGACCAAAATCAATGGAAATTCCAATAGCATATGCATTGAATTATCCTAATAGATTAAAAAACAGCTTAGAAAAATTAGACTTATTTCAAGTAAAAACTCTTGAATTTGAGAAACCAGACTTAGAAAAATTTAAATGTTTAAAATTGGCTTTTGAAGCAATAAAAAAAGGACATAGCTATCAAGTTGTATTAAATGCAGCAGATGAAGTATTAGTAAATGCATTTTTAGAAAATAAAATAAAATACACGGATATTCCTAATATGATTGAAAAAATGCTAGAAACTCATAAAGGAGAAAAATTAAATACAATAGATAAAATACTAGAATTAGATAAAAGAACAAAAGAAGAAACTGAAAAGTTAATAAGTATTATTTAGGGGGAAATATGAAAATAGGAATAGACATAGACGGAGTATTAACAGATATATCAAGATTTTATCTCGATTAATACGATTTTTAAAATATCTAAATTAATACCAGTAATATGTTTTGATAATAGATATAACCAAAATTATGAAGGTAATAACATGATAAGATGCTATAGATGGTATGATATTTATAGTGAAATAAAAAAATATGGAAGTAACTAATATAAAAGTTACTTCTGTAAACTATAAAGAAACTATAAAAAGCTTGAAATTATTATTGAATTATGTTATTATTAACATAAATGCAATATTGCATTGCATTATTAATAAAAGGTATTTTAAAATTTATTTTAATTTGCAAAAAGAAAGGGGTTACTCTATGAGTATACGGTTAGATCCAGAAAAAGAAAAATTAGTTTTACAAAATCGTAACTTTGTGCATCATATTGTAAGACAATTAGGTATCCCACCTAGAGACTATGAAGATGTTGTCTCTATTGGTACAATTGGTTTAATTAAAGCAGCTAATACTTTTGATAATTCTAAAAACACAAAATTTTTAACATATGCAAGTAGATGTATAAAAAATGAAATTTTTATGTATTTTAGAAATAAGAAAAGTAATGTTGTTGAGGTATCTTTAGAAGGAACAATTTTGTATGATAAAGATGAAGGTGGACCTATATTAGCTAATATAGTTTCCAATGAAGAGAAAAATTTGGCAGAAAGAATTGAAGAAAATTTATTAGTTGAGAACCTTATTAGCATTATATTAAACCTTTTAAAATCAAGGAAAAGGATATTAATGCTCTACAAAATAGCGGGGATGTCTCAAAGCGATATTTCTAAAATTTTTAATGTTTCACAAAGTTATATTTCAAAATTAACAAAACGTTCAATTGAACAAATAAAATCATATTTTTTTGTTAAAGATCAATTTAAGGAGGTTTTCTCAATGTCAATAGTAGATGATTCGTATAAAATTACTTTTTCTTCACAAGATGTAAGTAATTTTAACAAAATTTTTTCCAATACTTTAACAAAATTAACATCTATTAAAGATATACCAAATTTTAAGATTAGCTGTACAAAAGAACGGATTATAATTCAACTACCTGCAGATCCTGAATCTTTTATTTTTATTGCAAAAATTGTTGAACAAATTGATGAATTTGTTCTAGAGTTTGGTGAAGCAAAAGAAATAAAAGCTGATCAAATTAATGAAAATTTATCTAAAACAGGTAAAAATTCAAAAGAAAAAATTAAGGAATTAAGAAATTATTTCTTAAGTATTGAATCCTTTACTGTCAAAGAATTATATAAAAAATTTCCTAAATTAAGCATTCAAAGCATCAGAAATACGCTATATTCTGCTAAAAAGAAAGGATTAATAAAATCTGTAGCTAAAGGTAAATATATAGTAAATAAAGATTAAAATACCGAAAACATTGCTATTACAGTTAATAGCAATGTTTTTTTATGTAATATAAATTAAAACATTATTTTAAAATTACAAAAAGTAAATATAGATTAAAAAAAATAAATACTATTGGTTAAATTTACCTAAATAAATACTTTATTTTCAAAGATTTATATGATAATATATAATCAAATCGAATAAATTCATTGTGTAGAGATAAAATGTATTAATATAAGTTGTCAAAGAGGTGTAGTAAAAATGTTATTTAAAAGTGCTTATGAAGTAATTCCTTGTGGTATGTTTTCAGTAGAACATTTTATATTGCTTGCAATAACCGTAATTTTTATAGCAGTAGCTCTTAAATATACCAGTCACTTGGAAAAAGATAAAGTAAAAAAAATAATTAGAAAAAGCACTATTATTTTATGGATTTTGGAAATAATAAAAATCATATATAATATTATTAATTATGGATTTACAGCAGTAAATAAATACATACCACTTTATTTTTGCAGTCTTATATTGTATGCAGGAATATTTAGTGGATTTTGTGAAGGTACAATAAAAAAAGTAGGAGACGTATTTTTATCTACAGGAGGAATTATAGCAGGAATGGTATTTTTAATATTCCCACTTACATCACTAACAACTTATCCAGCTTTCCATTTTATAAGCATACATAGTTTTATATTGCATGGAACAATGATATATATAGGAATATTGATGTTGACAACAAAATATACAATAATTGAAAAAAAAGATATTGCATATTATTCTGCAATAATAGTTATAATAAGTAGTATAGCATATATAATAAATTTAGTATTTGACAGCAATTTGATGTTTATATCACAAAATTATCCAGGTACATTTATAGAAATAATATACAATTTATCAGGAAATCTATTTCCATTAGTAATGGTTGTATTACAAGCTACATTACCATTTTATATTGTTTATGTAATATACAAGAAAATAAATGGTAAAAATATTAAAGATATTAATATTAAAGTTGGTTCAAATACTAAAGAAAAAGAAGAAATATATATTAATTAGTACCAAACTAAGGAGGACAAAACATGAGTGTATTAAAATTAACAAGCGATAATTTTGAGACAGAAGTTTTAAATTCAGATACAACAACTATTATAGACTTTTATGCAGATTGGTGCATGCCATGTAAAATGATGTCACCAATAATTGATAACATAGCAGAAGAAAATGATAATATTAATGTTGGTAAATTAAATGTTGATGAAGAAGAAAATATAGCTATTCAATATAACGTAATGAGTATACCGACTATAATAATATTTAAAGATGGAAAAGAAATAAAAAGATTTGTAGGAGTAACAAATAAAGAAGTTATATTAAATGAATTAAAGTAATAGAAACAATTTTTTGTTATAATGCTAGTAATGATAAGAATAACACTTTTACAAACTACAAATTCATTATATATTAAGAAAAGGACACTAATTAGATGTGTTCTTTTTTTATAGATTATTTAGTAAAATGTTTGAAGTTATGCAAATACACATACAATTTACATAATCAAAAACATGTTGAAATCATACTTACTCAACATAAGTATAAAGTAAGTATAAATACATAGATTACTATAACAATAAAAAAAATAATGTTTTATAAAAAGTTTGCATAAAGCATTGACTATTTATGTAAATATGATATAATAATTTAAATAATTTGAGAAAGGATGTTAAATTATGGATTATTCAGTAGAAACAAAAAATAATAAAAAAGAAGGATTAAAAACAGGAGAAAAATTAAAAAAATGTAGTAAGCAAAAGAATACAAGAAAAGTAATTAATGAAGAAATACAAGTAAGTAAACAAATAAAAAGATTGATACGAATAAAAAAATTTGATGATGCAATTAAATTAACACAAAAATATGAAAAAAATCCAATAATTCAGTCTCAAAGAATAAATATATTAATTAAAAAAGGAAAACTTAAAGAAGCAAAGGAAATAGGAGAAAAATTTTTAAATAGACCTGAAATCCAATCACAAATGATAACAATAGCAATAAGAGAGGGAAGATTAAAAGAAGCAAAAGAAATAGGAAAAAAGTTTTTTGATGATGCTCGTATCCAATCACAAATGATAACAATAGCAATAAAAGAGGGAAGATTAAAAGAAGCAAAGAAAATAGGAGATAAATTCTCCGATGATGCTCCTATCCAATCACAAATGGTAACAATAGCAATAAGAGAAGGAAGATTAAAGGATGCAAAGGAAATAGGAAAAAGATTTCCAAATAGAAAAAAAACCCAATCACAAATGATAACAATGGCAATAGAAGAAGGAAAACTAAAAGAAGCAAAGGAAATAGGAAAAAGATTTCCAAATGAAGCTGAAATCCAATCACAAATGGTAACAATAGCAATGAAAGAGGGAAAATTAAAAGAAGCAAAGGAAATAGGAAGAAAATTTTCAAAGATAACTGAAATTCAATCGCAAATGGTAACAATAGCAATGAGAGAAGGAAGATTAAAAGAGGCAAAGAAAATAGGAGAAAGATTTCCAAATGAAGCTGAAATCCAATCACAAATGGTAACAATAGCAATGAGAGAAGGAAGATTAAAAGAGGCAAAGGAAATAGGAAAAAGATTTCCAAATGAAATTTCTATTCAATCACAAATGGTAACAATAGCAATGAAAGAGGGAAGATTAAAAGAAGCAAAGGAAATAGGAGAAAGATTTCCAAACACAACTGAAATCCAATCACAAATGGTAACAATAGCAATGAGAAAAGAAAGATTAAAAGAGGCAAAAGAAATAGGAGAAAGATTTCCAAATGATATTTCTGTCCAATCACAAATGGTAACAATAGCAATGAAAGAGGGAAAATTAGAAGAAGCAAAGGAAATAGGAGAAAGATTTCCAAATGAAGCTGAAATCCAATCACAAATGGTAACAATAGCAATGAGAGAAGGAAGATTAAAAGAGGCAAAGGAAATAGGAGAAAGATTTCCAAATGATATTTCTATTCAATCGCAAATGCTAACAATAGCAATGAGAGAAGGAAGATTAAAAGAGGCAAAGAAAATAGGAGAAAGATTTCCAAACGCAACTGAAATCCAATCACAAATGATAACAATAGCAATGAAAGAGGGAAAATTAGAA
Organism: uncultured Clostridia bacterium; assembly: GCA_947629355.1. GTDB lineage: Bacteria > Bacillota > Clostridia > TANB77 > CAG-508 > CAG-452. The sequence goes on from CANRDJ010000006.1 coordinate 17,431, forward strand.
GAGGCAAAAAAAATAGGAAAAAGATTTCCAAATGCAAGTGAAATACACTCACAAATGATAATGTTAGCAAAGGAATACGAGAAAGAAGAAAAAAGTGGGAACAATGAAAAATCAGTACAAAAATCAAAAGGATTTATAGAAAGAGTAGAAGTACCAATAATTCAACCTAAATCAAATGGGCAAAAACAGTTCGATAAAGTTACTGAATTTTTAAGGGGAAAAATAGATGAAGCAAATAAAAGGGCAGAGTCAGTAGATGATGAAACTAAAAGGATTGGAATTATTCAGGCAAATAAAATTGGAGAATTATTATCAAAAGTAGAAAGAACTACAGATAATGAATGTTATTTAAATGGTCTATATGAAAAAATAGTAAAAATAGAGGCAAGAGAAGAAAGTATATCAAGTAAAGAAAAGTAGGGTTCACTTCACCCTACTTTTCTTTTATTTTTATAACAATTATTGCAGATAGAAAAGTAATATGCTAAAATTATATCAGTTTATAAAAGATATTAAAAATCTAGGGATAAATGAATTAAGAAAATATTTTATTATAAAATATTTTCTATAAAAACATATAGGGGGAACATATATATGAGTATTATAGGGATAGATATAGGAAGTACAACAATAAAAATAATAGAGTATAATAATAAAAAGATATTAAATAGTAAAATTTCAATGAATAGAAACGCAGAAGAAATATTAGAAGAATTTTTGAAATCTAATAATATTGATAGTAATAACATTGAGAAAATAGTTTTAACTGGAATAGGTGCAAATAAAATGAAAAGTAACAAATATAGAATTCCAATGGAAACAGTAAAAGAATTTGTAGCAGTTTCTATAGGTGGATTACAATTAGCAAATAAAGAAGAAGCACTTATAGTAAGCATTGGTACAGGTACTGCACTTGTAAAAGCAAACAAAGAAAATTTTAAACATCTAGGTGGAACAGGAATTGGAGCAGGAACTTTAATGAAGTTATGCAAGAAACTTGTTAATGCAAATTCTTTTGAAGAGATTGTAGAGTTATCAAAAAAAGGTGATTTATCTAAAATAGATATAAGAATTTGTGATAGGACAGATGAAAAGATAGATACGCTACCACCTTTTTTAACACTTTCAAATTTTGGAAATTTAGCAGAAGATGCAACAGATGCTGATATTACACTTGGAATATTACATATGATATTTGAAGTTATAGCAATGATGGCAGTTTTTGCAACTAAAAACGATACAGTAAAAGAAGTTGTACTAATAGGAAATATAACTACAATTCCAAATGTTAAAAAACTATTAAAACAAATAGAAAAACTTCATAATATAAAATTTATAATACCAAAAAATGCACAATTTGCAGTTGCAATTGGTGCAATAGAAAGTACAAATAAATAAAATAATTCTAGAAAATGTTTATATATTGCTGTTAAACAAAACGAATATTACCATATATAAATAAAGTATTAAAAAATATGAAAAATCATTTGACAAACTTATGCTTTTAATAGATAATTATTATGTAGAAAACTTAAGAAGAAAAGTTTAAAGTTACAAAGGAGGTACATGAATAAATGTACATATTTAATAAAATTACAGTAAACCCACAATTACCTAAAAAAATAGAGAAATTATCTGAAATATCAAATAACTTATGGTGGTCTTGGAACACAGAATTTTTAAAATTATTTAAAAAAATAGATATAGATTTATGGGAAAAAATAGAGAAAAACCCTGTAAAATTTTTAAAACAAGTTGACCAAGAAAAACTAGAAAATATAGCTGAGGACTCTGAATTTTTAAGAGAATATAATAAGAATGTAGAGAATTTTGAAGGATATATAAATAGTAATAATACTTGGTTTAATAAGACTTATCCTGAAAATAAAAACGATTTAATTGCATATTTTTCAGCAGAATATGGATTAGATGAAATACTTCCAATATATTCTGGTGGACTTGGTATTCTTTCAGGAGATCATTTGAAATCTTCAAGTGATTTAGGACTTCCACTAGTCGCAATAGGGCTATTATATAAAAATGGATATTTCCATCAAAAAATAAATAATGTTGGTATGCAAGAGACAGAATACCATAATATAGATTTAAATAATCTACCAATAATTCCTGTAAAAAAAGAGACAGGCGAAGATTTAATAATATCTGTTAAAATGCCTAACTCAAAAGTATATCTAAAAGTTTGGAAAATATCAGTAGGTAGAATTAATTTATATTTATTAGATTCTGATATTGAAGAGAATTCAGAAGAATACAGAGGGATAACACTAAGACTTTATGGTGGAGATCAAGAAATGAGAATTAGGCAAGAAATAGTTTTAGGAATTGGCGGTGTTACTGTATTAAAAGAATTAGGAATTGCTCCAACTGTTTATCATATGAATGAAGGACATTCATCTTTCTTAGTATTAGAATTAATAAAAAATGTAATGCAAGATAAAAAAGTTTCCTTCAATATAGCTAGAGATATAGTTACATCAAAAACTGTATTTACAACACACACACCAGTGCCAGCAGGAAACGATATATTCCCAACAACATTAGTTGAAAAATATTTTAAAGATTTTTGGAAAAAACTTGGTCTTTCTAAAGAGGAATTTTTAGAGCTAGGAATGAAGCCCAAAGAAGAAAACAAAACTACATTTAATATGGGAATATTGGCTTTAAAAATAGCAGGAAAGAAAAATGGAGTAAGTAAACTGCATGGAGCAGTTTCAAGAGAATTATTTGGGGATGTATGGCCAGAAATTACACCAAATGAATCTCCAATTACATATGTAACAAATGGAGTGCATACTTGTACATGGCTTGCACCAACTCTAAAAGAGTTATATAACAAATATTTAACACCATTTTGGCAAGATAAAATACACTTAAATGAAACATGGGAAAAGATAAATAATATTCCAGATAGAGAATTATGGAATGATCATCAATTAAGAAAACAGAAGTTATTAAATTTAGTAAAACAAAATGTAACGAATAGATTAAAAAGATATGGAATGCATTATGATGAAATTAAAGAAATTACATCAAAATTGAATCCAAATGCATTAACAATAGGATTCGCAAGAAGATTTGCTACATATAAAAGAGCAACATTAATATTTAAGGATTTAGAAAGAATAACACAAATATTAAATGATGAATCAAAACCAGTGCAGTTAATATTTGCAGGAAAAGCACATCCTAAAGATATAGAAGGTCAAAATTTAATAAAAAGAATACATGAAATATCAATGATGCCACAATTTAAAGGAAAAATATTTTTACTTGAAGGATATGACATGGCTATGGCTAGGCACTTAATATCAGGAGTAGATGTATGGCTTAATAATCCAAGAAGACCAATGGAAGCATCTGGAACAAGTGGAGAAAAAGCATCTGTAAATGGTGTTGTAAATTTTAGTATTCTAGATGGATGGTGGGCAGAAGGATACAATCAAAAAAACGGATGGGCAATTGGAACAAATGCAGAATATTATTCTTATGAAGAACAAGATATTGCAGATAGTGATAGTATATATAGTATATTAGAAAATAAAATTATACCAGCATATTACAATAAAAAAGATGAAATTTCTGAAGAATGGATTAGATATATGAAGAATTCTATAATTTCAACAGGTGGAAATTATAGCATGGCAAGAATGATTACAGATTATACTAAAAAACTATACATTCCTTTATGTAATTTAACTAATAAATATTTTAATAATTTGGAATTAGTTACTGAATATAATAGAATAAAAAACGATTTATATTCAAATTGGAATGATATTCAAATTACTCAGAATAATAACCTTGATAACATTTCAATAGATGCTGGAAAAAACATAGAAGTATCTTGCAATGTAAAATTACCTAATATAAATGTAGAAAATATTGAAGCACAGGTATACTATGGGAAAATACTTGATAATGGAACAATTGAAAATATAAGTATAATTCCAATGAATTTAGTAAACAGTAATGATGATGAAAAAGTATATACATATAATGCAAAAATAGAATTAAAAACAGGTGGAAATTATGGTTATACGTTTAGGGTAATGCCTAAGCATGAAATGCTATTAGATAGTGCCAACTTAAATTTAATAAAATGGATAACTAATAAATAGCATAAATAAATCTCCTTTTTAATATAATATTTATATATTTATAGAAAGGAGATTTTTATTTTGAAAAAAAGATTTTTTTTGATAATTTTTACTTTAGCACTAGTTATTTTTACAGGAAATATTTTTGCAACGAGTGCAGGTCCTAGAAGTAACAATTATAATTTTGATATAGAATATACTGGCGATGTAGTTGCAAAGGAAGCAAAAAATGCTACTGTTATATTGGAAGGAACAGATGCTACTCCTTATACAAATGTAAGAATAAAAGTTGAACTTGTTTCTGGACCGGCAACACCTACAATTATTGCTTATGAGAGTAATGGTACAGGATATAATATTCTTGATATTGGATATTGGGGACCAGATGAAGGTTTTGCAGTAGGAAATACTTTTAGAAATGAAACACCGGTTGTTGCTACATATCCAGAAGCCGGAACATATGTAATTAGATTAAGTTTAATTAATAAACAAAAAGATGATGAAGTGATTACTTCTAAAGAATTTAGTACAACTGTTCTTGAAGCCCCAGCAATTGATAATAATGTTGCTAATAATGTGGTTGAAGAAATTCCACAAACAGGAATTAGTATTTGGACATATCTAGTAACGATAGTTATAGTAATTGCCTTAATATATGGAGCAAATAAAATTTTAAGGAAATAATTTTTTAATCACCATTTATAATTGATCTTCATATTATATATGAGATTGAGATTGTTTAAGTTCATGTATAATTAAAAAGTAAAGGTGATTAAATTGAAGAGTAGAATAATAGTGATTGATAATATAAAAATTATATCTATATTGTTAATTACTATTATTTTTATTACTTTTATAGCAATAAAAATAATTAATAATAATGATATAGAAGAAATACAAAGTAATGATATACAACAGGAAGATTTAAAGATAGAAAATAAATATAATGAAATTAATGTTATAAAAACAAATGCCAAAACAAATAATAATGATGAGAATAAAATAGATTTTCCTACAGAAATAGAAGGAACTGAAGTTATAGGAAAAGTAGAAATACCTAAAATTAATTTAGTTACATATATATTAGCAGAAACTAGTAAAGAAACACTTAATAAATCGGTTACCAAATTGTGTGGACCAAAAGTGAATGGATTAGGAAATTTATGTATAACAGGACATAACTACAATAATAAAAATATGTTTAAAGATTTAAAAGAACTAGATATAGGAGATAATATATTTATTACAGATACAAAGGGTAATAAAATAGAGTATTTAGTATATGATAAATATAAAGTTTATCCTAAAGAAACTGAATGTTTATCTCAGGAAACAGAAGGTGAAAGAGAAATAACATTAATAACTTGTACATCAGGGGCTATAAAAAGATTAATAGTAAAAGCAACAGAATTTTATGATTAGTATTGCAAAATAAAATATAAACAATATATAATATAAAAGTATTTAATATTATAGATTAGGAAAAGGAGTAAATATGAGAAAAACTAAAATAGTATGTACTTTAGGACCAGCTACAGATGATCCCAAAGTACTAAAAGAATTAATGAAAGCAGGTATGAATGTTGGAAGAATTAATTTTTCACATGGGAACTATAAAGATCAAGCGGGAAGAATCAATTTATTTAAATCAGTAAGAGATGAATTAGGTTTACCTATTCCACTTTTGCTGGATACACAAGGACCTGAGATAAGAATTGGAAAATTTAAAGAGTCAAAAGTATTGCTAAAAGAAGGAAAGACATTTACTTTGTTAAATGAAGATGAATTAGGCGATGAAACAAAAGTATCTATAACATATAAAGATTTATATAAAGATGTAGAAAAAGGAAAAACAATCTTAATAAATGATGGAACAATAGAGATAAAAGTAAAAGAAATAAAAGGTAAAGATATTGTTTGTGAGATTATACAAGGGGGATATCTAACAAACAGAAAAAGTATAAATGTTCCAGATTTAATTTTAAATTTACCAAGTATAACTGATAAAGATATAGATGATATTAAATATGGTATAGCAGCAGGATTTGATTATATTGCAGCATCTTTTGTTAGAAAACCACAAGATGTTTTAGCAATAAAAGAAGTTTTAAAAGAAAATGGTGGAGAAGATATAAAGGTTATATCTAAAATTGAAAATAGAGAAGGAATAAATAATTTTGACGAAATTCTAAATGTATCAGATGGTATTATGGTAGCAAGAGGAGATTTGGGTGTTGAAATTCCAATGGAGGAGGTTCCAATATATCAAAAACAATTTATTAAAAAGACATATGCACAAGGAAAGCCAGTAATTACTGCAACACAGATGTTAGAATCAATGATTATAAACTCAAAACCAACAAGAGCAGAAGTAAGCGATATTGCAAATGCTATATATGATGGAACAAGTAGCATAATGCTTTCTCGGGGAAACTGCAACAGGGAAATATCCAGTCGAATGCGTAAAAGTAATGGATAGAGTTGCAACAGCAATTGAAAAATCTTTAAAGTATTGGAAAAGATTTAAAAATAGAAATTATGAATTAGAGAAGTTTGACTATAATTTTAATATGAATTATTCTGTATGTATGTCTGCTGCAAATATTAATGCAAAATCAATAATCGCATATACTGAAACAGGAGATACATCACGAACAGTATCTAGTTTTGGACCAGAATGTCCAATATTTGCAATTACAGAAAATGAAAGAACATACAGACAATTAGGTTTGTGTTGGAATATAATACCTAAACTATTTCCTCACCAAGATACTATAGATAAACTAGTTTATTTAGGTATAGACACTTTAAAAAAAGAAGGATTTTTAGAAAAAGGTGATATAGTTGTGATAGCAGGAGGAGCAAAAGCAGTTTCTGATTTGTCAACTGATGAAGCAAGTATAAATAATTCAATGGGAGGAATTGTTAAAATATAAAATAAATATTAATAGTAGATATAGATAGTTCAACGATGAATTGAGCTATCTTTTTTTATTGAATAGAAAAGTTTGACTTTACCTATTTGATAAATAGGTAACATTTTGGAGATATTATCATAAAATGTAGTATATACGAAAAAAAGGAGGAAAATTTAATGTATAGAAATTATATGCAAAGAAGATCTTGCTCTTCATGTAATTGCTCATCTAATAGTAATTCATGTAATAAAAAAGATGAAGATATTATAGATGATACTTGCGAATGTGTACAAAGCGTAATGGATACTAGTGATTCATGTGAGTGTGGATTTGATGAAGAAGATAAATTGTTTCCTAATAATCCTATGTTTGCTCAAAGCTATGTGCCATGGCAAACAATGGATAAAACATTTACTCCATGTGTAGGATTAAAAATGGGAACAATATTTCCAGAGTTAGTTAGCCCATATATGCCTGGACAATCGATGGAAGAAATTGAATATATTAGAAATGCAAATAAAATAGGAAAGGGGTGTAACAAATGTTAGACAATGATAAATGTGAATGTATGGAACGTAAACACAAAAATTCAAACAATGATAATTCATGTCCTAGAGATATGAGAAGACAAGAAATGATTGATCAAATAAAAAGTTTAGATTTTGCTATTATCGAACTTGGTCTATATTTGGATACACATCCTGAAGACCAAAGGGCATTATGTATGCATAGAGAATATTGCAAACAAGTAAAAGATTTAAAAGACAAATATCAAAAAATGTATGGACCACTAACTATATTCTATCCATGCAACAAATGGAGATGGCTTGAAGAACCATGGCCATGGGAAAGGGGGAATTATTAATGTGGACCTATAACAAGGTATTAGAATATCCAATAAATATAAAATGTCCAAATCCAAGACTTGCAAAATTTATAATATCACAATATGGTGGACCTGATGGAGAACTTGCAGCATCACTTAGATATTTATCACAAAGATTTGGAATGCCAGATCAAAAAGCAAAAGCTATATTAAATGATATAGGAACAGAAGAACTTGCTCACTTAGAAATGGTTGGAACAATAGTTCACCAATTAACAGATGGAGTAGATGCTCAAGAATTAGAAAAGGCAGGATTAGGAGCATATTATACAGATCATGGGGTGGGTTTGGAATATATCCAAAAAGAATTTAATAATAAATTGAATTAAAAATTATTTTTAATATAAGATTTATAAAATGATTTAAAATTTCTTTTGCCATGAACGACAAAATGTATGTAAACGGTATTTGAATCTTCAGAAACATCATAAACTATTCGATAACTTTTATAAATAAGTTCTCTAAAATGCTTGTCCGAAAGTTCGGGAACATATCTACCTAAATAGGGAGCATTTTCTAGTTCATATATAAGAGAATAAATATTTTCTGAAGTTTCGTTTGCATATTTAATAGAATCACGCGATATATATTCAAAAATAGAATCTATATCTTGATGTGCCTCATTTGACATCAAAACTTGCATATTTATTTCTCATCCTTTCTTTAGATTCTTCAATAGTCATTACTCTACCATGTTTAATATCATCTTGACTTTTTTGTAATTTTGAATGTAAATATAAAGTATAAATTGCATCATCCCAAGTAGTATCGTCAGGTAAAGTATTTACTGTTGCAAGAATTTCTTGTTTTTCATTAATCATAATTTTCACTATCCTTTCTTTTAAAATTTCTAATAATAGTATAGCACAAATTAGTTTAAATTACTATCATTTTTTAAAAATTCCAATGAATAATGACATCTTGCGTTTTTTTCTTTTTGTCTTTTTCTCCAATTTCAATATAATCTATAAAGCTATTTACAATATCATAATTAAGCACTTTAAAATCTTTAAAGTGATTGATTATTTTTTCTTTTTGTTCTTTTATAAATTTACTGCTTAATTCTTTTTCTTTTAGATTAGATAAATCATTTTGTATTTTACTAAGTTCTTTTTGTTTTGCTGATTTATCCGTTAGAAAAGAAGAATTTAAATCTTCAAATACATCTTCTGGAACTTTGCCACTTACTTTATTTAAGTAAAGTTCTTTTATTGCTTTGTTTATATCTTCCATTTGTTTAGAAAGTAGTTCAACCTTATTTTGCAATAATTTAGCCTTATTTAAGTTTTCATTTGAAATAAATAAATCATCTGATATATTATCAAAATTATAAAATGCTAAAATCTTTTCTCTAATTTTTTCAGTTACTAAAGCTTTTAAATTTTCATACCCAATAGAATGAGGAGTACAAGTCCCGTATAACTTTTTAGAGCCTTTACAAGAAAAATAAATATAACCTCTATCATTTTTGCATTTATAAAGCTTTGTACCACAATCCAAACATACAAGTTTGTTAGCAAATAAGTGAACTTCGCCATTTTTACATCTTCTTGTTTTACTTTTAAAGATTTTTTGAACTTTATAAAATTGTTCTTTGGTAATAATAGGCTCATGAGTATTTTCTACAATAATCCAATCTGATTTAGGCTGATTTACCATTCTTTTAGATTTGTAGCTTACCTTCTTATTATAGCCTTGTACCAAATTACCAATATAAACCTCATTTTTTAAGATTTTACTAACTGTAGATTCACACCAATAGTCTATATTCTTGCCTTGATTTTTAAAGTTAATTCCTTGTGATTGTTTATATTTAGTAGGTGTTAAAATATCTTTATCATTTAGTATTTGAGCAATTTTAGTAACACCATTTCCTTGTTCATATAGATTGAAAATTAGTTTAACTATATCAGCAACTTCTGTATCAATAACAAGCTTATTTTTATTTTCTGGACTTCTTTTATATCCATAACATACAAAAGAGCCAATATGTAAGCCTTGTTTTCTTTTACTATCAAATGTCTTTCTAATATTTTCTGATAAATCTTCCAAATACCATTCATTAACTAAACCATTTATTTGTCTTGATTTCTTGTTTCCTTTATCTAATGTGTCAACATGATCTACAAGACTAACAAATCTAATATTCCACTCTATAAATTTATTATGTAAGTATTTTTCAACTATTTCCATATCACGAGTAAATCTACTTTGTGTTTTACAAAGTACAATATCAAATTTATTAGCTCTCGCATCTTCTAATAATTTTTTAAATTCAGGTCTTTCACTGTCGATTCCAGAATAATCCTCATCACAGTAAATATTATAAATATCCCAACTCCTTTCTATTGCATAATTGATTAGCATAGATTTTTGATTTTGGATACTTTCGCTTTCGTCACTTTCGTGAAGTTTATCATCATCTTCACGAGAAAGCCTACAATAAATTGCCACTTTCATAAGTTTACCCTCCAATCGGTAAACTACTCATTTTGTACAACCTCATTATACAATAACAAGTAGTTTTAATCAACGCTCCTCGCAAATTCATTTATAATTAATTTATTGACAATATTATTTATGAATTTTGTAATATCATCTATATTGTCATATTTATTTTTTTCAATAATATTAAAATTTACTTTCTCACACATAACAAGTTCCTCCTTTTGCAAAAGTTCCAATACTCCTGCTATACTAATTCATATTCAAAAGGGCTTGTATTTGTGCAAAAAAATAAAGCCCTTTTTACAATCTTGGCTTTAAAATAAAAATATATCTAATTAACATATGACTCTCCTTTGAGTAGGATTTATAATATTACAAACTCTTTTAGGTACATCACAAGCATATTTAAATCCTTTTCTTAATACTAAATCACTTGAATTTTTATCATATCTAATTTTAGCTCTATATTCTTTTTCTGGAATGTATCTACAATCTTTTTGAATCACTTTCGTTACATATGATGGATTAACATTTAATTCTTTTGCAATAACACTTAGCTTTTCATGTAAGTCATAGAATTTTGTAATAATTTCTTGTTTGTAAGCCATATCAAAACCTCCTTTCTTTGGTGAAAAATCTGCCTACAGATTTTTGACATAGTAATACTACTACACATAAATTTTACTCAATAGCTTGACTATTTTTAAATTAGTTTGTATAATATGTGTAATAGTTATTTTAATTTAACTATTAGCATTATAATGTAATAGCTAAATAATGTCAAGTATTACATTATAAAAATTTAAAATTTTTTTGGAGTGTAGAAAATGAATAAAGATTTAGTTACAGAATTTAGTACTGAATGGATTAAATATAGTGAATATACAACTAAAAAAGTACCTTTTGGAGATGAATATATTGTTCCAAAAAAGAATTCAAAACCTATTAAATATACAATATCAGAGGTAGCAGATCAAATGATAATGGACTATATAAATATAGGTAAAGCATTTGAATTTGAAAAATATAAAGTAAAAGATATGATTATAGAATTTGTTAACAATTATGGATTAATAGGAATCATATCTTATATGCCGTTGAATTTTAATTATATATCTAGTGAAAAAATATTTTTAAATAGCAATAATGATTTAGGTATGGAAGAAATATGGGACAGAAAAGAATATTTAGAATACTTTTTCCCGTTTGATTTAAAAGAAAAATTCAAATTTAAAGGAAATGATATTACTACTATAAGAGATGAAGAAACAACAGATGAAGAAGTATTCTGGGGTGGAAGTCGTGAATTTAGCATTCCTTTTTCAAAATACTATGCCGAAAAAATTGAAGATATAGGAATAATTGCAAATAGAGTTTACAATCAATTTATTGGTGCATATACATTTGACTTTGAAACTCCATATATTGAGAGAAATTTTAAAGGGTTGGACTTTTTTAAAGCAAGAAATATTACTATTAATGCAAAAGCTGGAAATACACACTTTTCATTGCAATGGGTATTTAACTCTCTTGCATCTGCATTAGATACGATTCTTTTAGTAAAAATATGCGATAAAAATCAACCTTTAAGAATTTGTAAACATTGTGGTAAGTTGTTTATAGCAGAAAATGTAAGAGCAGAATATGATACACCTCAATGTAGGAATCAAGCAAATGTATATAAGAGTAGAGAAAAAAACAAATAATCTTACAATAATTGTAAATAATAAACCTATTTTATAGACAAAATATTGCAAAATTGCTATAATTGAACCAATAATCAAAGAAAAGGAGTAAAATATGGAGTACAAAAAATTTCAAATAATAGAATACAAAGGAATAAAAGGACCACTTGATGTTGATATTAGTAAAAATAGATTAATACCATTAGTGGGAATTAACGAATGTGGCAAAACAACTATTTTAAAGGCTATATTTTGTTTTGATTATATTAATGATAACGCTTATGGAGGAACTCATTTAGAAAGATTGGAAAATTTGTATTCTTCAGATAGTGGTGAACAACCTAGAATATGTGCTTTTATAAAAACAAATAAAGAAGAATTTGTAAATATTATTGCTAATTTCAAAGAGGATAGCTCAAAAATTAATGTAACAGAAGAAACTTACCAAAAAATACAAGAATTAGAAGATTTCGGGGAAATAATAATTACAAGAGATTTGCTTTCAAAAACATATAGTGCTAATATAATAGATTTTCTTAATGAAACAGTGCAAAATACCATTTGTAAAGAGATAATTAGATCTGAGTTACCCTATATATTATATAGTGATGATTTTAATGATAGACCTGCTAGTACTATTACTATAAGTAAACAAGAAAAAACAGAATGGCTAGAAATTTATGAACGAGTTTTTGAAAATGCAGGACATAATTTATATGATGTTGTAGAAGAAAAAAATGAAGAAAAAAGGTCTACAATAATCGATAACGTTGTTTTAAAATTAAATAATAATCTAACTAAAACATGGAACAAGTTTAAATTAGGCAGTTTGTTTTCAAAAATGAAAATATCTTTGAAGATAGATGTTGAAAAGAAAAAAATATTTGTTAAAATTATAGAAGAAAAAAACGGACAAAATTATCATTTTAAAATTGATGATAGAAGTAAAGGTTTTATTTGGTATTATAACTTTACAATGAAATTAATGTATAATCCTAAATATGTAGGTAAGGAAGATAGAACAATATTCTTATTAGATGAACCAGGTTCTTATTTGCATGCAAATGCACAGGACAACTTATGTAAAAAGTTAATGGAAATTTCACAAAAAAATGGGATCGTAATTTATTGTACTCATTCACACCATATGTTGAACCCAGAGTATGTGTCTTTAAATAATATTATGATTGTTCAAAAAGAAAAGAAAAATCTTATAACTTTAAAAAAAGCTACAGAATTAAATACAGATGTAACAAAAAATCATGCATTTCAACCAATATATGAAGCTTTACAATTACCTTTTTACAATAATTTATCAAAGGAAGATTTAGTTATAGCTGTAGAAGGAATATATGATAAATATGCAATTGAGTTATTTAGTGATTTAGATGATAATATGAAAATATTTCCTAGTACATCTTGTGAAGATATAATTAAGAATATTCCATACTTTATATTATATAACATAAAATATATAATTGTTTGGGACAATGATAAAGCTGGTAGAGACTCAAAGGATAAAGCAAGAGATATATTTGGAGATGAAGAAGCCAAAAAATTTAAGACATTACACAATAAAAATGGAAAAGACAGAAGAATGGAAGAAATGTTTGAAAATGATGATATAAATAGTATAAAAGAAAAGCTTAAATTACCTAAAGAGAGTAGTTATGAAACTGTATTAAGTACATTATACTATAGTAAACAAAAAAATAAAGCAAAAGATTGGGTTAGTGAGGATACAAAAAATAACTTTGAAATATTAATTAAAATTATTAATAAGACATTGACAGAAAATTATAATTAATATTATTAAATTGATGCAGATTGTCAAATATTACAATTTGTTTGGTTTTGATTGCAAATTCACATAAAAAGTGATATAATATTTTCAACCATTTTGGTACAAGCATGGCAAATAAACAAAGGAGGTTATTCTTATGTTTGGACTTTTCAAAAAGAAAAAGGAAAATGCGAAAAAGGAGGTACGGGAAAGCCCAGAAATAGCTAAAGCAAGAAAGTATCTTGAAAGCACACATCCGACTCATTCTTTTCTTTATGGTGAGCAACCGTTTCACTATATCGAAACATCTGAAAAAGGCGAATTCAAAAGATATCATTTCTACCAAGGTTTTGATAAGAGACTGATATATGTTGTCTTATCAGACGAGGAAAGAAATGAAATCACGAACGTCTTTAAAGAAAAGATGGGTGATTCGTATGCATACCAGGATACAATCATCTTAGGAAATGTAATCCAACACCGTTTCTATCGCCCGAAAGCTTTTAATACATCGATTACTTTTATGACTGATGATGGAGAAATCTGGGGTGGAAATTTCGCAATGGACGAAGAACTGTTTGATTAAGCTATGCAATGAGGGGACTGATTAAGTCCCCTCAAAATCTTTTTAATACATTTCTAAATCTTTAAATTCTTCTTCATGTTCAATTTGTTTTTCTGCATCTATGTAAGTATCTGTATCTAATTCAAATTTTCGTATTAATTCATCGTCTTCAGATACAGACAGCTTATGAGAAATCCAAATAAAGACTTTTTTTAATGTTTGTTTTAATGTATTTATAATATTTCTTAAATAATTATTTTCACTTTCTAAGTGATAAATTTCATTTTCATATTTAGCTTGAATTTTTTTAGTTTCTTCTTTTAATTTAACAGAGTAATTATTTTCAATAGATTCACATTTTTCTTTAAATTCAGTATTCTCATCTAGAATTGGTTTTATTTGTTTCTCATATTTTATAGCTTTATCAACTGTTTTGATTTGTTTATTTAAAGCAATAGCGAGCGAAGCATTTTGTTTCTGTAATTCTTTTATAGCTTTATCTTTCTGCTTTATAATTTGTTCCTGAATTTTTTCATCTCTATTTTTAATTGTCCATCTAAAATTTGAAATACTAGGAACTTCTGGTAATTCTATTTTTATATCTTTTAATAATGTTTTATTTTCTTCAAAGTTTGTAATATTTTTATAATCTTTAACTGATAAATGAACTCTCTCACTCGGATTTCCACGTTGTAAATCAAAATTATTTGATACTATGTAATTATAAAATGCATCTTGTAATTGCCTATAACTATCTTTTTCTTTCCAAAATTCACTACAAGCGATCTTATCAATATTATTTCCTTTTTTATCATTCGTATGAATTACTGGAATGAAAACTAAATGCATATGTGGACTTTCTTCATCCATATGTACTTTTGCAGAGAGAATATACTGTTCTCCTAAATCTTTATATTCGCAAACAAATTTATATGCAGTTTCAAAATATCTTTTAGTTTCTTTTTCTCCAATATTATCAAAAAAATCTTTATTAGAAGTAATAATGTATTCACAAGCAATATTGCTTACTGTTTTTATTTGTCCTTTTAAATTATATTTTTCTTTAAGTAAATCAAATTCTTTTTCATATGAATGAGTACAGTCTTTTAATGAATAATTAAGGTATGATAATTCTTCATTTATATTTTTATTAGAATAGTTTTTATTTTTCCTTTCGTTGTGTCTATATATTCCTTTTAGATTTTCTCTTTTGTATTTTGCATTTCTAATTATTGCATAACTCATATAGGTATTCCTCCTTTTCTAGCACAGTCAATAACACTATGTTAATTTAAATATTTGTTCATTTTTGGATTGTGTTGTAACACACTACAACACTTTTTTAGCCTCTTGGCAAAAAGTGTAAGTGTGGCAGGGTAAACCCCACACCCCAAACCTAAAAAAGCTAAAGCATTTTTAGGTTATTTAATAAAAATTTGCTTAATGCAATTTTTATTAAATTCACTTTAGCTAAATAAAGTAGAAACCAGAGGAAGTGAGCTAAAGTGAAAAGGTGTAATAATCCCATTCATAAAAAATAGAATTATTACACCTATATTAGCTGAAACCGTCGGTCGTTCGCCTTGTTTCATAGGTAGTCTAGTAAGTAGCCTTTGCTACTGTAATTGCTGATGTAGGTAAACATCTTTGTTCATACTTGCCCAAACTTTTTACAATTACAAATCCCTTTCAAGTTTTGCCACCGAATACTCTTTTATTATTGTGAGTCTGTGTTCTAAAATCTCACTCACGCATTTTGCATAAATAGACCGTTTATACGAATACGAATGAATTTTATAGCATCGGCTCATTACACCTAGCACTTTTATAGAGGTACTGCATTTCTCTCACAATAAAAAAAGACATTTGTAACTTTTACATTACAAATGACTTTCTTAATTTAATATTTAATTATCTTTGCCCTCACAATAGATTTTAGGCTAAATAAGATTGTAAAGTAATAAACAATGCCTATAATAAATGTAGGCATAAAATTTCTTGTACAAAATAAGTAGTTACATATATATTTTCTTTTAGGATAGTTTACAAACACACACCACATGGTGTAGGAGTATATCCTCAAGCAGCAGCAGGATGGCCATGGAATGCAGCAACTATAGCTGTAAAAGGTGATCCAATTGCAGATTTACAAGAAGACTTAGCTGCAGAACAAAAAGCAAGAGCAACTTATGAAAAATTAATAGATTTATGCAAAGATGACCAAGATGTAATTGACCCACTTCGTTTCTTAAGAGAAAGAGAAGTAGTCCACTTCCAAAGATTTGGAGAAGCATTACGTGGAGTACAAGATAAACTTGCAGAGAAGAAATTTTATATGAACAATAATAATAATTGTAAATAAATAAAAATCTTCGGCTATTTCAAAATAACCGAGGATTTTTTTATATTATACTTCTAATTTTTTCAATAATCATATTTAAAGCAACTTGATTTTGTCCACCTTCAGGAACAATTATATCTGCAAATTTATTTTATTTATAAAAATTATTTTGATTTGCGAATGTTGTTATTTATTAAAGCGAATGATATAATAATTTTTAGGAGAATGCTATTTAATGTACGATGAAAGTAATAATCTTTGCTACAAAGTTGTTATGAATAATGCTAGCTATGTAAAAATAAATGCTATTACTGGAAATATAATTGACAAAAGAACGAATGTTTGATAATATATAGCTGATAAGAAATGAGGTCTATATTATATGGATAATAAAGTAATTGGAACTGAAAATAATATTGTATTTTATACTGATGAAGAAGGAAATTTGCAAATAGAAGTTGTTTTACAAGATGAAAATGTTTGGCTAAATGTAAACGCAATAGCGGAATTATTTGATGTGCAAAGGCCAGCTATTGTTAAACATATAAATAATATTTATAATGAGCAAGAATTAGATAGAAATTCAACTTGTTCCATTTTGGAACAAGTTCAAAAAGAAGGAAATAGACATGTAACTAGAAAAAGAGAATACTATAACTTAGATATGATTATTTCTATAGGTTTTAGGGTAAATTCCAAAAAAGCAATTAAATTTAGAACTTGGGCAAATAAATTAATAAAAGAATACATAATAAAAGGTTTTGCTTTGGATGATAGTAGATTTATAAAAGGTGGTAAAGTAAATAATCAATACTTTAGTGATTTATTAGAAAGAATAAAAACCATTCGTGCAAGTGAAAGAATGGCTTATCAAAAAATAACAGATTTATTTATAGCAACATCTATTGATTATGATAAGAAATCTGAAGAAGCATATTTGTTTTTCAAGATTGTTCAAAATAAATTACATTATGCTATAACTGGTCGTACTGCAGCAGAACTAATTTATGAAAGAGCAAATGCAGAGAAGGAACATATGGGATTAACAACATGGGAAGAAGCACCAGATGGAATGATATATAAATATGATGTTAGTATAGCAAAGAATTATTTAAATGAAGAAGAAATAAGAAAATTGAATAATTTAACTACATTCTTTCTAGATTATGCAGAAGCAATGGCAGAAGAAAGTCAAGTAATGACAATGAAAAATTGGATAGAAGAAACCGATAACTTGTTAAAGTTTAGAAAAAAAGAAATATTGAAAACATCAGGGAAAATTTCACATAAGCAAGCGATTAAAAAAGCAAATACAGAATATGAAAAATTCAGAGTCAAACAAGATATGCAGTATATTTCTAGTATGGATAAAATGTATCAAAGATATTTGAATGAAAATAAATCAAATAGAAAAAATTTTATATGAACAATAACAATATGAATTGCAAATAGATAAAAAATCTTCGGCTATTTCAAAATAACTGAAGATTTTTTTACATTATACTTCTAATTTTTTCAATAACCATATTTAAATCAACTTGATTTTGTCCACCTTCAGGAACAATTATATCTGCAAATCTATTTTATTTATAAAAATTATTTTGATTTGCGAATGTTGTTATTTATTAAAGTGAATGATATAATAATTTTTAGGAGAATGCTATTTAATGTACGATGAAAGTAATAATCTTTGCTACAAAGTTGTTATGAATAATGTTAGCTATGTAAAAATAAATGCTATTTCTGGAAAAATAATTGATACATATTTTTTTAATGGAATTTACTATTGATATTGAAAGTAGGGAAGTAAAGTTTAACACATTGCCTTTACACATAGAAGGACAAGCATTCTAGTATTAATCAATTGGCAAAAAAGTTATGCAAAAATGATGCAGAAATTCACCATATGAACCACTAAAAAATGCCTATTAGAGTATTCAAGTACACTAGATGAATTTAAAAATTCACCAAGTGTACTAATTTAATTTATGACTAGAATATTATATAAATTAATAATTTAAAAATTTTATTAAAGACCTATTAAATTCATCTTTAACATCATAAAATGCACCATGCCCAGCATTTTCAAATGGAAATAAAATTGAAGAACGAATATTATTATGCATAATTTCTGCCATAGGAAAAGGACATATTTTATCTTCCTTTCCATGAAAAATAGCTGTTGGAACATGAATATATTTTAACGAATCAAATATATCTTCATCCCTAAGAGCAATTAAAGAATTCATTTCTCCTATTCCAGAAGCACTATTACTTAAATTTTGAAACCAGTTTTTAAATGCTATCGAAGGCCTTTTGTAAAAAAACATATTTCCGAAATTTTCATTTAAAGCTGGTCTGTCATTATATCCTAGCTTTATTAAATCATTGGTAGATTCTATTGTTTGACCATATGGATTATTTGTAGTTTTTGAATATGAAGGAACAGCAGAATCAAGCAAGCATAATTTTCTAACACCATATCCATTATACATTTGCATATATTTAGTAGCAATTGCTCCTCCCATTGAAAAACCTAGTAAATCAAAATTTGATAAATTTAAAGCATATATTACATAATATAAATCAGTTGCAAATTGATTATAATTATATCCATTACTTGTTTCATCAGAATTTCCAAATCCTCTTAAATCAATACTTATAACTCTATATCCATTTTTTATTAAATCTGGTAATTGATATTCAAACATCTTATGTGATAAAGGCCAACCATGAATTAAAACAATTGTCTTATATGCATTTGGATTTAATTCGTAAACTGCAATATTTGCATTATCATTTGATGAAATAAAAAACATTAAAATCTCCTTCTTTCATAAATAGTAATATATAATATGGAAATATAAAAAAATAGTGATAAATGCAGTATAGTGAATATAATAATAGTGGATATTTAATATCTACTATTATTAAAAATGTGAGTCGCAACCCTATTTGCGTCGAATATATAAACTAGTTTTATGAAAAACTAAAAGTCCACTAAGTAATTTAGTATACTTAAGTGGACCTTTTCTATTTGTTTTTTAGCATCATTTGTGATACAATAGAAAACAATAAATGTAAGAAAAAGGAAAATATAGTAAATGAATGAAGAAGAAATATTAATTATTTTAAAAGGAGAGGACAAAACAAAAGAAGTAGAGTACTATTCAGAAGTAAATAATAAAAAAATAAATGTAAAATTTTTTAATAAAGAAGATATTTATCCATATAACAAAGCAAATGTACTTATAATAGAAGAACATGAAAATATTAATTTAAAGAATAAAGACATTTATTATAACAATCAAATATTATTTAACGTAGACAAAGCCATTAAATTTAGGCAATATATAAAAATAATATTTAAAAATGAAGAACCACAGCTTTTTAGATATAATGAAATATCATTAAAGCCTAATTCTACAGAAAATTTAAGTAGAGATGTAATAGGGTATTTTAAAGAGATATCTAAATATGTAAAAGATGGAAATAATGAGGAGCAAATTGAAAATAATATAGAGCAGAGTTTCTTGAATAGAGAATACGGAAAAATTAATTATATAGATAATAACAGTGCTTTAAATTATTATATTAATAAAATTGCTCCTATAAAACCCGAAATAGAACATTACAATACAATATATCCATTTAGATTTAATTTAAGCCAAAAACAAGCAATGGAAAATGTATATAAAAGTAATATATCAGTTATACAAGGACCTCCAGGAACAGGAAAAACGCAAACTATTTTAAATATAATAGCAAATTTAGCTATTATGCAAAATAAAACTGTAGCAGTAGTATCAAACAATAATGAAGCGGTAAAAAACGTAAAAGATAAATTAGCGAAAGATGGATATGATTTTATAGTTGCAGATTTGGGAAATCAAGAAAAAAGAAAAAAATTTTTTGAAGATGTTCATCAACCAAATATAGAAAATTTTAAAATACAAGATGAAGAAAAATTATTAGAAAAATTAGATATATTAAATAAACAGCTAAATGAATTGCTTGAAAAAAACAATAAAAAAGCTATTTTAGAAAAAGAAATAAATGATTATAAATTAGAGCAAAAATATTTTGAAGAATACTATAAAAATCAAGATATTGATAAAATTGAAGAAATGTCTTTTTATCATAAAACAAATGATAGAATATTAGAATTTCTATTAGATAGCCAATTACTATATGAAGGTAAAATAAAATTTGAATGGCTACATAAGATTAAATTAATACTTAAGTATGGTATAAAAAATTTAAAACAATTGGATAAGCATTTAATAGACATTATATTACAATTACAAAAAGAATATTATGAAAAAAAGCTTGAAAGTTTAAATAAAGAATTTATAAATATAAAGCAAAAATTAAAAGTACACAATTTTGAAAAATTACAAAAAGAGCATCAGGAAATTTCTGAAAAAATTTTTAAAAGCAAGCTATATAAAAGATATAACGGAAAAACTAATAAATTCAGTTATGAAAATTACCAAGAAGATATGGAAGAGTTTGTGCAAGCATTTCCTATAATATTAAGTACTACTTATTCATTAAGAAATTCTATAAAAAATGGTTTTATGTTTGATTATGTGATTATGGATGAATCTTCACAAGTAGACTTATTAGCTGGTTCACTTGCTTTATCTTGTGCAAAAAATGCAATAATAGTTGGAGATGAAAAACAATTACCACAAATAGTAGATGAAAGTATAAAAGAAAAAATATCAAATTGTGATGTTGACATTTGTCATGATTATTTTCAAAATAGTATGTTAAAAGCAATTACAAGAACTTATGGAGATACAATACCAGAGCAAACTTTAAAAGAACATTATAGATGTCATCCTAAAATCATAGAATTTTGTAATAAAAGATTCTATAACAATGAATTAATTGCATTTTCAAAAAAAGAACATTTGAAAGTTAAAAAACCACTAGTTTTATATTATACAGCTGAAGGCAATCACATGAGAAAAATAAAAAAAGGCACAAAAACACAAACATATAATTATCGAGAACAAGAGGTTATAACTGATGAAATTCTTAAACAAAGAGTCTTGAAGGATGATAGAGTAAATTTATATGGTGATGATGAAATAGGAATTATTACTCCATATAGAAAACAAGCAGATAATATACAAAACGCAACTGAAAAAGAAATTAAAAGCGATACTGTTCATAAATTTCAAGGAAGAGAAAAGAAATTGATGATATTTTCTACAGTTTTAGATAGTTCGACTAGAGGAAAAATGGGAATAGATTTTGTTGATAAAGCATGCATGGTAAATGTAGCAGTATCAAGAGCAATAGAACAATTTGTAATTGTTACTGATAATAAATTATTTAATGAAAATGGAAACGACATAAAAGCATTGCTAAAATATATCAAATATAACGAATTGGATTCTGATATAATTAATAGTCAAATAGTTTCAGTATTTGACTTATTATATAAAGATTATTCGAATAAATTAGAAAAATTAAATAGAAGCTTATTACATAGATCAAAATATAAAAGTGAAAATATAATGGATACTATCTTAAACAATGAATTTTTAAATGAAGAATTTAAAGACTTTAAATATGAAAGAGAAATACTTATGAGAAATTTATTTAAAAATTTAGAAAATTTAACTGAAGAAGAAAAAAGATATGTTAACAATGGAGCTAGATTAGATTTCGTTATATATAATAATATGGATAACAAACCTTTGCTATTTATAGAAGTTGATGGATTTTCATTTCATAAAAATAATCCTAGACAACTAAAAAAGGATAATCTAAAAGATAGTATTTCAAAAAAGAATGGAATTAATATCTTGAGATTTGAAACAGGTGAGAAGTCTTATGATGAAGAATATATAATAAATGAAATAAAAAAGAAATTAAATATATAAAAATTTAAGGAGAAATTAATATGTATAAAAGTGAAATATATATAGCAGATAATTATAAATTATCAGATTATTTAGGTCTTACTCTTACAATGCAAAGTTCAAAGCAAGAATGGGAAAAAGCAATAAATATATTTATTGATAGATTACAAGGAAGATATTTTGATGCAATTAATATATTATCTAATGATATGAATAAATATGCATTTTCTATTATAACAATACAATGTTTACTTATTGATACATTAGTTAAATTTCGATATGGTCCTACAAAATCAAAAAGAGGAACATTAAGTTATAATTTTGAAAATAAAAATCAATTTACTAAGTTTTTAAAAAATGAATTTCCACAGGATTTTAATAATAAAACAGCACCGAAATTTTATGAAGATATTAGGTGTGGTATAGTACATTTTGGAACTACTAAAAAAAATAGTAGGTTAACATGTGATTCAAATTGTATTATAACTGAAATAGAAGATGAGAATATTAGTGTTGATATTAATATTTTGGAAAAAAGATTAGAACAATATTTTCAGCAATACATCAAAGAAATAAAGCAAAGTGATAATTTACAATTAAGAGAAAATTTTATTATAGCAATGAATTATATATGCAGTATCTATCTAAAGAATGAAAAATGGGAAATATAATACAGTTCATTTAGTGTATTAGATTCTACTAAATAAAATAATTTTACAGCCAATAACCCTTAATTTTTTTAATTGACAACATCATGGAACAGAAGAACTTGCTCACTTAGAAATGGTTGGAACAATAGTTCACCAATTAACAGATGGAGTAGATGCTCAAGAATTAGAAAAGGCAGGATTAGGAGCATATTATACAGATCATGGTGTAGGAGTATATCCTCAAGCAGCAGCAGGATGGCCATGGAATGCAGCAACTATAGCTGTAAAAGGTGATCCAATTGCAGATTTACAAGAAGACTTAGCTGCAGAACAAAAGGCTAGAGCAACTTATGAAAAATTAATAGATTTATGCAAGGATGACCAAGATGTTATTGACCCACTTCGTTTCTTAAGAGAAAGAGAAGTAGTCCACTTCCAAAGATTCGGAGAAGCATTACGTGGAGTACAAGATAAACTTGCAGAGAAGAAATTTTATATGAATAATAACAATGATATGAAATGTAGATAAAGAAAAAGTCCCATTGGGACTTTTTCTAACATTATAAGATAAAAAATGAAGTTGCAATTATTTTTAAATAGAAATATAATATATAAAATTAAAAGTAGGTGTTAATATGGTATTAATAGGAAAAGTGAAAAGTGGACTTCGGAGAAGCAAGTTATTGGATGAAAAAGGCAGAAAGTGCGTTTAAGAAAAAAACAGGCTTAAAATTATTTCATGGAACACTGAACATTGAATTAGAAGATGAATATGTATTAAGTGGAAACTTAGAAGTACTACATAAAGAAGAATATGGAGGAATTCAAGAGGTATATATTAAAGAGTGCGAAGTGTTAGGAAATAAATCATATATATTAAGAACAAGTAAAAACATGACAAATAATGGAGATCATCCATTAAATATACTAGAGATAATTTCAGACATAAATTTTAGAGAAAAATACAAACTTAAAGATGGAGATAAAATTCAAATTTCAATTAAATAAATTGTTGTTTGTAGAGATAAATTTATTTTCAAATCTGTAGGGGCAGATTCCATATCTGCCCGAAATTTATCTGTTTTCGGGCGGAAATTGATTCCGCCCCTACAACATTTGCAACAAATTTAATTTTATAAATTACAATTTATTTGCTTTTTAGTTCTAAATTTTTTTTATTAGCATATATATATTAAAAGGACAAGTTACAAATAAGGAGAAAAATATATGCTAATTTCTAATCTTCTTACATATTTTCCAGAAGAAATTTATAAAATTATAGGAGATTACTTTAAAGAGGATACAGAAGAAAAAAACAAGACAATAGAAGAAATACGTTTAAGAGCGGACAAACCTTTAATATTAAAATTTAATAAAAAAGAAACAGTATTCAAAATAATTGTGACTCAAGAAATGATTTTACAAACTTTGCAGAGGGTTTGCAATAATTCTATATATTCATTCCAAAACCAAATTAGAGAAGGGTTTATTACTGTAAAAGGTGGGCATAGAATAGGAATTACTGGTAATTGTGTAATAGAAAATAATCGAGTGTCTAATATTAATTACATATCTAGTCTTAATTTTAGAATAGCAAAAGAAATAAAAGGATGTAGCAATAAACTTTTGAAATTTGTATTAGATTTAGAAAATAATAATATTTATACTACACTCATTGTATCTCCTCCTGGAGTACGGAAAAACAACAATTTTACGAGATTTAATCCGAAAAATTAGTACAGGCATAGAGAAATTAAATTTTCATGGAATAAATGTTGGACTAGTTGATGAAAGAGGAGAACTTGCTGCTATGTACAAAGGGATACCTCAAAATGATATAGGGCTAAGAACAGATGTGCTCGATAATATACCAAAATCTATAGGAATGAAAATGCTTATAAGATCTATGTCACCAAAAGTTATATCAGCAGATGAAATAGGTAATGAAAATGAAATAGAAGCTATAAATTATTCAATATGTTCAGGGATTAAAGGGATATTTACTGCACATGGAGCAAGCTTAGAAGAAATATCAATAAATCCTACTTTAAAAACATTGTTAAATTTGCATGTTTTTGAAAGAATAATTTTCCTAACTGATAAAAAAAGGAAAGCAGAGATTAAAACTGTTTATAATTTAAACAGAAAAACATCAGAATATTCAATTATGGAGTGATTTTATGCTAATAATCAAAATTATAATTTATTCGTTTATATTTTTATCATGCTCATTAATTGGAATACTAATTTCCAGAAAATATGTAAATAGAGTAAATGAATTAAAAGAATTTAAGAATGCATTAAATATATTTAAAACTAAAATAAGATATACATATGAACCATTACCAGAAATATTTTCAGAAATATCAGAAACTGTTAATCCAAATATATCAACGGTATTTAAAAAAGCAGCAGAAAAAATGAAGGTTTGTGCAGCAGGAGAAGCATGGGATATGGCTTTAAAAATAGAAGATTTAAACATTGATGATGAAGATAGAAATGTATTAAAAAATCTCAGTAAATTACTTGGAAAAACAGATATAGAAGGACAACTTAATCAAATAGAAATGACATCAGATTTTTTAGATAAACAAATTAGAAAAGCTGAAATTCAGAAGGATAAAAGTGAAAAAATGTATAGAACACTTGGGATGATAATGGGAATGGTAATAGTAATTATACTTGTTTAAAGGAGATACATATGAATATAGATTTATTATTTAAAATAGCTGCAATAGGAATATTAGTTGCAGTTTTGCATCAGGTATTAGTAAGAGCTGGAAGAGAGGATCAAGCAATGATGACAACATTAGCAGGTTTAGTAATTGTACTTACAATGGTTATAAAAGAAATAAGTACATTGTTTAATACAGTAAGAACTATATTTGGATTATAAATTATAATTTGAATTTTTATAGATGTAAGGGTGGACAATTTGTGGAAATAGTAAAAATAATAGGTGTAGGGATAATAGCACTTATAATAATTATTATATTAAAACAGTACAAGCCTGAATTTACAATATATGTTTCAATAATAGCAGGAGTAATTATTCTTATGATGGTTATGGATCAGTTTAATGCAGTAATTAACCTCCTGACAAGCCTTACGAATAAAACTGGAACAGGAAGTACATTTTTAAAAATACTTTTAAAAATTACTGGTATTGCAATACTTACTGAATTTGCAGTAAGCATTTGCAAAGATTCAGGAGAAAGTGCTATTGCTAGTAAAATAGATTTAGCTGGAAAAATAATAATTATAAGCATATCAATTCCAATAATTACAGCATTGTTAGAATTAATTATAAATATATTACCATAATAATTTATTAGGGAGAATAAATGATAAAGAAAATTACAATTTTGCTTATTCTAATATATTTAATTATATTTCCTAAATCATATGCAACTGATGAAATAATTTCGTCACAAATGGATTCATTAAATTTATCCTCGTTTATAGATGAGGGGGAAAAATATACAGAACATGTATTTCCTGATATAAATTTAAATGACTTTTTAAATTCCGCGATTAAAGGTAAAGTTGATAATAAAAGTATATATAAGGGCCTTTTATCGATATTTGGTGATGAAGTGGTATCATCTATATCTCTTTTAGGAAGTATTTTAATAATTATAATAATACATAGTTTATTAAAGAATTTTACAGAAAATCTAAACAATAGTGAAGGAATAGGTCAAATAGCATATTATGTAGAATATATTTTAATTGTTACATTAATAATGGCTAACTTTTCAAACATAATAAATATGATAAAAGAATCTATTGCAAATTTAGTTGGCTTTGTAAATTGTTTAGTTCCGATCTTACTTGCTTTAATGTATGCTACTCGGAAGTGTTGCATCAGTTACTTTAATACAACCACTAATAATATTTGCAGTTGTATTTATAGCAAATGGAATAACACTATTTGTTTTACCGATTTCTTTAATTGCTACTGCATTAGGAATAATATCAAATTTATCAGAAAAAGTTCAAATAGGAAAATTATCTAAATTTTTAAAATCAAGTATAACTTGGCTTTTAGGAGTGGTAATAACTATATTTATAAGCATATTATCACTAGAAGGAAGCCTAACTAGTAATGTAGATCGGTCTTGCAGCAAAAGGAATAAAAGCAGCGACATCCAATTTTATACCAGTAGTAGGTAAAGCATTAGGTGAATCAGTAGATATGGTAATTGGTTCTACTTCTATATTGAAAAATTCTATTGGAATTGTAGGTATGTTTGTAGTGATTGGAATATGTGCTATACCAATAATTAAATTAACAATACTAACTATTACATATCATTTTGCATCTGCAATATGTGAGCCATTAGCAGATAAGAAAATAGTATCGTTATTAGATCAAATGGGTGGAACCTTCAAAGTTCTTCTAGGAATTATGTTTTTTGTAGCAGTACTCCTAATTGTTGGACTAGCTATGTGTATAAAGATATCCAATAATGGAATGATGTATAGGTAGGTGAAAAATTGATTAGTTTCATAAATTCATGGGCTCAAGGAATAATATTAGCAGTAATAATTGCAACAATAATTGAAATTATTTTACCTGAAGGAAACAACAAAAAATATGTAAAGACAATTATAGGAATTTATATTATGTTCGTTGTGATGTATCCATTAATATCTAGAATATCAAATAAAAATATAAGTATAAAAAATATTATAGGAAATACAACAAGTAAAATGAAAGAATTTGAAACAAATAATAATATAACAATAGAAACCAACGACTATATAGAAAAAACATACAAGCAAAAACTAGAAGAGGATTTAAATAATAGACTAGGAGAAAAAGGATATGCTATTAATTCATTAGATATTGATGTAGAGATAGAAAATGAAGAAACATATGGACAAATAAATAGTATATTTATGCAAATATCAAAAACACAGAAATTAGAAGGTAATAAAGTAAATAAAAAAAATGCTTCTAATAATTCAGTTAATCAAATAGAAAAAGTAGAAGTAAATATTTCAAATAGCAATACAAATAAAAGATATGATATGAATCAGGAAAATATTTCTAAGGAAGATATAGATAATTTGAAATATTATTTAAATACAACATATATGATTGAAAAAGAAAAAATACATATTAATGAGTAGGTGATATAAAGATGTTTAAAGATAAATTTAGAATTTTTAAATCTAAATTCATAAAAAAATCAGAAGGAAATAATAAAAGAAAAATAGAAAATTTAGTAGTCTTTTTAATTCTTTTAATAATTACAGTAGTTGCAATAAATACAATATGGGGAGATAAAAAGCAAGACATAAACCAAGACGATAACAATAGTTCATATAAAGAATTAGCCCAATCTGTAGATAATAATATTAATAGTAATAATCAGGAATTAAGTGAATATAATTTAGAGCAAAGCTTAGAGGACATACTATCTAAAATTTCGGGAGTTGGAAAAGTAGAAGTATTAGTTACATATTCAGAAACCAGCGAAGTTGTTGCAATGTACAATGAAAAATATACTGCAAGTAATACAGAGGAAACAGATACAAATGGAGGTGTAAGGAAAATTGAAGAAACAGATACGAATAAAGAAATAATATTTAAGGATGATAATGGAGAGAAAACTCCTATTACTCAAAAAGTAGTAATGCCTAAAATAGAAGGGGCTATTATTACAGCAGAGGGAGCTGGAAATATTAATATAAAGACAAATATAATTCAGGCAGTTTCTGCTGCAACGGGTTTGTCTGCATATAGGATTCAAGTATTCGAGATGCAGTCTTAATAAGTAAAGAGAGGTATTTAAATATGAAAGTTTTAAAGAGAAATCAATTAATTATTTTAGTAGTTTCATTAATGTTAATAACTGCAGGATATTTAAATTTTACTTCTAATCAAAAAAATGTTCAAGCAAGTACAATTGCTGATAGAGATGATACAAATATTGGAGATGCACAGCTTGTAAGTACATCACCAAATGACAATGAGAACAGTATGATAGAAAATCTTGTAACTGAACAAACGGATTCAAATGGAACAAATGGAACAGAAAATGAATTTAGTCAAAACGAAATAGAAAATAAATTAGTTGAAAATGAAACACCAACCAGTAGTATAGCAGATAATGGAGAAAATAATAATGAAAATGAGTCAGAAGATTATTATTTTACAACTTCGAAATTAGAAAGGAATACAATGTATTCAGAACTTTTAGAAACATACCAAGAAATGTATAACAATTCAAATGCCACAGCTGATCAAAAATCAGAAGCTTTAGAAAAAATAAATAATATTAACAACACAAAGAATGCTATAATGATTGCAGAAAATTTAATAATGGCAAAAGATTTTGAAGATGCAGTTATATTTGTAAATGAGGAAAGCGTTAGTGTAATCATAAAGTCTGAGGAATTAAAAGATGAAGAAGTAGCACAGATACAAAATATAGTAGCAAGGGAGCTTAAAGTAGGAGCAGAAAAAATACATATCAGTAATAAATAAATCTAAAAGCAATAACAATTAATTGTTAATTATATAAAACTATGTAGAAAATTTAGTCTACATAGTTTTTTTGTAGCTAAATTTTATTAAATTCATATAATATTTTAGGATTATATTAGTTATATAGAGGAGAGTTAATCAAATGAGACAACTGTATTTAGATGCTAAAAATATTATGAGAAAAGATCCAGCAGCAAGGAACATATTGGAAGTAATTATTTTATATCAAGGCTTTCATATAATTGTGTTCCACAGAATAGTACATTTTTTATATATGCATAAAATGTTTTTTTTAGCCAGATTTATATCTCAAATAGGCAGATTTTTTACAGGAATAGAAATACATCCAGGAGCAAAAATTGGAAAGAGATTATTCATAGACCATGGAATGGGAATAGTAATTGGAGAAACTGCAGAGGTTGGAAATGATTGTACAATATATCATCAAGTAACGCTAGGACGGTACTGGTAAAGATAAAAACAAAAGACATCCTACAGTAGGAAACAATGTAATGATAGGAGCAGGTGCTAAAATATTAGGACCTATTACAATAGGCAATAATGTAAAAATAGGAGCAGGCGCAGTAGTTTTGCACAGTGTAGAAAGTAATACCACAGTTGTTGGAGTACCAAGTAATAGAGTTATAAAAAAATAATAATAAAATATTGACGATGAGAAAAACTAAAATTATAATGTGAATATAAATATGTAATTACTAATAGACATAAACAAAAGAAAGCGAGGAAAACAAATGCAAAAAGACGAAAAAGCCATTACCCTAATAGCTTTAATAATTACAATAATAGTAATGCTAATACTAGTAGGAGTAACATTAAATGTAGCAATACAAGGTGGACTGTTTGCAAATGCAAGAAAAGCAGTAACAGATACACAGTATCACTCAGACAGAGAAATGTTACTTTCATCAGTAATAGGAGCAATGAACAATAATGCAGAAGTAGATTTTAATAAACTAGAT
>CANRDJ010000007.1 GCA_947629355.1 uncultured Clostridia bacterium
TATCTTGATATAAAATCTAAGAAAGATATTCTTCGAATACTTATAGAAGATATGAGAGGCAGTGGGCAAAATGTAGATGTCAAGTTGTTAAACACAAAAATAGGTAAAACAGATAGAAGGTTGTTTTCTGATATGTTTGAAGAAACAACCAATAAAAAAGACTTAAGCGTTGTAAGCAGAATAGGTAAGCAATTTCATTAATAGTTACAATACTTGAAATTTTAAATGGATTCTTAAATACTGAAGAAGAAAAAATTAAAATGGCAAGAACTTTTAATGCTAATAGATTTCAGATTCTTACTAAAATTGTTATACCTGCAAATATTTCTACATTTATAAATTCACTTAAAGTCAATATAGGGCTTTCACTAGTAGGAGTAATATCAGGAGAATTTTTAGTATCAAAAGCAGGACTTCGGATATTTAATAGTATATGGAGGGCAAGTATTCCAACTTGATTTAGTAATGGCAAGTGTTATAATACTTGCAATAGTTGCAGCAATTATGTATGAAGCAGTAGTCCTACTAGAAAAAATAATTTTAAAAACAAAAAAATTTGGATAAAATTGTAATTTTTAGGTTTGAAAATTTAGGACAGCATTCTTTTTTACCTTTAGGAAAAAAGAAAGACAGTCCTAGAATTTTCTCACACAAATAATAATTTATCTAAATAGTATAATAGAAAGGAGATTTGAATTGAAAAAATATATTATAGGTGTACTTATAGTTTTTGTAGTCATAGGAGGAATTTTAGGTTATGCATTACTAAAAAATAAAAATAATGATCAAACAGGAATGACTACAATAAGATTAAATGAAGTAACTCGTTCAGTTTTTTACGCACCACAGTATGTTGCAATTGCTAATGGATATTTTAAAGATGAAAAATTGAATATAGAGATTACAACTGGGCAAGGTGCAGATAAAGTAATGACAGCAGTTTTAGCTGGTCAAAGTGATATAGGATTTGCTCGGACCAGAATCTGCAATATATGTATATAACGAAGGAAAAGAAGATTATATGGAAGTATTTGCACAAATGACTAAAAGAGATGGATCATTTTTAGTAAGTAGAAACAAAAATAATAATTTTAAATGGACAGATTTGAAAGGTTCTACTATTATTCCAGGTAGAAAAGGTGGAGTACCTTATATGACATTTGAATATGTATTAAAACAAAACGGAATAAATCCTAAAAAAGATGTTGTTTTGGATGATAGTATTAAATTTGATCTTATGGCAGGAGCTTTTGCAGGAGGAAATGCGGACTATGTGACTCTATTTGAACCAACTGCATCTATGACAGAAGCACAAGGGAAAGGATATATAGTTGCATCAGTAGGAGAGACAGCAGGTGAAATTCCATATACTGCATATTTTGCAAATAAAAGTTATATTCAAAATAATCCAACAATAATACAAGGATTTACAAATGCAATATATAAAGGTCAGGTTTGGGTAAAAGAACATACAGCAAGAGAGATTGCAGAATTAATACAAAAATTTTTCCCAGATACTGATTTAGATATGCTTGAAAAATCGATACAAAGCTATAAAGATATAGATGCTTGGAATGAAACTCCAGTATTAAAAAAAGAAGCGTTTGATAGATTACAAACAGTTATGCAAGAAGCAGGTGAACTTTCAGAAAAAGCACCATATGAAATTATAGTAAATAATGAATTTGCAAAAAAAGCAATTAAATAGATTTATATAATACTTTAAGAAGGGTAGCTGTAATAGCTGCCCTTTTTAAAAAATAAGGTGATAATGGTATAATTCCTTAAAAATTGACTGATTATGTAAAATATGATATAATAAAAAACATGCGCTAACTAATATGTTAGACAATCCATAATTAAGATCTAATACATAAGGAGGAATTGACAATGTTATTATGGATTATTATTGGGATTGTATGGTTTATAGCTTTAGTACTTATTGCAAACCAAGTTATAAATCGCATACATAACAACAAAAAATGTTTTTTTTGTTGGGGCTCCCAAAATTGTACAAACTGTATTTTTTGCTACAATTGCGACAATTGCGAAAATTGCGACTGGTGCAAAAATTGCGACAATTGCGAAAATTGCGACTGGTGCAAAAATTGCGACAATTGCGACAATTGCCACTGGTGCAAAAATTGCGACTATTGCGAAAATTGTCACTGGTGCAAAAATTGCGACTATTGCGGCAATTGCCACTGGTGCAAAAATTGCGACAATTGCGACAATTGCGACAATTGCGACTGGTGCAAAAAATGTAACTATTGCGACAATTGCGACAATTGCCACTGGTGCAAAAATTGCGACTGGTGCAAAAAATGTAACTATTGCGACAATTGCGATAATTGCGACAATTGCAAACATTGCTACTATTGCCACTGGTGCACCAATTGCGACAATTGTGAATATTGCGAATATTGCGACAATTGCGACAATTGCCACTGGTGCAAAAATTGCGACTGGTGCAAAAATTGCGACAATTGCGACAATTGCGATAATTGCGACTATTGCCACTATTGTGACGATTGCGACTGGTGCGACACTTGCAACAATTGCAAAAATTGCGAATATTGCGACAATTGCAAACATTGCCACAATTGCAAAAATTGCCACTATTGTGACGATTGCGACTGGTGCGACACTTGCAACAATTGCAAAAATTGATACAGTTGGAAGAAGTACAAAAAGTAAAATAATTATCCTCTAATTACATTGGAGGATAATTATTTTAATATAAGTAGTTAATTAATTTATAGCACTTTATAAATACGAGTAGAATATTAAAATTACAAGTACATTAATATATAATCTATGAGAGAAGATGAAACTTATGTTACAAGGAGTAAAAATAAATTGTCATAGTTCAATAAAGATACAAAAAGATAAAACCATATACATTGATCCATTTAAAATAAAAGAAATACTACATGATGCAGATTTTATATTTATCACACATTCACATTATGACCATTTTAGTACAGAAGATATACTAAAAATAGCAAAAATTGATACAACTTTTATTACAATAACAGAAACAAAATCAAGTCTTGAGTTATTAGGAATACCTAATAATCAAATAGTTATTGTAGAGCCAAATAATACATATGAAATAAAAGGTATAAAATTTGAAACAGTCCCAGCATATAATGAAAATAAAAAATTTCATCCAAAAGAAAATAAATGGGTAGGATATATAATAGAATTCAATGGAATTAAATATTATATTGCTGGAGATACTGATAACATAAAAGATATTGAAAAAATTAAATGTGATATAGCATTTTTACCAATTGGAGGAACATTTACAATGAATGCTAAAGAGGCAGCAGATTTGGCAAATAAAATAGATGCGAAAATAATTGTTCCAATACATTATGGAGAAATAGTTGGAACAAAAGAAGATTTAGATAAATTTATAAAATCAAGTAATAAAGAGGTAAAAGTATTAATAGACTAAAAATCAAACAAAAAATAATGCATTCAAAAGGAATAATCTGCATTATTTTTTTACTTTAGTATAGAATAATTGTATAGTTGAAAACATAATAAAAAAGTATTAAAATATGTATAAGATAAGGAGTGGTAATATGGAGTATAGGTATAAGCCAGAAGGAGTTTGTTCTAAAGAAATGATATTTGATATAGAGGGAGATATAGTAAAATCAGTAAAAATAGTAGGAGGGTGTGCACGGAAATACTGTAGGTATTTCTAATTTAGTAAAAGGCATGAAAATAAAAGATGTAATTCAAAAATTAAAAGGAATACCATGTGGATTTAGAACCACATCTTGTCCAGATCAACTTGCAAAAGCATTAGAAGAATATTTAAAATAAAAATATTATAAATAATATCTGTTATTTTGCATATACTAAAAAAGCATATAATTTAGGAGAGTAGTATGATTAAAATAGCATTTTTTGATACAAAAGAATATGATAGAAAATTATTTGATGAGTATAATAAAAATTATGGATATGAAATAACATATTTAGAATCAAAGTTAAATAGTGAAACAGCACCACTTGCAAGAGGATTTGATGTTGTATGTATATTTGTAAATGATATAGTTGATGAAAAGACTATAAATATATTAAAAGATGCAGAAGTAAAACTAATAGCATTAAGATGTGCAGGATTTAACAACGTAGATATTAAAAATCTAGGAGATAGATTAATGGCAGTTAGAGTTCCAGAATACTCTCCTTATGCTGTTGCAGAACATGCAGTAGCATTAATTTTAAGCATAGATAGAAAAATATATAAGGCATATCAAAGAACAAAAAAATACAATTTTACATTAAATGGACTGTTAGGATTCGATATACATGGTAAAACAGTCGGAGTTGTTGGAGCAGGAAAAATAGGAAAGGCTTTTATAAATATAATAAATGGATTTGGAACAAAAGTGCTAGTTTATGATAAATTCCAAGATGAAAAAGTAGCAAAAGAGATGAACTTTGAATATGTAGATTTAGATAAACTATATAGAGAATCGGATATAATATCTCTGCATTGCCCATTAACAGACGAAAACTATAAAATGATAAATGAAGAAGCTTTAAACAAAATGAAAGATGGAATTTTAATAATAAATACAAGTAGAGGAAAACTTATTGATACAAAAAGTCTAATAAAGAAATTACAAGAAGGAAAAATTGGAGGACTTGGATTAGATGTATACGAAGATGAAGAGGAATTCTTTTTAAACGACATGTCTAATTCATATATAAGAGATGAAGAATTATCAATATTACTTACAATGCCAAATGTAGTTGTAACATCACATCAAGCATTTTTTACAAAAGAAGCTATTCAAAAAATTGCTTTAGACACATGTGAAAATATAAAAGAGTTTTTTGAAACAGGAGATTGTAAGAATAAAGTTTAAATAAAAGGGGACAGACCTTGGCTGTTGAATTAATTCTCAACAGTGGAGATCTGTCCCCTTTTATTTAAACTTTATTCTACTTTAGAAAAAGAATCTTTTCCAGCACCACATATTGGGCAAACCCAAGTATCTGGTAAATCTTCAAATTTTACTGTTTCTTTGTCATCATCATAAACAAATCCACATATATCACATATATATTTCATATTATCATCACCTCTTAAATAAATTTATATTTTAATAATAATATAATAAATTTAAAATGTCAATTAATTATATACAGATTACTAACAAATATGATACAATATATATTGTAGAAATAAGCTAATAATAAAAGGATTTATATAAAATATGAAAATAAAAAACGAATTAAAAAAATATGCTAAGTCAGATGCAATAGAAGAAAAATTTGCATATTTTCACAAAACAGGTAAAGGACAATATGCACAAGATGATATATTTATAGGAGTAACAGTACCTGATATTAGAAAAATTGCAAATGAATATTACAAAACAATATCTTTAGAAGAAATAAAGGAGTTACTTTATTCTAAGTATCATGAAGAAAGATTACTTGCATTAATAATTCTTACTTATAAAATGAAAAAAGCAAAAGAAGATGAACAAGAGAAAATAGTAAATTTATATGTAAATAATACACAGTATATAAATGGATGGGATTTAGTAGACTTATCAGCACATTACATACTAGGCAAATACCTATTAGAACATGAAGATAAAAAAGATATTTTATATAAATTTGCAAACTCCAATGATTTATGGAAACAAAGAATATCAATTGTTTCAACTTGGATGTTTATAAGAGAGGGTAAGTATGAAGATACTTTCAAAATAGCTGAGATTTTGCTAAATAACAAGCAAGATTTAATACATAAATCAGTAGGATGGATGCTTAGAGAAGTTGGGAAAAAAGATTTTGATGTAGAATATAATTTCTTAGTAAAACACTATAAAGAAATGCCAAGAACAATGCTTAGATATTCAATAGAAAGATTTGATGAAGATTTAAGACAAGATTTTTTAAAAGGGAGAATTTAAAACGATGGAACAAAAATACATATTAGAAAAGTGTAATTCATTTGAACCAGAGCATATTTTTGAATGTGGACAGTGCTTTAGATGGAATAAACAACTAGATGGAAGTTATACAGGAGTATTTAAGCAAAATGTTTTAAATGTAAAAAAAGAGAATGATAAAATAATATTTAAAGGAATAGTATCGGGAGATATAAAAAAAGAATGCAGAGAATACTTTGATTTAAATAGAGATTATGAGAAGATAAAAGACAAATTATCAAAAAAAGATAATAACTTAAAATATAGCATTAAATATGGAAGTGGAATAAGAATATTAAATCAGGATTTATGGGAAACACTTATATCTTTCATAATTTCTGCAAATAATAACATACCAAGAATAAAGGGAATAATAGAAAGATTATCTAAAAACTATGGAAATAAAATAATTTGGAATAAACAAGAGTATTATACATTTCCAACACCTAAACAATTATCAAAAGCAAGCATTGAAGATTTAAGAAAATTAGGTTTGGGATTTAGAGATGTGAGAGTATATGAAACAACAAGAATAATAAATGAAAACAAACAAAAATTGAAACAATTATCAGATGAAAAAGATACAAAAAAATTAAGAGAAGTATTATTAGAATTTCCAGGGGTAGGCCCTAAAGTTGCAGATTGTATAATGCTATTTTCGTGTTTAAAAAGATTAGAAGTATTTCCAATAGATGTATGGGTAAGAAGAGTAATGAATGAATTATATATAAAAAATGAAGATGAAACAAAAGTAAACAAAAAAGAAATAGAAAATTTAGCAAAAGAAAGATATGGTAATTTAGCAGGAATTGCACAACAGTATTTATTTTATTGGAGAAGGGAAGCATAGAGAAAAGTATGAGCATGCGATTAATTCATGGACGAGCAGGAACTGGTAAGAGTGAGTTCATTCTGCAAGAAATTAAACAAGATTTACAAAAAAATCTGACACAAAAAGTATATATAATAGTGCCAGAACAATTTACGTATTCAACAGAAAAAAGATTACTAGAAGCATTAGAAGAAGGAGCTTCAATAAAAGCAGAAGTTATAAGTTTTAAGAGATTAGCACATAGAGTTTATGCAGAGGTTCGGAGGAATAAGTGAAGTTAATTTATCTAAAACGGGAAAAACTATGCTTGTAAAATACATATTAGAAAAAAATAAAAAAAACTTAAATTTTTTAGACAAAACAGAAGATATAGATTTAATATTAAGAAGTATAACAGAATTTAAGAAACACTGTGTAAGTGTAGAAAAATTAGAAGAACAAATATGCAAAACAGATGATGAATATTTGAAATTAAAACTAAAGGATATAAGTAAAATATATGCAAAATATGAAGAAACTATTATAGGAAACTATATAGATGAAGATGATATACTTACAATGCTTGCAAATAAAATAAGTAAAAGTAAAATGTTCGATGATAGTAAAATATATATAGATGAATTTTCAGGATTTACTGAGCAAGAATATAATATTATTAAAGAGATTTTAAAAAAGGCAAATCAAGTAAGTATAACAATATGTACAGACAGTTTAAGAGAGGAAAATGACCCAGATAATGATGTATTTTATTCAAACAAACAAGTTATAAAAAAACTAGTAGATTGTTCAAGAAATGCAAAAACAAAACTAGAAAGGCCAATAGAATTAAATGAAAGTTTTAGATTTAAAAATGAAGAATTAAAACATTTAGAAAAAAATATATATAATCCAATATATCAAAAGTATAATAATGAAATAAAGCATATACATCTTGAACTTTGCACGAATCCTTATACAGAAGTAGAAAATTTAGCAAAAAATATAATTAGATTAGTAAGAGATGAAAATATAAGATTTAGAGATATTTCTGTACTTACAAAAAATGTAGAAGACTATATAGGGACAATCAAAGCAATCTTTCCGAAATTTGATATACCAGTATTTATAGATAATAATAAAAACCTAAATGATAATATTTTAGTAAAATATGTTCTTGCAATATTTGAAGTATTTGCAAAAAACTGGTCATCTGATTCAGTATGGAGTTATCTAAAAACAGGATTTGTTGATATAGAAAAAAAAGATATATATATGCTAGAAAACTATTGTAAAAAATGGGGAATTAGAGGGAATAAATGGTATAAGGAAGATTGGAATTATGATTCATTAAATATAGATATAGAACACTTAAATGAATTAAGGAAAAAAATTGTAAATCCTTTAATAGACTTAAAGAAAAAAATGGAAGAACAAAAAACAGCAAAAGAAATTACAGCAAAACTATATGAATTTTTAGAAAAAAATAATATAAAACAAAGCTTACAAGAAAAAATACAAAACTTAAGCTCTAATGAAGAAATTAAATATTCAAATGAGTATTCTAGTTGTTGGAATATAATGATGGAAATTTTAGATGAGATAAATCTAGTATTTGGAGACAAAAAAATCACTTTTGAAGACTATAGAGAAATATTAAAATCAGGTTTAGAAGTAAGTTCATTTGGAGAAATACCTGAGAGTCTTGACCAAGTAATAATTGGAGATGTAGAAAGGTCTAGAAATCATAAAGTACATACATTATTTATATTAGGTTTAAATGATGGGGTATTTCCAACTACAAATTTTACAGAGGGATTTTTAAATGATAAAGATAGAGAATACTTAAAAGAAAATGGAATTGAACTTGCAAAAGGGACATTAGAAAATATTTACGAAGATAGATTTAATATTTATAAAGCATTTACCACAGCAGAGAATGATATTTATTTATCATATATTTCATCAGACAAAGAAGGAAAAGCTGTAAGAGCATCAACTCTAATTACAAAAATAAAAAAAATATTTCCTAAATTAATTGAAGAAAGTAGTGTAGTAGAAGATAAATCATATATAAGTATGCCAAAACAAACTTATAGAGACCTTTTAATTAATATAAGGAATTCCAGAAATGGTGAGAAGATAGATGATATTTGGAAAGCTACATATAATTGGTATATAAAAAATAAAGAATGGAGAGAAAAACTTCTAAAATGTATAAAAGGATACGAAGATAAGAAATATGCCGAGAAAGTGTCAGAAAATAATATAAAAAGATTATATGGTAATATACTTAAAACTAGTATATCAAAATTAGAACAATACAGAAAATGTCCATTTTCTTTCCATTTGAAATATGGATTAAAATTAAAAGAGAAAGAAGATTTAAAAATAAAACCTATTGATACAGGATCATTTATGCATGATATAATAGATACATTCTTTGAAAATGTAAAAGACATTAAAAATATTAGTGACGAAGAAATAGAAAAAGAAGTAAATCAAATTATAAATGAAAAGTTAATCTTAAGTAAAAATTACATTTTTACAAGCACACCAAAATTTGTAGTACTAACAAACAGACTCAAAAAAGTTGTTTTACAATCAGTAAAATATATTGTTTATCAAATTCAAAATGGCGATTTTGAGGTTTTAGGAAATGAATTAGAATTTGAAAAGAGAATAGACAATGTAGAAATTACTGGTAAAATCGACAGACTAGATGGAATGAGTACCGAAAATAGTAAATATATTAGAATTATAGATTATAAATCATCTGATAAAAATATAGACTTAAATGAATTAATAACAGGAACTCAGATTCAGCTTATTACATATTTAGACAGTATGACTGAGAAAGAAAATGCTATGCCTGCAGCAATGCTTTACTTTAGTTTAATTGATCCAGTTATAAAATCAAGTAAAAATAAATCAGATGAAGAAATAAAAGAAGAATTAAAAAAGAAATTCAGAATGAATGGAATGGTTTTAGCAGATATAGAGATAATCAAAAAAATGGATAAAACATTAGAAAAAGGTTCATCAAATAGCATTCCAGTTTACTTAGACAAAGACGGAAATATAAGTAAATCAAGATCAAATGCAATTACAAAAGATGAATTTACTAAATTACAACAAACTGCAGAAAAGGTAATAAAACAAATATCAAAAGAGATATTAGAAGGAAATATTGATATTAAACCAGCATATTACAAAAAAAATAAAATGGATGCATGTAAATATTGTGAATATAAATCTATTTGTAGATTTAATCCAAAAGTACATAACTATTTATATATAGAAAATAAAACAAAAGAAGAAATATTGGCTGAATTATAAAATTCGTAAAATTCGGCAAAAAAGGGGACAGACCCCTTTTTTGCCAAAAAAAAGAAAAGGAGCGAAAAATATGGGGATGATAGGATTTTATGCAGGTTCATTTGATCCATTTACAAATGGACATTTGCAAATTGTAAAAAAAGCTGCAAAGTGTTTTGATAGGGTAATAGTAGGAATAGGGCGTAATATTGAAAAAAAAGAAAGAATAGACAGAAATAAAATGAAACAGGCAATAGAAAAAGCAATAGAAGAAGAAAAATTAAATAACGTAAAAGTAGTTATTTATGAGGGCCTTACGGTAGATAAAGCAAAAGAATGTAAAGCCGATATTTTAATTAGAGGACTAAGAAACGGTACAGATTATGAATATGAAGAAAATATATCAGCGATAAATGAAAAAATGGCTAATATGGATACGTGTTACTTTAGAGCGGGAGATTTAGGTTATTTATCATCTAGTATTGTTATGGAATTATATATTAATAATAAAGAAATAGATAAATATGTACCAAGAGCAGTAGAGGAATTGTTGAATTCATTGAGATAAATTGTAATTTATTTAATTAATTGTCTCTAGAAAAGGTTTATTTATTTGTTTCCAACGCGAATTCCGTTACTGAACCTGTAAGTTGCTAAAGCAACAACAGTTTCATGTAACGAAAGCTGGATCGCGTAACTGAGAAACAAATAAATATAACCTTTTCTAGAAATCAATTGATATTTTACAAAACAACAATTTATTAATAAATAATAAAGGAAGGTTTTTATGATAATTGGTATAACGGGAAATTCAGGTAGTGGCAAAACATTAATTTGCAGAGAATTAGTGGAAATGGCAAAAAAGGGGTCTGTCCCCTTTTTTGCCAAAAGAAACGAAATGGGACAGATTACTTTTGATCCTGTTTTAATAGATGCAGATAAAATCGTAAAAGAAATGTCTATCCAAGGCACAATTTATTTTAAAGAAATTGTGAAAGAATTTGGCGAAGATATTTTATTAGAAAATGGAGAAATAGATAAAGAAAAGCTTGCAAATATAATATTTACAAATACTGAAAAGAGAGAGAGTTTAAATTTACTTACATTTAAGTATGTAGTAGATGAAATAAAAAGAAAAGTAAATTTAAGTAAAAGCAAAACAGTTATAATTGATGCTCCACTTTTGATAGAAAGTGAGTTAAATAAAATATGTGATGTAGTCATATCAGTAATTGCAGATGAAAATGTAAAAATAGAAAGAATTTGCAAAAGAGATAATATAGATGAAAATCTTGCAAGGGCTAGAATAAAATCCCAACCTAAGGATAATTTTTATATAAAAAACTCTAACTATGTAATTGTAAATAACGGTAATTCTAATTTAAAAAAACAGGTAAATAGTATAAAAGAAATATTAGAAAGTGAAATCATAAAAAGTAAAGAAATTGTAGTTATTCAAGATAGAGATGTAAAAATTTTAAAATTTAAAAAACTATTAGAATATGGTGATATTTTAGAACACGCATTTACATTAAAACCACTCAATTTTGGAAGTAATGATACATATAAAGAGATAAAAGAAAAAGCAGATAATAACTATAAATCAGTATGTGAATTATTAGAATTAAATAGCAAAAATATAATAAGACCATATCAAACACATACAAATAATATAAAAGAAGTAAGTAAAGAAACACGGAATTTTTAATGAAGAATTTATAGATATAGATGGATTAATTACAAAAGAGAAAGATAAAGTGTTATCTCTAACATTTGCAGATTGCACACCTTTATATCTATTTGATAAAAATAAAAAAATTATTGGTAATATTCATTCAGGGTGGCAAGGAACAATAAAAAAAATAGCAAAAAAAGCTATAGAATTGATGAAAGAAAAATATAATTGCAATCCAAAAGATATAATATGTGTAATCGGTCCAACAATAAGAAAATGTCACTTTGAAGTAAAGCAAGATGTAAGAGATATATTTTATAAAGAATTTAGTTATATGAATAATATAAATGATATAATAAAATTTAGCGAAAAAACAAATAGTTATTTTATAGATACTGTAGAAATTAATAAAAACTTACTTAAAGAGGAAGGAATACTAGAAGAAAATATTGTTGATAGCAAAGTTTGTACAGTATGTAATAGTAATATAATTCATTCATATAGAAAAGAAGGAAAAGAAGCGGGAAGAAACACAGCACTAGTTGTTTTAAAGGAGTAAAATATGTATAAGTCTTGGGAAGAATTAGAAAAAGGTTGTAAAAATTGTACGAAGTGTAAGTTATGCAATAATAGGCATAATGTTGTAATAGGAACAGGAAATAAAAATGCACAAATAATGTTTATAGGAGAAGGACCTGGAGCAGATGAAGATATGCAAGGAATTCCATTTGTAGGGAAAGCAGGTAAACTTATGGATAAGGCTTTTCAGGGAGTAGGAATAAAGAGAGAAGAAGTATATATTGCAAATATAGTAAAATGTAGACCACCTAATAATAGAAATCCTGAGAAAGATGAAACCCAAGCTTGCAAAGAATATTTAGATTCTCAAATAAAATTAGTAAATCCTGAAATAATTGTACTATTAGGAAGTGTAGCTTTAAAAAATATATTAGGAGAAGAATATGGAATAACAGCAAGTAGAGGGAAATGGTTTGAAAAAGATGGAATAAAATATATGCCAACATTTCACCCAGCTGCATTATTAAGAGATGAAAGTAAAAAAATAGATTTTTGGAATGATTTAAAAAAATTGTAATTTATTTTGTTAAATTTATTGCAAATGTGTAGGGGCGGAATCAATTTCCGCCCGAAAAACAATAAATAATTCGCGGGCAGATATGGAATCTGCCCCTACGGATATAAAAATTAATTTAATTCAACAAACAACAATTTATCTAAATTTTATATATCATTAATATTTTGTTCTTTAGAAGTATTAAGTCCAAGTAATTTTTTTATTTTGCTTATAAAAGTATTAAAAAATGAAAAAGCATTTTTAGTGTTATCTACTAGCATAAGACTAGTATTAATATTTTCAAATAAATTAATTTCTCCATATTTTTCAATATATGATTTTTTTTCCTCAATTACATTCATCATATTGCGGTAAAATTCATTGTAAAATGTATATTCATCTGATGATCCAATTATATTTTTGTAATTATAAAGCTTATTATTAAAATCTTTTATATCTTCTAGGTTTCTAATACTATTAAATTCATTTTTAAAGAATTTATGCATAATCAAATTTTGAGTTTTGAAAAATAATGATTTAATATCTTCTTTAGTTTCATTTATTAATTTATTTAATAATTTAATAGAACTGATTTTATCTGTGTATTGTAATTCACTTGAATAATAGTTTAAATTATTTTCTAATGATAATAGCTTATCAAAATTTTTTGTAAGTATTGAATATGTTCTTTTATCAGATTTTAATATAAATGTATTTTTAAAAACATCATTACTATTTAATGTACTATGATATAAGGGATATGTTCCAGTAAAATATGCTATTTGATTTAGAAGCGAACATTCTAAAGGATAATAATTAGGGCTAATAGTATTTATTGATATTCCATAGTATGTTTCATTTACAGACTCCATCATATTTGCTTCTGAAGCCATAATTTGAACTGCAGCTTCATTTATGGCAAGTCCTGTATTAGAAGAAGGAGTGTATAATCCCATTCTAGATACATTGTTATTGTAATCACGAAGTTCCTGAATATAATGTATACATTCGTGGACAGC
Organism: uncultured Clostridia bacterium; assembly: GCA_947629355.1. Lineage (GTDB taxonomy): Bacteria > Bacillota > Clostridia > TANB77 > CAG-508 > CAG-452. The sequence continues at coordinate 13,868 of CANRDJ010000007.1, forward strand.
AAGCGTTGACATCTCATCAATATCTGCTGTTTCATTAAAATATATAGAATTATCTTTATAAAAATACTTAGCACCAGAAGAATCTTTAGGCATTTTTGCGACATACATGTTAAGCCTTGAAAGAGACTCAAACAGCTGACTTTTATTTAAATTATGTTCGGGGAAAGCAAGACATAGTTTACTGGCAACATTAATTGCAATAGTATTTACTTTTAAAGTATTTAATTGTTCAATAATTTGAATACCTTCTTTTTTTAATTTATTATAAATGCCCAATTTAAGTTAACTCCTTTATTCTTTAGTATATAAATATTATATAATATAAAAATATAAAAAATATTTCACCAAGATTAAAGTTGTATTACATTTATATTACAAAAAAGTTTCCAAGTCGGAAACTTTTTATTTATATTATGAAACTTTTAAAATTTTATTTGTTTTTTTCTTATATATTTCATAATCATTCATAGCACTATTTAATAAATTTTTATATGCTATAGAATTAGGTTTATATTTAATTTTACAAAATGCTTGTATAACAGTTGTATTTATTATTTCTCTATTAAATCTAACTATATCTGGATTTATTGTAATTTTATTTTTTGAACATTTATAGAATTCATCATTTAATCTTTTTATAGAATAATCTTCTGGAGCAAATTTTAATATATGTCTTGCAACTTCCATAGCATATTCTATTTCTGTTTCAGCGATTGTATTATATAATTTTTGAATAGCTGTATTTATTATATCAATATTTTCAATATTTTTATAATTTTTTGGCAAAAACAAGTCAATTTCAGTTTCTTTTTTATTTAATTCGATTGAAAATGCATTTGTGTATTTTACATTTAGTTTTAAACTATTTCCTAAAACACTTACTGTTAAATATGTTTTGTTACTTACTACTTTTTTAAATTTTAATATTCCCATTTTTGCCTCCCGAATTCAATTCTAAGAAAATTTGTTTTACGAAACAATGTTTGCTATCAGTAAAAACATTTTACAATTAAGATTAAAAAAAGTCAATAGGTTTTTATATAAATATTGAAAAATTTTTTTAATACTGATAAAATAAACTAAATAAATAAATTGTAATTTGTTTTGTTAAATTTATTGCAAATGTGTAGGGGCGGAATCAATTTCCGCCCGAAAAACAATAAATAATTCGCGGGCAGATATGGAATCTGCCCCTACGGATATAAAAATTAATTTAATTCAACAAACAACAATTTATAACATAAAATAAAATGGAGGAGAATTAAATGGAAAAATGTTTATTGCTAGGAAATGGTGGAAGAGAAGCAGTTTTAGCAGAATATATAAGCAAGGGATATGAACTTTATACAGTTTGTCCTTACAAAAATCCAACAATAATAGAATGTGTTAAAAAATCAAATGGGAAATATGTAGTAGATAATCCTTTTAACAAAGATGTAGTAAAAAGATTTATAAAAGAAAATGAAATTGATACTTGTGTAATTAGTAGTGATAATTTATTACAAGATGGTTTAATTGATGTTGCAAGAGAGTTAGGACTAAAAACATTTGGACCAACATCTAAAGGTGCAAAAATTGAATGGAGTAAAACATATGCATTAGATATAGTAACAAAACTTGCCCCTGATATGATAATAAAGAACTATAATATAACAGATGTAGATGAGCTTAAAAAAGTCATAGATAAATATGAAGATGATAGCTTTGTTGTAAAGCCAGAGGGGTTAACAGGAGGAAAAGGTGTAAAAGTAGGTGGTGTTCATTTTAAAGGTAAACAAGAAGGATATGAATATGCTAAAAGTTGTTTAGAGTCAAGTGGGAATGTTATAATTCAAGATAAAATTGAAGGAAGAGAATTTACAGTAATGGCTTTGACAGATGGAGAAAACATAGTAGTTACACCAACAACTTTTGATTACCCATATAGATTCGATGAAGATAAAGGACCAGGGACAGGTGGAATGGGATGTTTAAGTTTTGAAGATGGAATGCTACCATTTTTAGAGCAATCAGATATTGATGAATGTGCTAAACTTATAAAAGATACTTTAAAATATATTAATAAAGATTCTATAGAATTTAATGGAGTAATATATGGAGGATTCTTTAAAACGAAGAATGGAATAAAATTCATAGAATTCAATAGTAGATTTGGAGATCCAGAAGCATTAAATGTACTAAATTCATTAGAAACACCATTTACAGAAGTTATGAAGAATATATTTAATAAAACATTAAATGAGAATAATTGTAAATTTAAAAAGAATTACACATTTACTGTATATGTAGTAACAAAAGAATATGCAGTTGAAAATAGAAAAGAACCTTTAATTTTTAAATTAAATAAAAATGAGATAGAAAAACAAGGAGTAAAAATATATTTTGCAAATACTAAAAATATTGAAGGAGATACATATTCATCAATAAGCAATTCAAGATTATTCGGACTCACAGCCTCTGGAAAGACGTTAGAAGAAGCAAAAGAAAAAGTATACAACTCAATGAATGGAAACTTAGATGAGAAATTGGATTATAGAAAAGATATTGGAAACATATATGAACACTAAAAAGGATTTTGGGGCTAGACCCCCAAAATCCTTTTTTCTAGATTTTAATCTGAATTATTTTTTGTCTTAATCGGTTTATCTAATTTTAAGCTTTTTGACTTTTCTAATCTAACGAATTTTGTAGTTGCAGAATCAATATGATCTATTAAAACTGCTTGTTTATCATAATTATTTATTGCTGAAAAAAACATTGGAGATAATGTAACAATAGTATCATAATCAAATTCAGGTTCAGGATTATCATTAAATAAAGTTTCTTCATCTGAATCTAAATTTAATATACTATTACTTTGCTCAAATTCTGTATCAGTAGATTCCTTAGTAGTATCTAAATCTTCAGAAGGTAGTGTTTTATGTTTAGTTTCTTCATCTGCATCCAAATCTAGGGTACTATCATTTTGTTCAGGCTCCATATAGGCAGACTCTTTAGTGCCATCTAAATCTTCTGAGTTTTGTGATTCAGATTTAGGATCTTCATAACCAACATTTATTTCGTTTGCCTCAGAATTATCATCTACATTTATTAACTTTTTATCATCAGTTCCTGTAATAGTGTCATATTTATAACTAGATTTATCATTATCAGGCAAATTAGGCACTTCAACTTGAATAGATGAATCTATATCAGTATTTTGGTCAGGTAATATTAAAGGCACTTCTGTTCCAGAATCAATTACATTTTCTATAGATGCAGAATCATCTTTAATTTGGTTTTTAACTCTTGCCCTCTCAGATTTTGAGTATATTACTTGAATATGTTTGTTGAAGTAATCGTTAGATATTGCTTTATCTGGAGGAAGCAACAAATTGAAATAACTAATTATTGCGTACCTTTTAATATCATTCATATTTTTATATTCGTCAAATGATAAAGAACTTTTTGACATATCCAGTTTAGGTTTAGATAATTTATTTAAATAGGTTGGTGAGTATTCTAAGTATGTAGAATTTAATATTAATTCTTTATATTTTTCATTAAATTTTATATGACTATTTTTATAGACCCATCTAAACATTTCATTAATATTATTAGGAGACCTTGATATTGCAACTAAGGTAGCATACGCATTGGCTTGAACAGACAAATTAGAATAAGGTTTATTGTTATATTCTTCTGCTAAATCAATTTCATTCTTATCAATAACATCAGAGTTAATATCATCTCTTGCAATAGATTGTAAAAATTCATCAGATGTAAAACGTTTAACTTCTGATTGATGTTTAATAAAGTCGTCTATCGTAAATTTATCATTAATAGAGTATTTTTTCTCCCATAGTTCTACTTCGTCCTTTAATTCATCAATAGTTCTATGCATTTTTGTTATATCTACAAGTCTACTAAATGCTTCTTCTTGTTTAAATGCATTTTCTTTTAAGTTTTTTTCTCTAGTATATAATTCAATTCTTTTTTGATACATTTTTAAAAAACCAGATACAGGATAATTTCCTTTCCATTTATTAACCTTCTTTTTAAGCAAATCTAAATCGTTAGTATCTTTTATAATTCTATACAATTCCCTCATAGCTTTTGCTTGATTTTTTACTTTTTCTTCTTCTTTTAATTTGAGTTTATTTAATATATATTGAGTTATTTGAGAATAATATTGATTTAGTAAATATTCAATTCTTTTTTTAAAATCAGATTTAGAAGAAGTACTAGGTCTATCTAATAATTTTTTATATTTAGTTTTCCATGCTGCAATTCTTGCATCTAATAATTCGACATCTTGATATTCTAAAGCTTCAGCAATAATTTGACAGAGTTCAAAATATGCTTCATCTTCTAATTTTTTTAAATCCTCATTATTAATATCTTTAGAACCACTCATAACTTTCCTCCAAAATTATATATTTATTATATCATATTAAGTAAAAAAATAAAACTAATATTTCAAAAGACGACAATATGTGATAGAATATAATAAATTAATTTTTGAGAGGTGTGAAATTACATGGTAAATAGAACTAAAACAAGAAAAATATTTGTAGGAGATGTACAAATAGGAGAACAAGATAAAGTAGTAATACAATCAATGACGAATACAAAAACAAAAGATGTAAATTCTACGGTAGAACAGATTTTAAAACTAGAAGATGCAGGATGTGAAATTATAAGAGTTGCATGTTTAGACATAGAAGATGCAAAAGCTATTTCTCAAATTAAAAAACTTATACATATTCCAATAGTTGCGGACATACATTTTGATTATAGAATTGCTATAGAAGCGGCAAAAGCAGGTGTTAATAAAATAAGAATTAATCCAGGAAATATTGGATCAAACGATAGAGTAAAAGCAGTTGTAGATATATGTAAGGAAAAACATATTCCAATTAGAATAGGAGTAAATAGTGGCTCACTACCAAAAGATATTTTACAGAAATATAAAAGGCCAACAGCGAAAGGTATGGTAGAAGCAGGATTAAGGCATATAAAAATATTGGAGGATTTAGATTTTTATGATATTGCATTATCTCTTAAGGCATCATCTTTAGATTTATGCATAGATAGTTACCTAGAGGCTGCAAATACAATAAATTATCCATTACATTTAGGTGTAACGCATGCAGGAACAGAATTTAGCGGAACAGTAAGTTCGAGTATAGGGCTTGGAGTTTTATTAAGACAGGGAATAGGCGATACAATGAGAGTATCATTATCTGCAGATCCAGTAAAAGAAATAAAAGTTGCGAAAGAAATTTTAAAAGATTGTAATTTATATAAATCACCAACACTAATTGCATGTCCTACATGTGGAAGGATTCAATATGATTTAATACCAATAGCAAATGAAATAGAGGATTTTCTTCAAACAATAAAATCAGATATAACAGTAGCTGTAATGGGATGCCGGAGTAAATGGACCAAATGAAGCAAGACATGCAGATATAGGAATAGCAGGGGGAATAAAAGAAGGCTTGCTTTTTAAAAAAGGCGAAATCATAAGAAAAGTAAGACAAGAAGACATTGTGGGAGTATTAAAGGAAGAAATATTAAAGATGATAAAATAAATTTTGGGAAACATTTCGCTCGGGGCAAAAAGTTTCTTGAGGAAAGTGGAGAAATCGCTCGGGGCAAAAAGTTTCTTGCCGTGGAGAAATCGCTCCGAGCAAAAAGTTTCTTGCCGTGGAGAAATCGCTCCGAGCAAAAAGTTTCTTGTAAAATAGGAGAGAATATGGAAATTATTATTGGTAAAACAGCAGGATTTTGCTTTGGTGTAGAAAATGCTGTAAGTAAAACGAATAAGCTTCTAAATGAAAACAATAATATGTTTTGCTTAGGTGAATTAATACATAACAAGCAAGTGACAAAAGAACTAGAAAAAAAAGGGCTTATTATGATAGAAAATATAGAACAGGCAAAAGGAAATGTAATAATAAGGGCACATGGTACGGAAAAGAAAAATTATAATAAGGCTATGAATATGGGACTAAAAGTAATAGATTTAACATGTCCTAAAGTCATAAAAATACATAAAATTGCAGAAGAATATGTAAGTAATGGATATTATATATTCTTAATTGGAAACAGAAGTCATCCAGAAACAATAGGTACAATTAGTTATTGTGGTAATAATGCTTATATAATTGAACATGAAGAAGATATAAAAAAAGCATTGAAAAATTTATATATATCTAAAATAAAAAAATTACTTATTTTATCACAGACTACATTTAGTTTAGATAAATTTAATAAATTTGTAAATTTAATTAGAGAAGATACAAAAGATAAAGATATACAGTTAGAAATAAAAAAAACCATATGCGATACAACGAGATTAAGACAGGAAGAAACAAAAGAGATATCATCAAAAGTAGATGTAATGATAATAATTGGAGGGAAACATAGTTCTAATACAAACAAATTATATGAAATTGCTAAAAAGAATTGTACAAATAGTATATTAATAGAAGATTATAAGCAACTAGATTTAAAAGAAATAAAAAACTACAAAAAAATTGGCATCATGTCAGGTGCATCTACACCAAAAAAAAGCATTGAATCAGTAGTTGAAATATTAAATAAATTATGTTAAAATAAAAATGATATATTGCGAAAAGAAAGGGAAAAAGATATAATAATGAATCAGATTCTTATTGATGAAAAATTATATGTAACACCAGAGATGAAAAAGAAGAAAAAAGTTTTTAAAATTGAATTCTTTTTATCTGTTTTTTTGTTATGCGCATTATCTTCTTATGCAATATATGCAGAATATGATAGAAACAAGAGTGAGCAAGTTTCACAAGAAATATTAGATGGAATAGAATTTCAAGATCAAACAGAAACTGTTGAAGAAGAGGTAACAGTAATAATATTAAATGCTATACCAGAAGAAGATAAGGTTGCACAAACACAAACTGTTCAAACAGAACGAACTATAGATATTCCAAATGAACAAAAATCTGTAGCAAGTGATGGTACAGTATATTATACAATAGGAGTAATAAACATACCATCAATAAAAGTAAATTATCCAATTTTATCTACATATTCAGATGCTCTGCTAAAAATTTCACCATGCAAGTTTCATGGACCAAATCCAAATGAGGTAGGAAATTTATGTATAGCAGGACACAACTATAAAAATTCTAAATTTTTTAGTAAGGTTCCAAACTTAAAAAATGGTGACAAAATAGAAATAAAAGATTTAAGTGGAAGAACAATAACATATAGTGTATATGATAAATTTATAGTAGATCCAGATGAATTAGAATGTACAAGTCAATTAACAAATGGAAAAAGAGAAGTAACATTAATTACTTGTACAAATGACAATAAAAGAAGATATATAATAAAGGCTAGAGAGATATAGCCTTAGAGATAATAAATTGACATAAAATTTTAAAAGTGATATAATTAATTTAATCTAGGCTTTGCCTAAAAAATATTTTGAAAGAGGGAATAGAAATGTTGTTTAAAGTTCGGAGAAAGAATACATCTAAAGTGTATACTGTATACGACATACACTATGCTGTAACCAAACATGATGACTGTTCTCAAATTCTCATTTATGACAATGAAGAGGAGCACTTTAATTGGGAATATATTAAGTTCTTCGAACCAGTCGAATAACCTAAATGCCACCTGACTTCAGGTGGCATTATCCCTAAGTACAAGTAAATTAGTGGCAAAAATAAAATAACCTTCATAAAATATAAATAATAAATATATTTTATGGAGGTTTTTTATGGCTAAAATATTAGTTTTTAATAACGATACAAATAGGATTGAAGTATACTACAGAGGCGAAGATCAAGCAATGCCATATAATGCAAATAGAACTTTAACTGTTGGAGAGTTCAGAGGTTCAAGTGGTAGTCCAACATTATGGACAACAAAAAGAGCAATGCAAAGTTTTAATACAACTAGATACTTATTTGGAGCTCCGATACCAGTAGGTTTTGCATTTAAAAGACCATGGGAAGGTGGACATGGGACACAAAGTCAGCATTATGCGGGAGTTGCATTTGATGCAGGGCAGGTGTTAAGCAATAGCCAAAGAAATAGACTAAGAAATATAGCAATAAGTTCTGGAGTATGGTCATATGTAGAACCAGCATCACTTACACCAACATGGGTTCATTTTGATAAAAGATTTGGAAGACCTGCTTGTGGAACTGCTGGATATCCATTGATAAAGCAAGGAAGTATAAGCACATATGTATTAATTGCTCAAGATGACTTAAATACATTAGGATTTAGAACAGGGGGATTAGATCGGAATTTTCGGATCAAAAACAAGAGAAGCAGTAAGAAACTATCAAAGAAGTAGGGGTTTATCAGCTGATGGGATTGTAGGATGTAATACCTGGAGATCACTTCAAGAAGATGTAGTAGGAACAGGAAGAACAAGTACAACAATTGATTAGTAAAACAGATAAGGATTTTGGGAATTGTTCCCAAAATCCTTATTTATTTTCTTTAACAACTTTACTTTCAAATTCTTCCCATGATTTACTAAATTCATGATTAGAAAAGGCTTCTTTTAATCCATTTACTTGCTTTAATTTTATAATTTCATCTAATTCCATACCAAGATGAAGTGATATTGTGCTATCATCCCATCCAGCTTTGGTAAGTTCCATTACAATTTTAGACATATCCAATATTTGGTGAGTACCTCTTGCTCTATTATGGCGTATTGTACTTGCAATACGATCATCTAATTGTTTATTTATTGTAACTATTGGAATTTCTTTTAAATGAAAATATTCTTTTGCACATCTATATCTATGAAATCCATCAACTATTATATAAATATCATTTTCTTTATCATAATATGTAACAATTGGTTGAGTATATCCATCTTCTTCAATGGAATGTTTCAAAAGTCTCATTTCTGGAGGAGCAACTTTATTAGGGTTATAGTCATTTGCAATAACCTTATCAATATCTACCATTTTTACATTTAATACAGGAAAAGTAATTTCTTTATTCATTAATATCACTCCTGATTTTAATAAAATTTTTATATCCATTATCATTAGCACAGATAAATCCACAAGAATTATAGACATTAGAATAAATATTAGTAACAATGCTATCTTTTATTTTTGTTTCTTTACTAACATAAGTTAATAATTCTATTAAAAAATCATCTTTTATAGAATAAATATTTTTAATTACTCCAGATACAACAGAAACAAATGCAACAGGATTATTATTATCTAAATATACATACCATTTTTTATTATTATCATCATAAATTCTATCATTTGTTTTATTTTGTACTATTCTAGAACCAAAAAATCTTCCCATAATATTATAAAAATCTTTTGACTTGTTATCCATTTTTAGAATCATTTATTTATCACTTCTTCTTTTATAAATTTATTTAAATCAGGATCTGTTGTTACAGTATTTGCTGAAAGCAAATTATCCCATTTATGAGCTAGTTTTCTAAGCTCATTTTCTTCAGTTTTTGTTTGAGCAAATGAAAGCCTTTTAAGATAGAAATCATTTTTTTCAACTGCTCTTGCAATTCTACGCCATGAAATTGCTTTTTTTTGATTTTCTAATTTCTTAGGTGCCTCCTCTGGTATTTGGTCAAAATCTACTGCATATTTTTTCCTATACCAAATCATAAATTTTTTAATTTTTCTATAATAATTCATCATAAGATCTCTATTATAAAGTCCAATACTTTCCAGTAAAAAAACAGTATACTGCTGCCAAGACATGAAATCTGGCTTAGAACTTTTAATATCACCTAATGCAGAAGTTCTGCAGTATATATTTCCGAAGTTAACACCATTAACACGACTAACTACTTTGGCCCATGTTTCATATTCTAATGCTTTAAATTGATCCAACCCTTTTCGTTGATCATCTCCATAAGGTTGGCAAATTCTTTGGTCTGCCAAAGTAACACCATTTTTATACATCAAATCATATATTTTATTATATTTTAAATCTAATTTACTCACAGCACCCCATATATCTTCTACTCTAAAATCATATATAGGATAAAAATTATACACATCAAGTATTTGATTAGAAAATTTCACTCTTGTAGTCCAATTATAATTTTGAAACGTTTCTTTATTTTTTTGAAAAGTAATTGTACGAAAACGATTTAAACTCTCATCAGTTCTAATACCTATTCCACATGCTATAGGACCTTCATGTTGTTCCTTATACCAACAAGCAAATTGTAGAATAAACTCTTCAAATTCTTCTCCTTTTCTAAACCAACTAAATGGGCAATTACTCATATTTATACTATCTTTTGGCATTTCTCTTATCCAAAGATGTCTACTTTCATCTTCCCAACAAATCCATTTAGGTTGTAAAATTGATACAGCATTTCTTAGAGCTAGAGGAAGAGCTATATGATAAAAAGTTCTTATTTGAGATAATTGTTTTAATTCATTCAGATGGTCAATTGTGCATTTATATTGACCTTCTAAATCTATGTATAAAACATCAAATTTCTTGTTCATTCGTTTTGCAACAATATTTGCAAGCTGTACCATAACTGAACTATCTTTACCAGCACTAACACTAAAATATATATTTTCAAAATTATTAAAAATAATTTCAAGACGTTCAAAGGCTGCTTCTAATACATTTTTTTCTAAATAAATTTTAGGCATAAGTAGAATTCAACTTCCCTTCAAATTTTATTATAAGTTAATCTACAAATTACGTCAAGAAGTTACACTAATTTATAAATCAATGTTTACCATAGAAGTAATATAATATACATAAAAAGTTATTTTATTACGTTCGAATTTTTTTACAAAACTTGATAAACTATTATAAATGTGATAAAATTTTCAAAAGAAAAGAGGGATCAAATGAAAGTTATATTATTGCAAGACATAAAAAATGTAGGAAAAAAAGATGAAATAATAAATGCAAATGATGGATATGCAAGAAATTTTTTATTTCCTAAAAATTTAGCTATAGAATCGACTAAAGACAACCTATTAAAATTACAAGCTAAAAAAGATTCTCAAAAACACAAAAAAAATTTAGAAATAGAAGAATTTAAAAAGCAAGCAGAAAAAATTAAAGATATAACTTTAGAAATAAAAGTAAAAGCAGGGGCTAATGGGAAAATATTTGGAGGAGTTACTTCAAAAGAAATATCAGAAGAATTAAAAAAACAATATAAAATGGAGATAGATAAGAAAAAGATAAACTTAAAAGAAACGATAAAAAATGTTGGAAAATTTTCAATAGATATAAAATTCGGAGAAGGAGTATCAGCTAAATTAACTTTAGACATAAAGCCAGAGTAAAATTATTAAAACGAGGGACATACCTCAATCTATGAGGAATACTTGTGTACTGAGGTGTGTCCCTCAAACCTTATAAAGACATACCTCAATCTATGAGGAATACCCGTGTACTGAGGTGTGTCCCTCAAACCTTAAGAAAGGAGAATAAAAATGGATTTAGGGAAAATACCACCACATGATATTGATGCAGAACAAGCTGTAATAGGAAGTATGCTTACAGATAAGGATGCAGTAGTTGATAGCATTGAAATTTTAAAACCTGATGATTTTTATAGACAAGATAATAAAACAATATATGAAGCTATTTTAAATTTATACAATAAAGCAGAACCTATAGATATAATTACAGTTAAATCTGAGCTAACATCTTTAGGAAAACTAGAAGCTGTTGGGGGATTAGAATATTTAGCTGCCCTTCCTGATAAAGTACCAACAACAGCAAATGTAAATAGGTACATAAAAATAGTAGAAGAAAAATCAATATTAAGAAATCTAATAAAAACTTCAAACGAGCTTATAGATTTAGGATATGCAGAAGCAGAAGATGTAGACAATATTCTGGATCTAGCAGAAAAAAGAATATTTGAGATTTCACAAGGTAAAAATCAAAGGGGATATTCTGTTTTAAAAGATATATTGGTTGAAAGTTTTGCAGAAATAGAAAAACTATATAATAAAAAACAGCCAATAACAGGGATACCAACTGGATTTACAGATTTAGATTATAAAACAGCAGGACTTCATAATTCAGATTTAATATTAGTTGCAGCAAGACCAGCAATGGGTAAATCAGCATTTGCATTAAATATTGCTAGTAATGCAGCACTTAATGCTAATGTTCCAGTAGTAATATTTAATCTTGAAATGTCTAAAAGCCAGCTTGTAAACAGAATGCTTTGTAGTGAAGCTATGGTTGATAGTAACAAAATAAGAACAGGAAAAATTGAAGAAGATGATTGGGTAAAACTTGCAACAGCACTCCGGACCTCTTTCAGAAGCACCAATATATATTGACGATACACCAGGGATAACAGTTACAGAAATAAGAGCAAAATGCAGAAAATTAAAACTAGAAAAAAATATAGGACTTGTAGTAATAGATTACTTGCAATTGATACAAGGAACAGGAAAAAGAAATGCTAGTCGTGAGCAAGAAATTTCTGAAATAAGTAGGTCACTTAAAATTTTAGCTAAGGAATTAGATGTACCTGTAATTGCACTATCACAATTGTCTAGGGCAGCCGAAGCAAGAGCAGACCATAGACCAATGCTTTCGGACCTTCGTGAATCAGGAGCAATAGAGCAAGATGCTGATATAGTAATGTTTTTATATAGAGACGATTATTATAATCCAGATTCAGAAAAGAAAAATATTGCAGAAGTAATAATGGCAAAACATAGATCTGGTGCAACAGGAACTATAGAATTGTTATGGCTTGGAAATTATACCAAATTTGTTAATATAGAAAAATATAGAGAATGATAATTTAGGGTTGCTTGTTGTAGCAACTCTAAATTAAAATAGGAGACAAAACATGCTAAAAGAACAGGTAATTAATACTATAAAAAAATATAATTTAATAGAAGATGCAGATAAAATAGTAATAGGCGTTTCTGGAGGACCAGATTCAATATGCCTATTGCATATATTAAATGAAATAAAAAAAGAATTAAATTTTAAAATTTGTGTAGCACATATAAATCACATGATAAGGAAAGAAGCAGATGAAGAAACTGAATATGTAAAAGATTTTTGCAAAAATTTAGGAATAGAATGTTATATTAAAAGAATAGATGTAATAAAAATTGCGAATAATTTAAAAAGAGGTACAGAAGAAACAGGAAGGCAAATGAGGTATGAATTTTTTAATGAAGTTTTAGAAAAAACAAATGCAAATAAAATAGCAACAGCACATAATAATAATGATAAAGTAGAGACTATACTAATGAATATTTTAAGAGGTAGTGGTACATCAGGATTAAAAGGAATAGAAGCAATAAGAAATAATAAATATATTAGACCATTAATTGAAACATCAAGAGAAGAAATAGAAGAATATTGCATAATAAACAAGTTAGAACCAAAAATAGATAAATCGAACAATGAAAATATTTATACGAGAAATAAAATTAGGAATATTGTTATTCCGTATATAAAAAAAGAATTTAACCCTAATATTATAAAAACAATAAACAGATTATCAGAAGTAGCAAACGAAGAAAATGAATACATGAATAAAATAACACAGCAAACATTTAATGAAATATATGTAAAGTCAGATAATACTATCGTCTGCTCATCAAAAAACAATAAAAATTGGAATACTGTAAGGGTCGTTTCTCACAGTGACTCGCACTTTGATGGAATTACTGAAGCTAACAAAATTATTTTAGACTTAAAAAAATTCAATAACCTAGAATTGGTAATAAAAAGAAGAATTATACTATATACTATTAATAAATTATTATCATCTACAGTAGGTATAGAAAAAGTTAATATAGATGATATTATAAAACTTTGTAATAATAATATAGGTAATAAATACTTAATGCCTATTAAAAATCTTAAAATTTTAGTAAAAAAAGGAAAAATTTTTTTTATAGCTTAAGGTTAACCTTCCGTAAGAAAAACCTTGATACACAAGCGATTGCAAGAAAAAACTTTATAAAAAAGTATTGTAATTAAAAAATCTATATGTTATATTTCATACATACGAGAGGAGATTTAAAAATGAAAAAAAGTTTAAAAACATTAGCAATGTGGTTAATTTTAGGTATTATATTTATAGTATTAATATCATCAATAATGGATAATTCTCAAAACAAGATGAAATATTCAGAATTAATGATTGCAATAGAAAGTGGTAAAGTAAACAATGTAGAACTCACATCGGATGGTACAAAGGCATATGTTACTTTAAAAGATGATCCAAGAATTGAGAAAGAAGTTAATATACCAAGTGTAGATAGTTTCATGGATAAAATAAGTAATTATTTAGTAGAAGGAAGTTTTACATTAGAAGAAAAATCACAATCAACGATAATTACAATATTAAGTTTATTATCACCTTTTGGAATAGTAATAATTTTCTTCATATTTTGGTTTTTAATAATGGGTACTAACCAAGGTGGAGCTGGAAATAAAACTATGTCATTTGGCAAGAGTAGAGCAAGAATGATGGGAGTAACAGATAAAACTAAAGTTACTTTTGATGATGTAGCAGGAGTAGATGAAGAAAAAGAAGAGCTACAAGAAATAGTAGAATTTTTAAAATCACCTAAAAAATTTACAGATATGGGTGCTAGAATCCCAAAAGGTGTACTATTAGTTGGTCATCCAGGTACGGGTAAAACATTACTTGCAAAAGCAGTGGCAGGAGAAGCAGGGGTGCCATTCTTCATAATAAGCGGTTCAGACTTTGTTGAAATGTTTGTTGGTGTTGGTGCATCAAGAGTAAGAGATTTATTTGAGCAAGCAAAAAGAAACGCACCTTGTATAATATTTATAGATGAAATAGATGCAGTTGGACGTCAAAGAGGAGCAGGACTTGGTGGAGGGCATGATGAAAGAGAACAAACATTGAACCAGTTATTAGTTGAAATGGATGGATTTGGTACAAATGAGGGAGTTATAGTGCTTGCTGCAACAAATAGACCAGACGTATTAGATAAGGCATTACTTCGTCCAGGAAGATTTGATAGACAAATAGTAGTATCAGCACCAGATGTAAAAGCAAGAGAACAAATATTAGAAGTTCATAGCAGAAAGAAAAAAATAGCTGACGATGTTGATTTAAAAACAATCGCAAAAAACACAGCAGGATTTGCAGGTGCAGATTTAGAAAATGTATTAAATGAAGCAGCCCTTCTTGCTGCACGAAGAAATAAAAACGAAATAGGAATGTCTGAAATTGAGGATGCCATGATAAAAGTAACAATGGGTCCAGAAAAGAAGAGTAGAGTAAGAAGTGAAAAAGAAAATAAATTAGTTGCATTCCATGAAGCAGGTCATGCAGTTGTAAGTAGATTTTTACCTACACAAGATAATGTACATCAAATATCTATAGTACCACGTGGTATGGCAGGAGGATATACAATGTACAAACCGGATGAAGACAAAAACTTTATGTCTAAATCAGAAATGGAAGAAAGTATTGTTTCATTACTAGGAGGTAGGGTAGCAGAAAGCCTAGCATTAGACGATATATCTACGGGTGCAAGTAACGATATAGAAAGAGCAACAAAAATTGCAAGAGAAATGGTAACAAAATATGGAATGAGCGATAGAATAGGAACAATTACATTTGGATCAGGTCAAGAAGAAGTATTTTTAGGAAGAGACTTTGCTCAAACCAAAAACTTTAGTGAAGAAACAGCAAATATGATAGACGAGGAAGTAAAGAGAATTATAGACAAAGCATACAACACTGCAAGAGAAATATTAAGTAACAACATGGATAAATTAACGGCAGTAGCACAAAGATTGCTAGAAAAAGAAAAAATAGATGGAGACGAGTTCGAAGAAATATTTAACTAATGTTCCAGATGGGACGTTTATAAACGGGACATTTTCTTATTTGTAACGCATCTTAAAAATGAATTAGAAAAGAACAAAGTAATTTTAAACTTTGTTCTTTTTGCTATCTATAAAATCTTTTAAAACATTTGTAAGTTGTATTTTTTCTACTGCTTGAACTTTAGCAGATAAACTCTCAGGAGTTTCGTTTTTACTTAATTCTACTATTGTTTGAGAAATTATATTTCCTTCGTCATATTTATCATTTACAAAGTGGATAGTAGGACCACTAACTTTTTCTTTAGCTTCAACTACTGCTCTATGTACATTCATACCGTACATACCTTTTCCACCAAATTTAGGAAGAAGAGAAGGATGCGTATTTATAATAGTATATTTATTTATCAACCTTTTTCCAATCATTTTTAAATATCCAACCAAAACTATTAAATCAATATCATAATTTTTAAGAACATTTTCTAATTCCAAATCAATCTCATCAAACGATTTATTTTTTATTATGTAAGTAGGTATATTATTTTTTCTAGCCCTTTCAAGAGCATAGGCATCCTTATTATCAGAAATAACTAGATTTATTTTTGCATCTAATGTTCTATTATTAATATTATCTATAACACTTTGAAGAGTAGTACCATTCCCGCGAAGCAAATAGAACTAAATTATACATATGAATACCTCCAATTAAATTATGAAAATATTATAGCATTAATAAACGATAAATTCAAATTATAATTTATGAGAGAAGACGTTTTCTCCTTTATATTAAACAAGAAGGGATCAATCTTAATTTTCTAGAACAAGAAAATAATGTCAATTTTGAAAAAAGACTGTACTTTTTTGTAAATAACAATTATAATAAAATTATGTTTGTAAATATGGATGGAGGAATTTTAATGTCAGAAAACATAAAAGAGGAATGTGGGATTTTTGGAGTATATTCAAAAGAGCCTGAAAAGTTGGCATATATTACATGCGTAGGATTATCAGGTCTTCAACATAGAGGAGAAGAAAGCTGCCGGAATAGCTGTAAATACAGATGGAGTAATTTCATATCATAAAGATCAAGGTTTAGTATCTGAAGTATTTACAAATGAAGTATTGGATAAAATGCCAGAAGGAAACATGTCAATAGGACACGTAAGATATTCTACTACAGGAGCAGCTAAAAAAGAAAATTCTCAGCCAATAGTAATAAGACATAAAAAAGGTAATTTAGCCGTAGCTCACAACGGTAATATTGTAAATGCAATAGATTTAAAACAAGAATTAGAAGATAATGGAGCAATATTTACTACAACGAATGATACAGAGGTAATATGTCATATAATAGTAAGAGAAAGATTAAAAACAAAATCAATAGAAGAAGCAATAGCAAACACTATGAAAATATTAAAAGGTGCTTATTCATTAGTAATAATGACGCCACAAAAGTTAATAGCTTGTCGTGACCCACAAGGTTTTAGACCATTATGTATGGGAAAATTAGGTGATGATATTATATTTGCATCTGAGAGTTGTGCATTAGATATATGTGGTGCAGAGTTTATAAGAGATGTAAGACCTGGAGAGATAATTGTTGTTAAAGATGGTAATATAGAATCAATAGAGCATGATAGTAAAGAAAAAAAAGGAATGTGTGTATTTGAATACATATATTTTGCAAGACCAGATTCAGTAATTGAAGGAATGTCGGTACATGAGTTTAGAGAAAAAGCTGGAAGATATTTAGCAAGACAAAATCCAGTAGATGCAGATATAGTTGCTGCTGTACCAGATTCTGGCAATGATGCAGCTTTGGGATATTCAAAAGAATCAAAAATACCATATGATTTAGTGTTTACAAAAAGTAAATATATAGGAAGAACTTTCATACAAAACACTCAAAACAAAAGAAAAAAATTAGTAGCATTAAAATTAAATCCATTAAAGAATACAATAAAAGGTAAAAAAATAATATTAATAGATGATTCAATAGTAAGAGGAACAACATTAACAGGAATAGTAAAAACACTAAGAAAAGCAGGAGCAAAAGAAGTTCATCTAAGAATTGCAGCACCAGCTTTTATAGATGTATGTTATTTTGGAACAGATATAGATGATAAAGAAAATTTAATTGCAAATGGAAGAACAGTAGAAGAAATTAGACAAATAGTAGGAGCAGATACATTAGAATATCTAAGTATCGAAAATCTTAAAGAAATAACAAAAGGATGTAATATAGATGACTTTTGTATGGGATGTTTTACTGGTAAATATCCAGTAAAAGTACCAAAAGAAATTAAAAAAGATAGATTTGAAGAAAAGATAGGGAATAAAAATTAATATATTTTCTAAAATCTTAATTAAATTAGGAGGTAAAATTATGGCATGTAAATGTGGAGACAATGGAAAAAGTAAAGAGCTTAAAGAAATATTAACAAAATATACTAATGATAAAAGTAATTTAATACAAATATTAAATGAAGTACAAGAAAAGTATGGCTATATTCCTGAGTTTGCACAAAAAGAAATTTCAGAATATTTGAATATACCTATGGCTGAAATTTATGGTGTAATAACATTTTATGCAAGATTTACTTTGAAGCCAAAAGGAAAATACAATGTAGCAGTATGTTTAGGAACAGCATGTTTTGTTAAAGGATCAGAAAAAATATTAGAAAGATTAAAACAAAAATTAGGCATAGATGTTGGTGAAACAACAAGTGACGGAAAATTTTCAATAGAAGCAACAAGATGTATAGGAGCGTGTGGACTAGCACCAGTATTTACAGTAAATGGTGAAGTATATGGCAAGGCTACTCCAGAATTGTTAGATAAAGTAATTGATGAATATATGAAGAAGGAGGACTAAAATGAAGACTCTAGAAGAAATAAGGAAAATTAGAGAAGAAAAAAGAAAAGAATTAGATTTGCGTGTTAATTTAAAAGCAAATACTAGAGAAAAACACATTTTGGTATGTCATGGTACAGGATGTACGTCTTCTAAATCACCTAAAATTATTGAAAAATTCAGGAAAATTATAGAAGAAAAAAATATTCAAAATGTAAGAGTAGTGCAAACAGGATGCTTTGGGTTATGTGCAAAAGGACCAATAGTTATAATAAGACCAGAGGATACATTTTATGCAATGGTTAAACCAGAGGACTGCGAAGAAATAATTAATACACATATATTAGAAGGAAAAATTGTAGAAAGATTACTTTGCAAGGATATAGACAATTCAGTAGTTCAAAGATTAGACGAATTAAATTTCTATAAAAAGCAAAAAAGAATAGCATTAAAAAATTGTGGAATAATTGATCCAGAAAATATAGATGAATACATAGCTTTTGATGGATATAAAGCACTTGAGAAAGTATTATTCGAAATGACACCAGACGAAGTAATAAACGAAGTAACGGAATCTGGACTTCGTGGCAGAGGTGGAGCAGGTTTCCCAACAGGTAAGAAATGGTACTTTACAAAAATTGCAGAAGGAGACCAAAAATATGTAGTGTGTAATGCAGACGAAGGTGACCCAGGTGCATTTATGGATAGAAGCATACTAGAAGGCGACCCACACTGTGTTATAGAAGCTATGATGATTGCAGGATATAGCATAGGAGCAAATAAGGGATATATTTATGTAAGAGCAGAATATCCAATTGCAGTACATAGATTTCAAACAGCAATAAACCAAGCAAAAGAATATGGAATATTAGGCAAAAAAATATTTGGAACAGATTTTGATTTTGACTTGGAAGTAAGACTTGGTGCAGGAGCTTTCGTTTGTGGAGAAGAAACTGCACTTTTAGAGTCAATAGAAGGAAGATCTGGAAGACCAAGAATAAAACCACCATTTCCAGCAAATGTTGGACTATGGGGAAAACCTACATTAATTAACAATGTAGAAACTTATGCAAATATTACAAAAATAATATTAAATGGAGCAAAATGGTATAGCTCAATAGGAACAGAAAAATCAAAAGGAACAAAAGTATTTGCACTTGGGGGAAATGTTGTAAATGTAGGATTAGTTGAAGTACCAATGGGAACAACTTTAAGAGAAATAGTATTTGATATAGGTGGAGGAATTCCAGATGGACATGAATTTAAAGCAGCACAAACAGGTGGACCATCTGGTGGATGTATTCCAGCAGAGCATTTAGATACACCAATAGATTATGAATCACTTGCACAAATAGGATCAATGATGGGTTCTCGGTGGATTAATTGTAATGGATGACACAAAATGTATGGTAAATCTTGCAAAATTCTATTTAGGATTTACAGTAGATGAATCTTGTGGAAAATGTACACCTTGTAGAATAGGAACAAAAAGGATGTTAGAAATTCTAGAAAAAATTACAGAGGGAGAGGCTGAATTAGAAGATTTAGAAAAATTAGAAAATTTAGCAAAAACTATACAAAAAGCATCTGTATGTGGCTTGCGGTCAAACAGCTCCAAACCCAATACTTAGCACAATGAAATACTTTAAAGATGAATATTTAGCACATATAAATAATAAAAAATGTCCAGCAAAAGAGTGTAAAGCATTATTAAGCCTTTCTATAAACTCAGAAAAATGTAAAAAATGTGGCTTGTGTGCTAAAAATTGTCCAGTAGGAGCAATTAAAGGCGATAGAGAGCATGGATATGAAATAGATGAAAATATTTGTATTAAATGTGGAGCATGTCAAAAGAATTGCCACTTTAGTGCAATAGCATAATGATAATCTGTAAAGGAGGAAAACAAAATGTCAGACTTAGTTAAATTAAATATTGACGGAATAGATGTAGAAGTACCAAAAGGAACAACAGTATTGCAAGCCGCAAAACAAATAAATATAGATATACCAACACTTTGCTATTTAAAAGAAATAAATGCAATAGGAGACTGTAGAATTTGTATTGTAGAAATAGAAGGAAGAAGAGGTTTTGTAGCATCTTGTATACAACAAGTAGAAGAAGGCATGAAGGTTCACACAAATACAAAAAACGTTATCGAAGCAAGAAAAATTATACTTGACTTAATATTGTCAAATCATAATAGAGATTGCTTAACATGCGTAAGAAATGGAAATTGTGAATTACAAACACTTGCAATGAAATTTAATGTAAAAGGAATTGAATATGAAGGAGCAAAAACAGAGCACAAAATAGATGATTTATCACCTTCAATAGTTAGAGATTTTAGTAAATGTATACTTTGCAGAAGATGTGTATCAACATGTAAAAATGTACAAAAAATTGGAGCAATTGATTGCGCACAAAGAGGATTTGAATCTTGTATATCAACAGTTGGAAATAAGAGTTTAAATAATGTAAACTGTACATTTTGTGGACAATGTATTACAGCTTGCCCAGTTGGAGCACTTCGTGAAAAAGATAGTACAGACGCCGTTTGGGAAAAACTAAAAGATGAAGATACATTTGTAGTAGTTCAAACAGCACCAGCAGTAAGAGCAGCATTAGGGGAAGAATTTGGAATGAAAATAGGTACAAATGTAACAGGAAAGATGGTAACAGCACTTAAAAAATTAGGATTTGATAAAGTTTTTGATACAAACACAGGTGCAGATTTAACAATTATGGAAGAAGCAAACGAATTTGTAGAAAGATTTAAAAATGGTGAAACACTTCCAATGATTACGTCTTGTAGTCCAGGTTGGGTAAGATTTATAGAAATGAATTATCCAGAACTATTAGACCATTTATCAACATGCAAATCACCACATCAAATGTTTGGAAGCATATTAAAGTCATATTATGCAGAAAAAGAAAAAATAGATCCAAAGAAAATGTTTGTTGTATCAGTAATGCCATGTGTTGCTAAAAAATTTGAAAGACAAAGAGAAGAAATGAAAAATGGAGAGCTAGACGATGTAGATGCAGTAATTACAACACGTGAACTTGCAAGAATGATAAAACAAGCAAATATAGAATTTATAGAATTAGAAGATAGCAAATTTGATGATCCAATGGGAGAAGCAACTGGTGCAGGAGCAATATTTGGAACAACAGGTGGAGTAATGGAAGCTGCTCTTCGTACAGCTTATGAAACAATTACAGGAAAAGAATTAAAAGAAATAGACTTTGAATCTGTAAGAGGTAAAAAAGGAATTAAAAAAGCAACTATTAAAATTGGTGACGCAGATGTAAAAGTAGCAGTAGCACATGGACTTTCAAATGCAAGAAAAATTATGAACGAAATAAAGACTGGAAAAGCAGACTATCAATTTGTAGAAATAATGGCATGCCCAGGTGGATGTATAATGGGTGGCGGTCAGCCAATTAGATCATCAAAAGAAAGAAGTAAGTATGATATAAGAAAATTAAGAGCAGACTGTTTATATGATATAGATGAAAAAAGTGCAGTAAGAAAATCACATGAAAGCCCAGTTATGAAAAAACTATATAAAGAATATCTTGGAAAACCAGGAAGCCATAAAGCACATGAATTATTACACACAACATATCATAAAAGAGAAAAATATAATTTTTAACATTTTATAAAAAGTTAAAAAACTGTCAAAAAATTGACAGTTTTTTAATATATAAATTAAAATAATAACTTAATTCTATTTCCTTGTTTAGCAATAAAACCTTCGTCAATTAAATTTCTAATTTCTCTCATCATTGCACTTCTGTCAACACTTAAATAGTCTGCAAGACTTGTTAATGAAAATGGAAGATCTATATTTTTATTAAAAGATTTATTAGATAAAATATTAAAATAACTAAGTAATTTTTCTCTTATACTTCTTTTTGATAAAAGCTCTATCCTAGTATTTTGAGTAATAGCATTATTTAGAACAAGTTCTAATATGCTAGAAATTAAACTAGTATGAAAACTACAATTTTGTCTACATTTTATACAAATATCATCATATAAAAAAATAAGTACTTCACATTTTTTTGTTGCCATAACAAAAAGTTCATTATTTGTATTAACATGATGAAAAACTTCTCCAAAAATATCATTTTGATTAAAACGTTCTATTATATCTTTATTTCCCTTTAAATCATATCTAATTAAATCTGCCTTTCCTGAGAGTAAAATGCAAATTTGTTTTCTTTTTTCCATATAAGTAGTAATAACATCACCTGAAAGAAAAATTTTCTTTTGTACTTTTATACAGTTATCTGAAATATTTTTAGCCAATTCTGAAACATCCATTTTTTATTACTCCTTTTGAATTAAATAGATTATATGACAAAATTAGTCAAAATTCAATGAAAAAATTGTAACACAAATGTAATAATTAAAAATCTCTTACAATTTTAAGGGATAGAAGATTTATAAAAAAAATTTTTAATATTTGTTGCAATTGCAACAGAAATTAAAAAGTATTGATATATAATGTAAAATATAATAAAACAATGGTTAAAGGTGGTTAGATATGAAAGTAATAAAAAGAGATGGAAAAGCAGTAGATTATAACAGAGAAAAGATTGAACTAGCGATTGAAAAAGCTAACAATGAAGTAAAACCTAAAGAAAGATTGCCAAAAACAGAGATTAGAGAAATAACTAGATATATTGAAGACCTTGATAAAAAAAGAATTTTAGTAGAGGATATTCAAGATATTATAGAACAACAATTAATGGACAGAAAAAAATTTGAACTTGCAAAGAAATATATGATTTATCGTTATACTAGGGCATTAGTTAGAAAACAAAACACAACAGACGAATCAATTTTAGGACTAATAAAAAATCAAAATAAAGAATTATCAGAAGAAAACTCTAATAAAAATGCAGTGCTTGCATCAACACAAAGAGATTACATAGCAGGAGAAGTTTCAAAAGATTTAACAAAAAGAATACTATTACCAGAAAAAATTACAAAGGCACACGAAGAAGGTATACTTCATTTTCATGATATGGATTACTTTTTACAACCAATTTTTAATTGTTGCTTAATAAATATAGGAGATATGTTAGACAATGGAACAGTTATGAATGGTAAATTAATAGAATCTCCAAAAAGTTTCCAAGTTGCATGTACAATTATGACACAGATAATTGCAGCAGTTGCATCAAATCAATATGGAGGACAATCAGTAGATGTAAGTCATTTAGGTAAATATATAAGGAAAAGTTATGAAAAATTCAAAAAAGAAATAGAAGAAGAATTTGGTGATAATTTAGAACGAGAAATGATAGAGAAGCTTGTGCATCAAAGACTAAAAAAGGAAGTATCTGCTGGTGTGCAAACGATACAATATCAAATTAATACATTAATGACAACAAATGGACAATCACCTTTTGTAACATTATTCTTAAACTTGAAAAAAGATGATCCATATATAAAAGAAAATGCAATGTTAATAGAAGAAATACTTAAACAAAGATATGAAGGAGTAAAAAATGAAAAAGGCGTATATATAACACCAGCATTTCCAAAATTAATATATGTATTAGATGAGCACAATTGTTTGAAAGGTGGAGAATATGACTATTTAACAAAACTTGCAGTAAAATGTTCATCA
The DNA here is from genome assembly GCA_947629355.1 of uncultured Clostridia bacterium. Classification (GTDB taxonomy): domain Bacteria; phylum Bacillota; class Clostridia; order TANB77; family CAG-508; genus CAG-452. The sequence continues at coordinate 38,196 of CANRDJ010000007.1, forward strand.
AAAAGATTATATCCTGATTATATTTCAGCAAAAAAAATGCGTGAAAATTATGAAGGAAATGTATTTAGTCCAATGGGATGCAGGAGTTTTTTATCACCTTGGAAAGACGAAAACGGAAACTATAAATTTGAAGGAAGATTTAATCAAGGTGTTGTTAGTATTAATTTACCTCAAATTGGAATTATTGCAGATGGAGATGAAAATAAATTTTGGGAATTATTAGACGAAAGACTAGAATTATGTTATGAAGCTTTAATGTGTAGGCATTATTCATTACTTGGAACATTAAGTAATACTAGTCCTATTCATTGGAGATATGGAGCAATAGCTCGTATGGAACCGGGAGAAAAAATAGATAAATTATTAAAAGGTGGATATTCAACAATTTCTTTAGGATATATTGGACTTTATGAAGTAACAAAATTAGTAAAAGGTGTATCACATACAGAGCCTGAGGGACATGATTTTGCAATAAAATTAATGAAACATTTAAGAAAAGCAACAGATAAATGGAAAAAAGAAACAGGAATAGGATTTGGTTTATATGGAACACCAGCAGAAAGTTTATGCTATCGTTTTGCAAGAATTGACAAAGAAAGATTTGGAGAAATAAAAGATATTACAGATAAAGGATATTATACAAATTCATATCATGTAGACGTAAGGGAAAATATTGATGCATTTGAAAAATTATCATTTGAGAGTGAATTTCAACAAATATCATCTGGTGGTGCTATTTCGTATATTGAGATTCCAAATATGAGACATAACTTAAAAGCATTAGAAGATGTAGTTAAATTTATCTATGATAACATTCAATATGCAGAATTCAATACAAAATCTGATTATTGTCATGTATGTGGATTTGATGGAGAAATAATTGTAAATGATGATTTAGAATGGGAATGCCCAAATTGTGGAAATAAAGATAAAAATAAAATGAATGTAACAAGACGTACTTGTGGATACTTAGGAGAAAATTTTTGGAATGAGGGAAAAACAAAGGAAATAAAATCGAGAGTACTGCATTTGTAGTTAGAGATTAGAAGATAGAGATTAGAGGTTAGAAATGAAATATGCAAAGATAAAAAAATGTGATGTTGCAAATGGACCAGGAGTAAGAGTCTCCTTGTTTGTAAGTGGATGTAATCATCATTGTAAAAATTGTTTTAATAAAGAAGCATGGGATTTTAATTATGGACAAGATTTTACTGGCAAAGAACAAGAAGAAATACTACAAGATTTAAAACCAGAATATATCACGGGTTTAAGTCTTTTGGGAGGAGAGCCCTTCGAAAAAGAAAATCAAGAAGGCTTAGTTCCATTATTAAAAAAGGTAAAACAAACATATCCAGATAAAAAAATATGGTGTTATACAGGCTTTACATTTGATAAGCAAATTTTAGGGGAAATGATAGAAAAAGAAGATAGGCAAGCTACTAAAGATATGATAAATAACATAGACTATATAGTAGATGGAAAATTTGTAGAAGAATTAAAAGACCCTAAATTAAGATTTAGAGGTTCAAGTAATCAAAGAATTATAGATGTAAAAAAGAGTCTAGAACAAAACAAAGTAGTAATTTGGGATGAATTAGACAAAGATATAGGATAGAAAATATCAATAAATTTCCTTGACTATGCTAAGGAATGAGTTTAATAATATAAGTAGCTCATTCCTTTTAAATACATATCCTTATTATGGGAGAATGGATAATGTGAAATATTAGCATAAAAATATTTGACAAAAAAACAATTGACAGTTTTTTCCTTTTAATATATAATAAAAAATAATAAATGCATAAATTAAATATGCAAAAGAAGGGTTGTGATATTATGACTTATGTTCAAGAAAATACAAAAAGATTAGAAGAACTAAAGAAACTACCTTATGAAGAATTATGCAAAATGGAAAAAGAGATATTAGATAATCCAAATTCAACTAGGGCTGACATAGTAAGTATATGTTTTGCATGTGGTGAAAAGGCAATAGAATTAGGGTTAATATGTACATTAGATGACATAGAGAGAGAGTTTAATATTGGTAAATATAAAATTCAAAATAGATGCTAAAGAAGATTTAAATCAAATTAATAAATATATATCGAAAGATTCTATATATTATGCAAATAAAACAACAGAAGGAATCATAGAAAAAATTAAATATTTATTAATATTTCCATATATGGGACGAAAAATACCAGAATTTAATAATTCAGATTATAGAGAATTAATATATAAGTCTTATAGAATATTTTATAAAGTTAATTCTAATGTTTATATCTTAAAAATTTTTCATCATTCAAGAGATATTTTAAATTCAATCAATATTTCCAATTACCAAAAATAAAAAACTAAAAAATTAATTTATGCATTTATTAATACAAATTAAATATAATTAATAATATGGTAAAAGTATATAATTTTAAAATAATTTTAAAGGTAGTTATAGTAATATTAATTACTATTTGTGTGCTAATATTGATAAAAAAATACATACCACCAAAGGCAATAGAGGCTTCTAACAATAATAATAGTGTATATAAAATATTAGTTGATGTGGAAGATTCAAAGTTATTTTTATTTGAAAATAATGAACTGATTAAAACATATAAATGTTCAGGAGGAAAATGGTCAACTCCTTCTCCAATAGGAACATGGACAATAATATCGAAGGCAAAATGGGGAGAAGGATTTCGGACGGAAGCTGGATGGGACTTAATATTCCTTGGGGGCAGTTTGGAATACATGGAACTCTAGATCCATATTCTGTAGGATGGTCTAGTTCGCATGGATGTATAAGAATGAATAATGAAGAAGTTGCAGAACTTTATAAAATAGTACCAATAGGAACTAAGGTTGTAATTGTAGACCGGAATATATGGACCATTTGGTAAAGGATTAAGAAATTTAAAATCTGGAATGTATGGATCAGATGTAATAGAAATACAAAAAAAATTAAAAAAATTAGGATTTTTTAACGGAAATCCAAATGGAAAGTTTGGAATAGAAACAGAAAAAGCTGTGCAAGAATATTGTAAATCAAATGGTTTATATATAAGAAAAACAATAGATAAAGAGTTACAAATTCATATGGGGTTTAAATTAATTGACTAATAAATTATGTATATTAATACTTACTAAAAACCATTTTAAATCTTTTTTTAAAAATATACTGTGATATTATAAAAGTACGAAATGCAAATATATAATAGGAGAAAATTATGGGAGAAAAATCAAGTATTCATTATATAATGTCACATGAAAAAATAAAAAAATTTATATTTGAAGAATGGGAAAAAATGAACTTATTAATAAGTCGAGGACCAGATGCTATAAAAGAATACTTTTGCAAATTGTGGAATGAAACAAAACAGGAAGTAAACTTTTTTGATGATATAGATATAATAGATTTAGATAAGGAAATAAAACCAGACGACTTTAATATATCATATTCTATTTTAGATAATGGTATGAAAACTTTTAATTTTATAATGCCAAAGCCATTGACAGAAAGTGGACAAGTAGTATGTTTAACCTTAGTAATGACTAAGAACATACCAAGATTATTTACTTTGGAACTAGCAAATAATGAAGGAACTTGTTATTCTATTGGAGAATGGGTAATAGATTTTGATAATAATGATTATTTACAAAAAAAGTATGGAACAACAGATAAACCTATTATAGGTGAATTTCTTGGAGAAATAAATGAAATAGTAAAATGAAAACAACAAAAATAATTTGAAATAAAGTATTGAAACGAGAAAAGTTACAAAAAACAAAAAAAATTTTACAAAATGTTGACAAGCCACATTTTAATGTGATATTATAATAAAGCACATATTTTGCAAATAAAGTATGTAGCTCTTAGCACATTAAGGGTGGTTAAAATAAATAAATTAGTAATGTAATAAACTAATAATAGAATAAAAGTGTAGGGATATAAGCTTTTTAAAGCATCCAAAAGTAAAATAAAAATTACTTTTCTACACTTTTTTGTATTGTTTATAAAAAGTTAGATAAGGAGGAATTAGATACTACATTAGGTTATATAAATCAAAATTGATTTAGGGCAGTACAGTTTTGACGAATATAATACATTAGTATTTAAGAGGGACCTTATTTAATTAATAAATATATCTGCTCAAGTAAAACAAAGGGAGTTGATTTATTTGTTAAAAGACTTAAATTATGAAAAGACAACAAGAAAAACATTTGCGAAAATTGGAGATTTCATTGAAATTCCAAATTTAATCCAAGTACAAAAAGATTCTTATGATTGGTTTGTAAGGGAAGGCCTTGGAGAAGTATTAAAAGATATTTCACCAATTATTGACTATTCTGGTAATTTAGTTCTTGAATTTTTCGATTATTATATGGAAGAAAAAACTAAATATTCTTTAGAAGAAGCAAAAGAACGTGATGCAACTTACTCTACAAGATTACATGTAAAAGTAAGGCTTATTAATCGTGAAACAGGAGAAATTAAAGAACAAGAAATTTATTTGGGTGATTTTCCACTAATGACAGATAGTGGTACATTCGTGATAAATGGAGCTGAAAGAGTTGTAGTAAGCCAATTAGTACGTTCACCAGGATGCTACTATGAATCAGATTATGACAAAACAGGAAAGAAACTATATAAATCTACAGTTATGCCAATAAGAGGAGCATGGTTAGAATACGAAACAGATAGTAATGATATATTCTATGTAAGGATTGATAGAACTAGAAAATTACCTGTAACAGTTCTTTTAAGAGCAATAGGATTAGTTTCAGATGAACAAATAATAGATATATTTGGAGAGGATGAAAAAATTCTAGCAACAATAGAAAAAGATACAGTAAAAACAAGCGAAGAAGCAATTGTTGAAATATATAAAAAATTAAGACCAGGAGAACTTCCAACAGTTGATGCAGCAAGAAACTTATTCAATAATTTATTTTTTGATCCAAGGAGATATGATTTAGCAAGAGTAGGAAGATATAAATTTAATAAAAAATTAAATTTAGCATCAAGAATAGCAGGACAGGTTGCATATAGTGATATATTAAACAATGAAACAGGAGAAATATTAGTAGAAAAAGATACAGTTATATCTAAGGATATTGCAAAAGTAATACAAGACTTAGGGATAAATATTGTTGATATAAAAATCGACGACAAAAAAGTTAAAGTAATAGGAAATGGAACAGTAGATATAAAAGCATATGTAGATACGGAAAAATTAGGAATTAAAATTAAAGAACTAGTAAATTATGAAATATTAAAAAATATTTTAGAAAATACAGAAAAAAAAGACTTAAAGAAAGTAATTGAAGATAGAGAAGAAGAGTTAGTTCCAAAGCATATTGTTACAGAAGATATTATATCATCTGTAAACTATTTATTAAATTTACAATATGGTTTAGGAAAAATTGATGATATTGATCACTTAGGAAATAGACGTATAAGATGTGTTGGAGAATTATTACAAAACCAATTTAGAATTGGACTTACAAGACTAGAAAGAGTTGTTCGTGAAAGAATGACTATACAAGATTTAGATGTTATAACGCCACAAACATTAATTAATACAAAACCAATAACATCATCAATAAGAGAATTCTTTGGTAGTTCACAATTATCACAATTTATGGATCAAACAAATCCTTTATCAGAACTAACACATAAAAGAAGAATTTCAGCATTAGGACCTGGAGGTCTTTCAAGGGAAAGAGCAGGATTCGAAGTTCGTGATGTTCATTATACACACTATGGAAGACTTTGCCCAATAGAATCTCCTGAAGGACCAAACATTGGATTAATATCTGCACTTTCAACGTTTGCAGTAATTAATGAATATGGATTTGTGGAAACACCATATAGAAAAATAGATCCAAAAACGCATCAAGTTACAGATGAAGTTACATATATGACAGCTGATGAAGAGGATGAATACATAATTGCACAAGCAACAGAACCTATGACTAAAGACGGTAAATTCAAAAATAAAATGATAAGAGTAAGATACTTAGATGAAGTTACAGAAGTAGAAGCAGATAAAGTAGACTATGTTGACGTATCACCTAAACAATTAGTATCTGTAGGTGCTGCAATGATACCATTCTTAGAGCACGACGATGCTAACCGTGCATTAATGGGAGCAAACATGCAACGTCAAGCAGTTCCTCTTATGATTACAGACTCACCAATAGTTGGAACAGGTATAGAATATAGAGCAGCAAAAGATTCTGGAATCACAGTACTTGCAAAAAATGATGGTGTTGTTGAGAGAGTTACTGGAGAAGAAATAATTATAAAAACAAAATCAGGTGAAAAAGATATATATAAACTACGTAAGTTTAAAAGAACAAATGGTGGTACATGTATAAATCAACATCCAATAGTTGTAAAAGGTGAAAAAGTAAAAGCAAATGATGTTATAGCTGACGGACCTTCTACACAAAATGGTGAAATGGCACTTGGTAAAAATGTGCTTATAGCATTTACAACATGGGAAGGATATAACTATGAGGATGCTATTTTGCTTAGTGAAAGATTAGTTAAAGAAGATGTTTACACATCTATACATATAGAAGAATATGATTGCGAATGCAGAGATACAAAACTTGGATCAGAAGAAATAACAAGGGATATTCCAAACATAGGTGAAGAAAACTTAAAAGACTTAGATGAAAATGGAATTATAAGAATAGGTGCAGAAGTAAGACCTGGAGATATATTAGTTGGAAAAGTTACTCCAAAAGGAGAAACAGAATTATCAGCAGAAGAAAGATTGCTTCGTGCAATATTTGGAGAAAAAGCAAGAGAAGTAAGAGATACATCACTTCGAGTACCACATGGAGAAGCAGGAACAATAGTAGATGTAAAAGTATATAACAGAGAAAATTCTGATGAACTTGGACCTGGAGTTAATGAAGTAATTAGAGTATATATTGCTCAAAAAAGAAAAATATCAGTTGGAGATAAAATGGCTGGACGTCATGGTAACAAAGGTGTTATTTCAAGAATATTGCCAGTTGAAGATATGCCATTTATGCCAGATGGAACACCAGTTGATGTTGTTCTAAACCCACTTGGTGTACCTTCTCGTATGAACCTTGGTCAAGTTTTAGAGGTTCACTTAGGTGCAGCTGCAAGATTATTAGGAATTAAAGTAGCAACACCAGTATTTGATGGTGCAACAGAAGAAGATATAGTAGAATTATTAAAAGAAGCAGGATTATCAGAAGATGGTAAAACAATACTTTATGATGGTAGAACAGGGGAACCTTTCGATAAACCAATTACAGTTGGTGTAATGTACATGTTAAAACTTCACCACTTAGTAGATGATAAAATACATGCTCGTTCAACTGGACCATACTCATTAGTAACACAACAACCTTTAGGAGGTAAAGCACAATTTGGTGGACAAAGATTTGGTGAGATGGAAGTTTGGGCACTAGAAGCTTATGGTGCAGCATATACTTTGCAAGAAATCCTAACAATTAAATCAGATGATGTTGTAGGAAGAGTAAAAACTTATGA
>CANRDJ010000008.1 GCA_947629355.1 uncultured Clostridia bacterium
TGCTTTTATAAAGGCTAAGTTATGGATACTCTCCTCTCCATAAGAGAGGTTAATATTTATATCCATTCTATCCCCCTAAATTAAATATATGACACTCTTGTATTATCATTACTATTTAATTATACTCTTCCTCCTTTATATATATGGGTCTTGAAAAAAAATAAAAACCGGACAAAATTTAGAAATTTTTTACCATAATATTGTTAATTTTAAAAAAATAAAAAATAAAAATGAAGAATAATCATTCTTATAATTATTCTTCATTTTTTATTTTAAGTATCTATTTCAATTCTTTAAAAACTTTATAAGTGTATTTTACTGCATTTACAAAAGTATCTTCAAGCATTCATAAGGTTAATAGGTCATAAATGCATTTGTTATCCCCTTGTTTCAATTTTCTTTGAATAAAATATATGTTAATTATTATTTGTTTTTTTGACTTTCATTTCTTTTTTTTTCAAGTTCTTCTATTGATTGCTCTAACTGTGTAAAGTTTTTTATTGTAATAGTTGGCTTTTCTGTTGCTTCCTGTGGATAATAATGATATTTTCCACGTTGTAGCCATACTGTACCCATTCCTATTGAATTTCCACCCTTTATATCTCTAGATGGATTATCACCTATCATCAATGCTTCATTTGGAGTACAGTGAGCAACTCCCAAAGCATATCTAAACAATTCTGGTTCTGGTTTTACTGCTCCAACATGCGTAGAAGAAATAATGTCTTTAAAACTATCTAATAAACCTAATTGTTTCAATTTTTGTTTTTGTATCTCTAATAATTCATCAGTTATAACATACAAATCATATTTTTTCGATAATTCTGGTAATACACATGTAAAATCATAATATGGCTCTATACTTTTCTTTATAATTTCCCAATATTTATCTCCCAAAAATTCTGGATTTATTCCTTGAACACCTAAATCCCTTAATGTTGATTCATACCATTTTACTCGATTATTCCTATTAGGATCACTTTTAGAGCTTTTTAATATTCTGTGTTTTGCGTTTAGATAAGTATTATAAATTTCCATAAATGGTTTGTTTAATTGTTTTGATAATGTTTGTACTATTCCTAATTCAGCTTTTATTTTTGCATGAGTTTCATCATATAACGTTCCATCTACATCAAAAAATAATGTTTTAATCATAAAATATTCCCCTTTCTTTATATTCATATATTTTTTTAATAACTATTTCTGCTATTTTCTTTTGTGTTTCAATAGTCATTGCCCCCACATGTGGTGTGCAAATTATATTACCTAATTCAAATAATTTAGATTTGTTTTTTTCCTTTTCATAAACATCTGCTGCTGCATTTCTTATAATATTATTTTTTAATGCCTCATACAAATCATTTTCATTAACTACTAGCCCTCTAGATACATTTATGAAAGAACAACTTGTCTTCATTTTTTCAAATTCTCTCATGGAAATCAAATTTTTTGTTTCATCATTTAATGGAACACATACAGATATATAATCTGAATTTTTGTATATTGTTTCGTTATCAACTAGTTTAACATTGTTTTCTAATGCTATCTTGTTTTTTTCAGAGTTCATATTTTTTACAGATGCTAGTACTTTCATCCCAAGTGCATTAGCTTTCTTTGCAACAAGTTGTCCTATACTTCCATATCCTATTATCCCTAAAATTTTATTTTCTACTTGATACCCCATATATTTATCTTTTATCCATACATTTTGTTTTGTACTATTGTTAGTATATATTAAATCTCTTGATAATGCAAAAATATATGTTATAACTAGTTCAGCAACTGCTAAAGAATTTACTTTTGGAATGTTGCAATAATGAATTGAATTATTTTTTAATGTTTCTATATCTATATTATCAAATCCTGTTCCCGCTCTAATAACTAATTTAAGTTTTTTTGCATTATTTATAATTTCTTTATCTATCCTATGTCCACTTCTTACTATTAGAACAGAATAATCTTTTATTATATTTATTAACTTTTCTCTGCTAATTTTTATATCATAATCTATAATAAAATCTTTTTTTAACTTCTCTATAACAACGTGGTCTACTGGGTCAATTATTAAAATTTTATTCATTTTATTCTCCTACAATAAATATTTTCCTTCATGCTCTAAACTCGTTGTTCTACATTTCTCACACCATGCCGGTTTCATATTATATTTCCTATATATTAATTCTAAGTTTTTATATAATTCTTTGTAATATTCTATATCTGGTAGTTTAAAATCTTTTCCCATGTTTTCCTGATTCTTTTCATTTAATGATAACATTGTAACTGTTGGTACTACTCCCATTTTTGCTAAAACTTCAAATCCCTCTATTAAACTATCAAGTGGCTCTATTCCTGCTACAAAGTTGGAACGTACTTTTCCTGCTCCAAATATTTCTACTGCTCTTTCATAACATTTAAAATAATGTTCTCTTCCTATATATTTGTCTTTTCCCGGACAATATTTTTTGAATAGTTTTTCATCATATACTTCTAAATTAAATGTTAAATATTCTATTCCTGCATTATATATTGTTTCTATATATTTCATATCTTTTGGTGGAACTGTAGATACACTTCCATATATTTTGTCTAATCCTGTCTCTTTTCTTATCTCGTTTAATACCTCTGAAATAAATACTAATCCCCTATCTTCTGTTGGATATGTACCTGCTGTTATCATTACATGACCATAATATCCTTCTTCTTTTGCCTCTTTAAATGTTTCTACTATTTGCTTTAAATTTTTATTATATACTACATCTTGCAATCTTCTACTAGAGTCTACTGTACAAAATTTACATACAGATTTTAATTTTTCAAATTCACAATAATTTGATGTATATATTTTTAAGCAATCTTTACCTGTTAATTGAATAACTTTATACATTTTAGTTCCATCACTAGTTAATTTTTCATAAAATTTTGGTGCTTTTGGAAATTTAATACTTACTTTTATTCCTTTTTCTTTATCTTTTATAAAAAACTTTTCTTCTTCACTTATTAATTCAACTGGACTGTTTTCACTATTGCGTATCTGTACAACTATATCATATGGTAATATTATTTCATTTGGTATTTTATAGTTTGTTACATCCTTTTTATGATGACTAAAAAGTCCTTGTACAAAATAAGTATCTAAATTCTGTAGTTTCTTTACTGTACTTTCATTAATATATATACCATAATATAGGCATTTCAATTTTAACTCTATTAAACTTTTTTTATCCAAATATATCATCCTTTTTATTTACAACTATTTTCAAATGCTATGCCTTCTTCTTTTAAGTAATCTATCCTTCCATCATATCCTCTGTATTCTCCTATATATTTTCTACCTGTATGCCTTTTTATTGGTTTACAAATTACTATTGGTATTCCTCTATCTGATCCCCTAACAAATTCTGCTGATACCGTAGTTCTCATACATTCGTAAATACATAATCCTTTTGTTGCACCCAAAGGAGTTGCACCTATTGATATACAGCCTATCAATGTCTGACATACATCTGCTCCTGTATCTGTATCACTAATTATTACATCTACACTTTTATTTATTTCTTTTTTTATTAATTGTGCTATTTCAAAAGCAACCCTATTAGGATTATATACACCAACCGTTGCTTTTGTTGTCCCATCTTCTGCATTATATGTGTCTGCTAATATTAAATCTATATTATTTACTGGCTGATTAATTAGTTTTTCAATTTCTTTTGCCATATCTTTTCTTCTATTAATATCCATTTTTTTAGGGTCATTTTCTAATATCATGGAAAATGGTATTAATCTATTTTGTGATACAGCAAATATTTTTTCTGAAAATATTAAAACATCTCCATCTTGTAAATCTTGTTTTTTTAAAACAGATATTAATTGTTCTTTCAAATTCTCATATCCCTTTTCTGGTTTTAAAGTTGCTGGTACTCCAATTACTTTTTTATTATAACTTCCTCCTGCTCCAGTATAACCTAGTAATCCTTTTATTGTAGCATTTGTTGCAACTGCAAGATTCCATATCATTTTATCTACTTCTTCTTTTGAATAATATTCTTTTTCTCCCATAGATACTATTCCTCCTATAATAGTTGTTCTTTTTTTAGTATATTAATAAAATTCTCTCTAAAATTGATGTCATAATTATTTATTAATACATAATCAAATAATGCTTTGTTTTCATCATAAATTTTAAAATTTTTTTCGCTATGTAATTTATTGTTTATATCATATTCTTCTCTTCCTTGTTCTTTTAACTTTTCAAAAAGTTCATTCTCTGTTAAATCTATTTTTATATATATTGTTATATTATTCATATAAATATCTTTTAGTTTTTTTATAACGTCTGGAACACTTGTAATAATAACTGGACTTTTGCCTTTTTTGAATATATTATCAATAGATTCTTTTATTATCCCATAATATTGTCCTGCTGTTTTTGTAACAATATCACATTTCATAACATTTTCAATACTACAATCTGTTTTTAAATCTAATATTTGATGTTCGCATGGACGCAATTTTCGTGTAGTTAGCTTTTTTACAACTTCTAATTTATCCAAATTTTGAGTCACAATATTATTAATCAAAAAAGTTTTGCCACAACCTGATTTTCCACTTAATATAACTAATTTTTGCATACATATCTCCTATAAAAAATATTTTCCTTCATGTTCTAAACTTGTTGTTCTACATTTCTCACACCATGCTGGTTTCATATTATATTTCCTATATATTAATTCTAAATTTTTATATAATTCTTTGTAATATTCTATATCTGGTAGTTTAAAATCTTTTCCCATGTTTTCCTGATTCTTTTCATTTAATGATAACATTGTAACTGTTGGTACTACTCCCATTTTTGCTAAAACTTCAAATCCCTCTATTAAACTATCAAGTGGCTCTATTCCTGCTACAAAGTTGGAACGTACTTTTCCTGCTCCAAATATTTCTACTGCTCTTTCATAACATTTAAAATAATGTTCTCTTCCTATATATTTGTCTTTTCCCGGACAATATTTTTTGAATAGTTTTTCATCATATACTTCTAAATTAAATGTTAAATATTCTATTCCTGCATTATATATTGTTTCTATATATTTCATATCTTTTGGTGGAACTGTAGATACACTTCCATATATTTTGTCTAATCCTGTCTCTTTTCTTATCTCGTTTAATACCTCTGAAATAAATACTAATCCCCTATCTTCTGTTGGATATGTACCTGCTGTTATCATTACATGACCATAATATCCTTCTTCTTTTGCCTCTTTAAATGTTTCTACTATTTGCTTTAAATTTTTATTATATACTACATCTTGCAATCTTCTACTAGAGTCTACTGTACAAAATTTACATACAGATTTTAATTTTTCAAATTCACAATAATTTGATGTATATATTTTTAGACAATCTTTACCTGCTAATTGAATAACTTTATACATTTTAGTTCCATCACTCGTTAATTTTTCATAAAATTTTGGTGCTCTTGGAAATTTAATATTTACTTTTATATTTTTTTCTTTATCTTTTATAAAAAACTTTTCTTCTTCGTATATAATCTCACATGGGGACTCTGTATTATATCTTATTTGCGTTACAATACCAGTTTCCATTATAAATTCATGTGGTATTTTATATGTTATATCCTGTATATGATAACTAAATATTCCTTGTACAAAATGCGTATCTACTTTTTGTAATTTATTCATTGTTTCTTCATTAATATATATACCATAATATAGACATCTTAATTTTAATTCTATTAAATCTTTTTTATTCAAATGCATCACCCTATTTATTTACAACTATTTTCAAAAGCTATTCCTTCTTCTTTTAAGTAATCTATTCTTCCATCATATCCTCTGTATTCTCCTATATTTTCTCTATAAGTTTGTCGTTTTGTGGGTCTGCAAATTACAATTGGTATTCCTTTATCAGAACCCCTTATGAATTCACTTGAAAGTGTCGCTCTCATACATTGATATATGCACAAACCTTTTGTTGCACCCAAAGGAGTTGCACCTATTGATATACAGCCTATCAATGTCTGACATACATCTGCTCCTGTATCTGTATCGCTGATTATTACATCTACATTTTTGTTGAATTTCTCTTTTATCAATTTAGCTAACTCATATGCTATTTTATTTGGATTATAAACACCTAATGTTGCTTTTAATACACCATCACTCGCCATATAAGTATCAGACATAATTAAATCTACACTAGTTATAGGAAAACCATAATCACTTTGTAATGTTCTTGCCATTTTTTCTCTTTCATGTGAATTCATTTTTTTAGGATCATTTTTTATTATTATTGAATATGGAATTAATCTGTTTTGTGATACAGCAAATATTTTTTCTGATATAACTATTATATCTCCATCTACTAATTTTTTCTTCTTTAATGCATTGATAATTTGTACCTTTAAATTTTCATATCCTCGCTCTGCAAATATCTTTCTTTTTATTGGAATTACTTTTTTATTTATTGCTCCTCCTAATCCCATAGCTCCAAGTAATCCTTTTACCATTGCATTTGTTGCAACTGCAAGATTCCATATTTTTTCATCAATTTCACTTTTAGAATAATCTTCATTATTAAGCATTTGTTTCTCCTACCATATCCTTATAATATTTATTTTGAGCAGATAATAACTCATCCATATTTTGTAATCTTAAAATTTCTTTTATAGATGCAATTTCATTTTCAACTCCTAATATATTTTCTTCTTTATAAATTTTGTTAGCAACATATTGCATATATTTTATTGAAGCACGCAACATATGATTTGCCCAAATAACAGTACTTATCCCTATATCTTTATATACAGAAGTAGGAACTGAATAATATTTTGTAGGTATTATTATTATTGGACAACTATTATCCCATGCTTTCATAAAATCTATTATTTGATTTGCATTATCTTCTTTACTATGAACTACAATGGCATCTGCACCTGCATTATGATATGCTTTAGCTCTTTCAATAGCAACTTGTAAACCTGCTCCAACAATGAATGATTCAGTTCTAGCTACTATGCAAAAATCTTTATCTTTTTTTGCATCTTTCAATGCTTTCAATTTCCCACAAAATTCTTCTTTGTTTGCTAAATTTTGTTTCTCTCCATTAACAAATGAATTCATTTTTGGGAATATTTTATCTTCAATACATACTCCAGAAATTCCTACTGTTTCACATTTTTTTAATATATATCGTGCATTATTAAAATCTCCATATCCTGTATCCATATCTAATAAGAGTGGAATGGAAGTATTATCACAAATTTTCCATACTTCATTAACTATATCACTCCAACTTATTTCGTTACAATCTCTAGCTCCCATACTTGCAGAAATAGTAAGACTACTTGCCCATAATGCTTTAAATCCTGTTTCTTCAACTATTTTTCCAGAAATTGCATTATGAGCTTCAAGTATATATTCTAATTTATTTGAAAATATCATCTCTTTTAAAATTGAATTTTTACTCATTATTAACCTCATATCTTTTATATTATTTGTTCGATTATATCGAATTTTTTGTTGAAAAAATGTCGAAATTAGTCACATACAATATTTTTTTGTTTATTTTACTTTTTAAGAAATATGAAAATAAATCTAATGTTATAGGAAATTTAATTAAAGAATATAGATTAAAAAAAGGATTATCTAAAAATGAGCTATCAAGGCAATTACAATTACACGCAGTTTATATAGATATGACCGAACTACATAGGATGGAAACAGGTCGAATGATTATAAAAGATTTTGAACTAATTGCTCTATGTAAAGTATTAAATATAGACTATAATGATTTAATAAATAGTATTGAATAATTGTAGAAAGTATAGAAATATATAAAGTCGAGTAGAATTAAAATGCCCGACTCTATTTTTATGTTTTATCAATATATTATCTTTATCATTAACACTTAAACTTTTTCCCTAAATTCAGTTCAAAATTGCCTTACAGCAATTTTGCAGGAACAGTGAGTCGCTCCAACTCCCTCAAACTGCCTAAAAGCGTGGCTTTTAGCGAGATACTCTTTTTTTAAGGGGTAGAGTTCATTTGGTATCCCCTTAAATTATCAATTTATTTTTGTTTTTTCTTTCTCATATTCTTTCAGAAACTTTTTTATTTTATAATAACTCTCTTCTGAAATTGATTTTTCTTTATTAATCCATTCCAATATTGATCTCCTATTAAATCCTGCTCTTTTTGCAAACTCATTTTTAGAAATTCCACTTTGTTTAAAAAATTTTATTAACATTTTTTCAGGACTAGACATCAAAAATTTTACATACTCTGATACTTTTGGTTCTTCTGTAAATTTAAGAAACTTTACTATTTTATCTATTTTCTTTATATTTACAAGTTTAACCTCCTTTAATTCATATCTCCTATATGTATCCTCACTTACACCAATTTCATTTGCTACTTGTTTTTGAGAATATCCCAATTGTTTTCTAAAAAATATCATTTGGTCTGCAAAATCTTTAAGTTCAGGTTTTGGCATATCCATTGGAACTCTATTTACTGTCAACTCTATACATTCATTAATTTTATTATTCCTTTTAATTTTTGAGAACAGATTTGCTATTTCTTGTCCATCATAAGAAAATAATTTTTTTATAGTGTTTGAAGTCTCTGCAGGTTTATCTGTATTTGTTGTCATCAGATTACCGATGCAATTGCAAGTGCCATTACTATTATTGCAGATGTTCCTGCTCCTACCCATATTATTATTACTGGTCCTAAAGCAATTTTAGGAAGACTATTTAATACTACTAAAAATGGTTCTGATACTTTTGATAAAAATCGCGACCACCACAATATTATTGCAATAATTACACCTAGAATTGCTCCTGATAAAAATCCAACTATTGTTTCATAACATGTAATTCCCAGATGCTCTAGTAATCCATTTTGTGATAGACTCATAAATGTTTTTAACATTCTACTAGGCTGGCTTGTTATAAAACTATCAATAATTCCTTTGTTTGCTAATATTTCCCACAATGCAATAAATAAAACTACTAGTGCTATTTGTGTTATAAGTATACTTACTTTTGTTATAGTTTTTTTCCTTAAATATATTTTTCTTTCTTTTGAATTATTTTTCTTTTGCATCTACATCGAGCTCCTTCCATAAGCTATCAAAATACTTATTAAATTTAGAACTTTTTCTTACATTCATTGGATCTCTATTTTCTATTTCAAAATCGATTTTATAAATCTTTTTAACAGTTGCAGGTCTTGCTTTAAGTACTATTACTCTATCTGACATACTAATTGCTTCTGATATATCATGAGTTACCATTACAGTTGTTATATTTTCATTTTTTAGTATGTTATATATATCTTTTGTTACCATTATTCTCGTTTGATAATCCAATGCTGAAAATGCCTCATCTAATAAAAGTATTTCTGGCCTGATTGCAAGCGTCCTAATTAATGCAACTCTTTGCCTCATTCCTCCAGATAATTGAGTAGGATATTTATCTTTAAATTCATAAAGATTATATTTTTTTAATAAATCTTTAACATATTCTTCATTCTGTCTTGTTTTTCTATGTGTAATTTCTAATCCAAAAATAACATTGTTGTATATTGTCCTCCACTCTAGCAAGCTATCTTTTTGCAACATATATCCAATTTTAGATGATATACCCTCAGTCTCTTTTCCATCAATGTAAATTTTACCATTTGATCTTTCCTCTAGTCCTGCAATTATCGAGAGTAATGTAGATTTTCCACATCCACTTGGACCTATTATGCTAACGAATTCTCCTTCCTCTACACTAAAATTTATATTTCTTAAGGCTTGTATTTCTCCATTTTTTGCCTGATATGTTTTACTTACATTTTCTAATTTTAATACTTCTTCCATTTTGTTTCCTCCTACTATATTAATAATATATTCTAATTTATGTAGATTTGTGTCGCTACTATTAATTAATTTATAAAAATATAGTTTGCTAAAATAGGGAAAAGGGTCTAGACCCATTTCCCCCTAAAATGACGAACGAACAATGCTCTTTCCACTATACTTTTTTTAGCAAATTTAATTCTAAAATTAAAATTTATTGTTTTTTATTGTGTAATGTTCATTTATATAATATAATCTATTTAGATTTTTAATTTTAGGAGGAAAAAATGGAAAAAAATATTGATGTAGCAATAATTATGGGAAGTGATTCTGATCTACCTATAATGAGCAATTCAGCTAAATTTTTAGAAGATATGGGGATTTCTTATGAAATGAAAATATTATCTGTTCATAGATGCCCAGATGAAGCAATTGATTACGCCAAAGGTCTTAAAGAAAGAAATGTAAAAGTAATTATTTGCCGGAGCAGGAGGTGCTGCTCATTTGCCTGGAATATTTGCAGCAGTAAACACATGTCCAGTAATTGGTGTTCCAATACATTCTAAAACTTTAAGTGGTATAGACTCTCTTTATTCTATAGTACAAATGCCATCAGGAATACCTGTTGCAACAGTAGCAATAAACGGAGCAAAAAATGCCGCAATTTTAGCAACACAAATAATTGGAGTAGCAAATGAAAATATAAAAAACAAAGTAGCAAATTTTAAAGCTGGAATGAAAGATGGAGTTATGAAAAAAGATTCTAGATTACAAGAAGTAGGTTACGAAAATTATTAGTTAAATAAATTGTAATTTATTTCATGTTCGGAGAATTCAGGACAGTCCCTAGAATTCTCCTCACACAAATAACAATTTGTAAATATATTATAAAATTTAAGGAGGAAAAATGAAAAAAATTAGTAGTGGTAAAGTTCGTGAAATATACGAAGTTGATGATGATAAGCTTATGTTAGTTGTTTCTGATAGGATTTCTGCATTTGATTTTATTATGCCAAATCCTGTTTTAGACAAAGGAAAAGTTTTAAATAAACTATCTGAATTTTGGTTTAATTTTGTTTCTGATATTATTCCAAATCATATAATTACAACAAATTATGAAGAATTTCCGGAAGAATTTAGAAAAGAAGAGTTTAAAGATAGAAGTATGCTTGTTAAAAAACTAAAAATGCTTCCTGTTGAATGTATAGTAAGAGGATATATAACAGGTTCTGGATGGGTAGAATATCAAAAAAATGGTACAGTTTGCGGAATTAAACTCCCTAATGGATTAAAAGAATGTCAAAAACTAGATGAACCAATCTTTACACCTTCAACAAAAGCAGAATTGGGTGACCATGATGAAAATATTTCTTTTGAAAAATGCACCGAAATTTTAGGAAAAGATTTAGCTGAAAAAGTTAAAAAAGCTACAATAGATATTTATAAAAAGTGTGCTGATTATGCACTTTCAAAAGGTATTATTATAGCTGATACAAAGTTTGAATTTGGTTTAGATGAAAATGATAATCTTGTTTTAGGTGATGAAGTATTAACACCTGATTCAAGTAGATTTTGGCCAGCAGATGATTATGAAGTAGGAAGAGGACAAAAAAGTTTTGATAAACAATACCTAAGAGATTGGCTTAAAGATAATGGATTTAAAAATAATCCACCAGAAAATCTTCCTGAAGATGTACTTACAACTACGAGAAACAAATATATTGAAGCATATGAAAAAATAACAGGAAAGAAATTTTAAAAGAGAAACAATTCGCTCGGAGCAAAAAGTTTCCTAAAAAATGGAGAAATTGCTCCGAGCAAAAAGTTTCTATACATTTACTTCTAAGTTTTCATCATTTATCAAATCTTTATATTTTTCTAGTACTGGATTCACTTGTTCTTTTATAAAATCTTCTACTTGGTGTTTTGCTCTTCCACAAAGGTTATCAGGATTTAATATATGTAATATCTCTTCTTTAGTTAATCCAAATGTTTCATCTCCAGCTATTCTGTCTACTAAATCATTTGGTTTCCCAAATTCTTTTACTTGTTTTCCTGCTTCCATTGAGTATACTCTTATTTTTTCGTGTAATTCTTGCCTATCTCCACCTTTTAAAACTGCATTCATAAGTATTTCTTCTGTTCCCATAAAAGGTAATTCTTGCATCATATTTGTTTTTATTACATTTTCGTACACTACTATGCCTGATGTTATATTTGCATAAAGTATTAATACTGCATCTATTGCTAAAAATGCCTCTGGAACGCATATTCTTTTATTTGCTGAATCATCTAATGTTCTTTCTAACCATTGAGTTGCTACTGTTATTTTTGTATCATTTGCAAGTGTTATTACATGTCTTGATAGTGAGTTTATTCTTTCACTTCTCATAGGATTTCTTTTATATGCCATTGCAGATGAGCCTATTTGTCCTTTTTCAAATGGTTCTTCTAATTCTTTTTCGTGTTGTAATAATCTCATGTCATTTGCAAATTTCGATGCGCTTTCTGCTATTCCTGATAAACAATTTAATACTATTGAATCTAATTTTCTTGTATATGTTTGTCCAGATACTGCAAACACTTTATTAAATCCCATTTTTTCCGCAATTTTTTTATCTATTTGTTTTACTTTCTCTTCGTCTTTAAATAATTTCATAAAACTTTCTTGAGTTCCTGTTGTTCCTTTACATCCTAAAAGCTTCATTCTTGTTTGAACAAATTCTAATTCTTCTAAGTCCTCAAGTAAATCTTGAAGCCAAAGCGAAGCTCTTTTTCCAACTGTTGTAAGTTGTGCTGGTTGAAAATGCGTATATCCTAAACAAGCCAAACCTTTATATTTATCAGCAAAAGTCTTTAGGTTGTTTATAACTGTAACTAATTTTTGTTTTATTATTTTAAGTGCTTCATTCATAAGAATTACATCTGTATTATCCGTTACATAGCATGAAGTTGCTCCTAGATGTATTATTGGTTTTGCTTTTGGACATTTTATCCCAAATTCATATACATGTGACATAACATCATGTCTACATTCTTTTTCTCTTTGTGCTACAAGATCATAATCAATATTGTCTACATTTGCTTTCATCTCATTAATTTGCTCATCTGTAATGTCTATCCCTAGTTCTTTTTCTGTTTCTGCAAGAGCTACCCAAAGTTTCCTCCATGCCCCATATTTTGAATTGTTAGACCAAATTTTGTTCATTTCTTTACTTGCATATCTTCCTGAAAGTGGTGTTACATAGATTTCATTGTTCATTTATATTCCTCCTATTTTATATGTATATGGACATACCTTAGGCATAGGCATTCCTCATAGATTAAGGTATGTCCCTACTGTGATTTACTGATGTCAGTATTTATATTTCTTTCTATTCTGTTATTACTAATACTGTTTCTAATTTTGAAAAATCTACTGCTGTTTCAACTATTGCATATCTATCTGTTATGTTCTTTGATTCAATTATTTGTGATATTTTTCCAATTGGTATTCCTTTAGGGTATATTCCTCCAATTCCTGATGTCTCTATTGAATCTTCTAATACAATATCTGCATCTGTGGGAATATACATTAGTTTTAAAGTATTATTACTCCCGCAATATCCCTTTTGCTATTACTCCATCTCTTGATGTGCTTATTGATGAACTTACACTAGTAGATGGATCTATAATTGGATTTACTTTTGAAGTATTATTAGTAGTTGATATTACATAACCTACTAATCCTTCTGTTGTAATTACTGGCATATTTTCTTTTATGCCATCATCACTTCCTACATTTATTATCATTGTATCGCTTAAATTACTTACATCTTTATTAATTATATATGCTGGAACTGTTTTATAGTCTGCATATTTTTCACTCATATTATTATAACTTCTTAATGTTGCATTCTCAGCTTTTATTATTTCTAATTCTCGTAGTGCTTCTTCAAGTTCTTCATTTTTTTGTTTTAAATTTTCATTTTCAACTTTTAGATTATTTATATCATCAAAAAATGCATTGTTTCCAGACAATTTGTTTTTTAAATATGTTAAACCATTTTGCATAGGCATTACTAATTTACTAAATGCATTTTCTATACCTTTTATACTTCCCATTTCAACATTTGTAAGTAATACTAATATAATTAAAACTATTATAGCAATTACAATTCCTATAATTCCTGTCTTTTTATTTTTATACACTTATTTAGCATCCTTTCTAAAAATAATGTTGCTTTACCTACGTTTTCTTGCATTTATTAGTACACTTTTTAGTTTTTCTAAATCTTCTAAAGTCTTTCCTGTTCCTTTTACAACACATTCTAATGGATTTTCTGCTATATATACTGGCATTCCTGTTTTTTGACTTAGTAGTTTATCTAAATTTTTAATTAATGCTCCTCCACCTGCTAAAACTATACCTTTTTCTACTATGTCTGATGCAAGCTCAGGTGGCGTTTTTTCAAGAGTTGTTTTTACTATTTCTACAATTTCATTTATTGAATTTTTCATTGCTTCCTCTATTTGGCTTGAAGTTACAACTACATTTCTTGGAAGACCATTACTTAAATCTCTTCCCCTTATTTCCATACTCATTTCTGTCATAAGTGGAGTTGCACATCCTATTTCCATTTTTATTTCTTCTGCTGTTGTTTCACCAATAGCTAGTCCCATCTCTTTTTTTATATAATCTATTATATCCTCATCTAATTCATCACCTGCTATTCTTAGTGAGTGACTTACTACTACTCCTCCTAATGAAATAACTGCAACTTCTGTAGTTCCTCCTCCAATATCCACTATTATATTTCCTGTTGGCTCTGCAACATCTAAGTTTGCTCCAATTGCTGCTGCCATAGGTTCTTCTATTAAATATACTTCTCTTGCTCCCGCTCTTAATACTGACTCCTCAACAGCTCTTTCTTCAACTTCAGTAATACCTGATGGAACACCCACTACCACTCTTGGTCTTCCAGCATTATATCTTTGACATACCTTTGTTACTATATTTTTAAGCATTAATTGTGTTGCTGTAAAATCTGCAATTACTCCATCTTTTAATGGTCTTACAGCTTTTATTGCCTCTGGAGTTCTCCCAAGCATTTCTTTTGCCTCATGACCTGTAGCAAGAATATCTCCTGATCTTCTATCTATTGCGACAACAGATGGTTCCTTTAATATAACTCCTTTACCTTTAAGTGTTACTAATGTGTTTGCTGTACCTAAATCAATTCCTATATCCTTTGATTTCAAACTAAATAATTTCATTTTACCTCTTTTCCTTTCCCATTAATATACTTTCATATGTTCCATCACCTATTACTACATGGTCTAAAAGTTCAATTCCCATAATATCTGCACATTCATAAATTCTATCTGTAATCCTGTAGTCATCTTTACTCGGCTTTGGATCTCCGACTTGGATGATTATGAACAAGTATTATCTTTGGTGAGCCAGTTTTCACTGCTTCCGAAAGAACTTCTTTTGGTGCAATGCTTGCAAAATTTGTCCCTCCAAATGATATATTTATTATTCTCACTACTATATTTTTATTATTAAGAATAATAACTTTTACAATTTCTCTTTTTTCATATCTTAATTCTGGCATCATAAGATCTGCTACATCTTTAGTACTTTTAATTTTTATCTTATTATTATGAATAGGTTTTGATATTCTCTTTGTCAATTCTCCAATCGCTTTTAATTGTATTGCTTTTACTTTTCCTATCCCTTTTATTTTCATAAATTCCTCTATTGAAGTATCACATAAAAATTTCAAGCTTTCTTTATTATCTGAATTATTTAAACTCAAAACTCTTTGTGCAACTGTCAAAGAATTTTCTTCTTTTGTTCCACTTTTTATTATTATTGCCAACAGTTCGCTATTCGATAACATTTCTGATCCATATAATTCTAATTTTTCATATGGTCTTTCTGATATTGGGAGTTCCTTCATTTTTAATTTCATATTAATATCCTTTCAAAAATAATTTTACCCCCAACAAAACTTGCAAAATAAATTTTGTTATTTTTACCTTTTATATACTGTAATGTCAATATTATTACAATGTTTAAAGCACAAGCCTCATTCACAGGTATTCCTCATAGATTGAGGCATGTCTTTTATAATGTTTGAGGGACAAGCCTCATTCACAGGTATTCCTCATAGATTGAGGCATGTCCCTCATTTTTATATTTTTCTGTATATAAATATAGCTATTGCCATTCCAATAATACTAGCTATATTTATTTTGAACATTAATCCAAATGTTATTATAATAACACTTAAGTCTAACTCAATGGGACTCGATAATCCAAAGTTCTGTCCATATGCTAACCACCATAACCAGTCTACTTTTGCTGCCAATTCTCCAAGTAATCCTCCTATTACTAGTCCTGATAGTAAAAATACTAACAATATCCATATATTTTTCTCTTTTGTTGCCATGTATAAATTCCTCCTATTTGTTAATACTCATACATTATATATTTTCTTTATGAATTTTTCAAGCAATTTGTTAAAAACCTTAAACATTTTAGTAATTTTAAAATATAATGTTATATAATTATATTTGTTTTTATAACTTTTTATTTTATAATCCAAGAAAACTAGAAATAATTTATAGAATTCAAAATAAATATAGTTTTACCATATTTTTCTATTTAAAAACAATAATATTAATGTTATAATTATATTATACTTATATTATGGATGGAGGTATCTTAAATTGCGAATTGAAAAAATCACTGAAAATAAGATTAGAATAATATTAAATATAAAAGATTTACAAGAAAAGAATATAGACTTACATTCTTTTATGTCTAATTCTATTGAGTCTCAAGATTTGTTTTATGATATGCTAGATAAAGCTGAAAAAGAAATCGGATTTGAAACTAAGGATTATAAACTAATAATTGAAGCTTTAGCTGTTCCAGAGCGGAAATTTTATTTTGACTGTGACTCGTGTTATTCCAGATAAAGATGTAAAGAGAAAGCCAAAAATTAAAAGAAAAAGTATTAATATTTCTAATAATTTATCTATATATATGTTTAATACATTCGATGAATTCTTTGAATTTTGTACATCATTAGTTAAAGATGATAAAAATACATATACTTTTTTAAAAAAATCTGCCTTATATTTATATAAATCAAAGTATTATCTATGCTTATACATAAATGATAAAGATATAAATTATTTCAAGTCAATTCATTATTCAATTATTGAATTTGCTACTCATCTAAATAACTCAGATTTATTTGAAAGAAAATTAAAGGAATATGGTAAATCTATTTTTAAAACAAATGCAATAAATAATTGTGTTAAGCATTTTAAATAAAAAGTTTTTTAAACGGGTTATTTCTACATAGGTAGTAAATAATAGAACTAAACTGTTTGAAATAAAACTGAGTAGTAAAAAAGTTATTAAAAGAGCGATAAATATTTTATCGCTCTTTGCTTTATATTAATACTATTTGTATAAGTATAATTGTGGATTTTGAGGTGCACCATTTACCCTTATTTCTAAGTGTAAATGTGGACCTGTTGAATTTCCAGTTGAACCTACTGCAGCTATTGCCTCACCTGCTGAAACAGTTTGCCCTGAAGTCACATATAGTTTGCTACAATGTCCATATACTGTAGTAACTCCATTTCCATGTGATATTTTTACACAATACCCTAAACCATAGCTATCCCATCCTGAAAATATGACTTTACCTCCTGCTGCTGCTGCAACTGTTGTTCCTGCTGATGTCGCTATGTCTAATCCTTTATGATTACCACTACTTCTTACTCCAAATCTTGAAGTTATTATTCCAGAAACAGGTTTTATTAGTCCTATTCCCAATACTTGTGCAACTGGAGTAGCATTGCTTACTATTTTTTCTCCGCTATATGTTGAATATGCTGAAGCAATTACTACTTTTGGTTTTTGATACAATGCTGTTATAATTGATTCAGTATCTTTAAAATCTTTAAGTTCTGTTGAATGGATTTTAGTATATCCTAAATCATCTATATTTCTACTTTTCTTTTCTTTTAATTTATTTATTATGTTTTCAGCTTCTTTTTTTGTAGATACATAATATTTTTCTTCTGATTTTTCAACTATAGCATAATATTCATAATATGTTGTACCTGAATTTTTTATTCTTTCAAAAATTTCATCATCATTGGTTTGACCTTCTTTCTTTAATAAGCACAATGAATATTCAGGTAAGCTTTTTACATCTATAAATGCAACATTTCCATCAGTATTTTCTATATATTCATTTATTCTTTTTTGTAATTTACTTTTATTTGTTGTATACCCTATAAATTCACCATCCAAACTAACACTATACATAGGCCTATATACTAAGGAAATTATACCTACTATAATTACTGTTGATATTATTAATAAAAATATGAATTTTAATGAACTTCTAATATGAACGAATATACTTTTTATACTTTTTAAAATTTTTAACACTCCTATCTAAATTATTTTTTCTTCATTTGTAATATCTTGTATATTTTACATTGTTTCATATTTTTTGGCAATTTTAATAAAGTCTCATTTATTGTTTTATAATTTTGGATGCTCTCATATTCTAATTTTTTCTCTTTTTTTCTCTTAATTACTCTTTATTTTATTTTGTGCATATGTCTCTATAACCGTTATTTCCGTAAGTTTTTCACATAATACTAAAAAAGTTAGAGATGAAATAATACAATTAATTTCTATTCTCTAACTTCTAGTTAGTAACTTCATCCTTTATATTATTAATTTCTGATTGTGATGCTTCAGATACTGGTGTGTAATATCCCTTTGCTTGTGCTACTTTAAATAATTCATATTGAAATGATTCATCATTATCTCTTATCTGCTGAATTGCCTGTCTAAGTTGCATATTTTCCGCTTCTGAGATAACTTCTTGATATGTTAAAAGCTTAGATTTAACACTTTCTAAAATATCATTTACCATATACTTCTCTTCCATTTTGTTTCCCTCCTAATTTAAAAATGTTAATAACTTTTGTTTTGTATTTAATGCATCCTGTGCAGCTTTTGTAAACATCTGCTTTATTTGCGGATCTACGCATTGCGAAGCATACGTATTTAATTTTTGATATGAAGTATCATGTTCACCTATTAAATTTCTTAAATTTTGTAATTCTACTTGAGTTAATGTTGCCATTTTTTATCATCCTTTCATTTAATTAACATTATTCAAGTATATTATTTACATGTATTTCATTTTTATACAATTATATTAATAATTTCTAAAATGCATAAAATTTGCATTGAATTTTGAAATTTAGAATTTGAGATTAGAAATTTGTTTTATTTTTAATATTTAATCATCTCTCTTTATATTTTATCCATTTTAATTTAATGGACGACCAATGGTCGTCCTACATATATTCTATAATTTTATTGTTCGGATAGTTTAGATTATATAACTTCTAAATTAGCATATTTTGCCATTAATCTTTTATGTCCTACTTTTTCGAAGTTTATATCTAACTTTAAGTCTTCTCCTTCTTGCTCAACAAAATTTATTACACCTTCGCCAAACTTTTTGTGATATACAGTTACTCCTACTCTAAATTTACTTAAATCAACATTATCATTACTACTATTAGTTTTAGTTTTGCCAAGTGAATTTAGGAAACTTTCTGCAGTTCTAAATTTAAATGTAGGTTTTAACGGAGAAAATCTATCATTAAATGCTTTAGTTTGATATTTTTTAATGTTTCCATATTCCCAATCATATACAGTTTCTTTTTGTTCATATGTATTTTTACTTGTTTCTTCATATCCTTCTACTAAATCCTTTGGTATTTCTTCTAAAAATCTAGAAACTTTATTGCAAGATGTTGAACCAAATATTGTTCTTTGCCTTGCATATGTTAAGTATAAATATTCTTTTGCTCTTGTTAATCCAACATAACAAAGTCTTCTTTCTTCTTCTAATTCCTTTGATTCTCCTATTGACTTATAACTTGGAAATATTCCGGTCTTCCATCCCTACTAAAAATACAACTGGAAATTCAAGTCCTTTAGCACTATGCAATGTCATTAATGTTACTGCATCTTCTGTTTCTTCTAATTCATCTACATCACTAGCAAGTGTTATACTTTCTAAAAATTCTGCTAGAGTGTTTTCTGCAGATTCTTCTTCAAACTCTATAGCTACAGTTAAAAATTCTTCTAAGTTTTCTAATCTATTTTCTGCTTGGGTAGTATCTTCTAATTCTAAGCTTTTAGTATATCCACTTTTGTTCAAAACTTCTTTCACTAATTCAGATATTTCCATCTCTTCTTTTTTATTTGATAATTCATCTATTAGTTCTACAAACTCTCTGGAATTTACAAATACTTTATTAAGTCCAAACTCATCTGCCTTTTTTATTACTTCATACATTGATATCCCGATTAGTCGCAGATATATTTTCTATTTTTTCTAAACTTGCTTTCCCTATTCCTCTTTTAGGTTCATTAATTATTCTTTGCAAACTCAAGTTATCTGTTGCGTTTTGGATAAGCCTTAAATATGCAATCACGTCTTTTATTTCTTTTCTTTCATAAAATTTATGCCCACCAACAATTTTGTATGGAATCTGTTCCCTTACTAAAATTTCTTCTATACTACGAGATTGTGTATTCATCCTATAAAGTACAGCAAAATCGGAATATTTGTAATATTCTTCCCTTTTTAGATGTTCTATTTGCTCTACTATATATGATGCTTCATCATATTCATTGTCACATAAATGCACTTGTGGTAGTCTACCATCTTCCTTTTCAGTCCATAGATTTTTTTCATATTTTTTTGAATTGTTTTTTATTACTGCGTTTGCAGCATTTAAAATACTTTTTGTTGACCTGTAGTTTTGCTCTAATTTTATTATTTTTGTTCCTGGAAAATCTTTTTCAAAATTTAATATGTTTGATATATCTGCTCCTCTAAATGAATAAATTCCTTGGTCATTATCTCCTACTACTGTAATATTCCCATGTCTTGCAGCAAGTAGTGTTATAAGTGTAAACTGTGATTTATTGGTGTCTTGATATTCATCTACTAAAACATATTTAAATTTTTCTGAATAATATTCTAAAACATCTGGATTTTCCGTTAATATATCTATTGTAAAGTTTATAATATCATCAAAATCTAAGCTGTTATTTTGTTTTAATTTTTTTTGATATAAACTATATATCTCAGCTATCTTTTCTTTCCTGTGTTCACCATTTGCCCTTGCAGCATAACTAACTGGAGTTAGCATTTCATTTTTTGCATTACTTATCTCTGCTAAAACCCCTCTATCTGTAAATAATTTATCATCAATATTTAACTCCCTTAAGCATTGTTTTATCAATGTCCTTTGGTCAGATGTATCGAAAATTACAAATGAACTTTGAAAGCCAATTCTATCAATATATCTTCTTAAGATTTTTACACAAATAGAATGAAATGTTCCTATCCACATTTCATTTGCAACATTTCCTATTAAATTTTCAATTCTTGTCTTCATTTCATTTGCTGCCTTATTTGTAAAAGTAATAGCAAGTATTTCCCATGGTTTTACATCTTTCTCTCCTATTAAATATGCTATTTTATGTGTTAATACTTTCGTTTTCCCGAGAACCTGCTCCTGCAATAATTAAATTTGGACCCTCTGTATTTATAACTGCTTCATATTGTTTATCATTTAATCCTTCTAATATGTTCATTTATTTTTCCCTTCTATATAAATTGAATTTAAATTTTATTTATACAATCTTCTATTTCTACTGCACATTTTCTATATACTCCTATTCCATATCCCCACGGATCTTTAATATCAATATCATTTTTAGGATAACCTGCATATTCTTTCATTGTATATACTTTTTCTTTCAGTTCTGGATACATTCTTATAACATTATTTTTATGGCTACTTGTTGCACATAGTATAACATCCATATCTTTTATATTAGAATTTCTGATGTTTGTTGCCCTATGTTTTGATAAATCTATTCCGTATTCTTTCATCGTTTGAATTGCTTCATATGTTGGCACATCTCCATTTTCTGCAAATACACCACATGAATATACCTCTATATCCTTATTTTCTTCTTTTACTCTTTTTTCAAGCATTTTATGTGCCATAGCACTTCTACATATATTTCCTGTGCATATAAACATTATTTTCATTTGTTATTTTCCTTTCTACATAGTCATATAAATTGTTGTTTGTAGAGATAAATTTATTTTCAAATCTGTAGGGGCAGATTCCATATCTGCCCGAAATTTATCTGTTTTCGGGCGGAAATTGATTCCGCCCCTACAACATTTGCAACAAATTTAATTTTATAAATTACAATTTATATAATTCCCAATATTATCTCCTCTTTTTCTACTTCCATTTCAGATATTTTATATATATTTTTAATTTCTTCTACTGCTTCTTTTCCCTTTTGTTCATCGTTTGCATGAACATATGCAAGGATATCACCTTTTTTTACTTTGTTTGATATCTTTTTATTTAAAATAATACCTACTGCTTTATCTATGTTATCTTCTTTTTTCATTCTTCCTGCTCCAAGCATTACTGATATCATTCCTATTTTTTCTGCATTTAATTCTTGTATATATCCTTCTTTTTTTGCTATTACAGGCATTATATGTTTTGCTTTTTCAAATTTTTCTACATTTTTTATATATTCTATATCTCCACCTTGATTTTGAACAAGCTCTAAAAATTTATTATATGCTTTCCCATTTTCTATATTCTGCAAAATCATTTTTTTATTTTCTTCCAAGTCATCACTTTTTCCTGATAATTTTATAATATAACTACCAATTGTAGTTATTATTTCTTCTATATCTTTTGGAATATTACCATTCAAGCATTCTATGGTTTCAATTATTTCTAATGTATTTCCTACTGCATATCCTACTGGTTCATCCATATTTGTAAGAACACATACTGTCTCTCTATCTGCAAGTTTTCCTATTTCTTTCATCATATTAGAAAGTTTTATAGCATCTTGTTTATTTTTCATAAATGCCCCGCTTCCAACTGTTACATCCAATACTATTTTATTTGCTCCTGCTGCAATTTTTTTACTCATTATACTTGATGCAATAAGTGGCATGCTTCCTACACAATTAATAGTATCTCTTAATGCATATATTTTTTTATCTGCTGGAGCAAGATTTGCTGTTTGCCCTATTAAACTTATTCCTATTTTTTTTACATTATCTATAAAATCACTTATTTGTATATCCGTTTTATATCCTGGAATAGACTCTAATTTATCTACTGTTCCTCCTGTAAAACCAAGCCCTCTGCCAGACATTTTTGCAACTGGAATTCCAAGTGACGCAATAATTGGAGTAAGTATTAACGTTATTTTATCTCCTACTCCACCTGTAGAATGTTTATCTATTACGTTTTTAGATATTTGGGATAAATCTAAAATATCTCCCGATTTAGCCATTTCTAATGTTAAATTCGTTATCTCCTCTTTGTTCATTCCATTAATATATATAGCCATTACTAGTGCTGCTGCCTGATAATCTGTGATTGTCCCATCAGTATATTTTGTTACAAAATAATTTATATCCTCCTGATTTAACTCTTTTCCATCTCTTTTTTTTGCTATTATTTCTTGAATATTCATAACTTAACTTCCTCCTACATAAAATTTTTTGTAAAACTTTTTCTATGCAAACTACATAATCCATATTCTTTTATTGCTTGTATGTGTTTTGCTGTTCCATATCCTTTA
Organism: uncultured Clostridia bacterium; assembly: GCA_947629355.1. Lineage (GTDB taxonomy): Bacteria > Bacillota > Clostridia > TANB77 > CAG-508 > CAG-452. The sequence continues at coordinate 23,621 of CANRDJ010000008.1, forward strand.
TGTGTTCCAAATCCATAATTAGGATATACTTCATCATATTCTCTCATTATTCTATCTCTTGTTACTTTTGCAATAATTGATGCTGCAGAAATGCTATATATTTTTGCGTCACCTTTTATAACAGATATATATTTTATTCCTCTTGTATCTATTTTATCTAAAGCATCAATTAAAATTACATCAGGCTTTACTTCTAGCTTATCAATAGCCATTGTTAGTGCTTTTTTTGTAGCATTTAATATATTTATTTCATCTATTTCTTTTTCATCTACTATTCCTGTGCTCCAGCTAATTGCCTCACTTGTTATTTTTTCGTAAAGCATTTCTCTTTTTGTTTCTGATACTTTTTTCGAATCATTTACATATTCTATAAACGATTCTGGCTTCATTATAACACATCCAACAACAACAGGACCTGCCAAAGGACCACGTCCTGCTTCATCTATACCAGCTATGTATTTTACTCCACTATCATATAATTTTTTTTCAAATTCTTTTAATTTATTTAATCTTTCTATTTCTCTTTCTTTCATATATTTCTCCATATTTCAAAATTACAAGCTAATCTTGTAATTCTGATAAGCTATATTTACCTTCATATCCATATATATAATATACTTCACAATTATTAGGATTTTTTAAATCATAATATACTATGTATGTATCTCCTTCTATATTTGATAATCCTTGACCATTTAAATCTTCACTACTCCATTTTCGAATTTGGTCACTTTTTTTATCCGTTAATCCTAATTTTTGTATTTCTTCGTTTGAAACTATAGTCCCAATTAAACTTTCTATATCTTTGAAATTATATTGTTCTGCAACTATCTTAGCTTTTGTTTTTATAGAAATCATATCTGTTCTTATATCTTCAAGTTTTGCTTTATCTATTGCATCATTTCCAAAATATATTCCAACTCCTGCAAGTATTAACATTAAAATAACTGTTATTATTAAAGCTATTATTGTTATGCCGTTTTCTATTTTTAAATTCATATTTTCAACTCCCTTAAATTAATTTTATTATATTATATGTTATAATCTATTTCAATAGAAAATTTATATATATCTTATATTAATTTTCAGTTTTTTTTAAGTTATCTATTGTATGATAAGTTTGTTTTGGGTTATTATTATATTATAATATTTAACTTATTTGTTTGTAAGGAGGTTTTTTTATGAGTGAAAATGATGACTTTTATAAAAAATTCAATTCAGATTCATCAAAATCTAGGGGGAATAAATCTAATATTTTTGTTCCTTTCATATCAGGAGTATTAGGTGCAATTCTTGTGATAGGTTTGGTCTTCGGTGTGCCAAATATAAGAAAATCTTTAGTTACTTATAATCCTAATAATTCAAGTGTTTCAAATTCTAATCAATCTTCTAATAATGGAGTAGTAGATTTTGTTTCACTTAATAATTATTCTGATACAGCCGTATTTGCAGCAAGTAAGGTGTTACCTTCTATAGTTGGTATTAAAGTTGAATATACTGTAACATCAAACTTTATGCGGTTTATCACAAACAGCTCAAGCAGAAGGTTCTGGTATTATAATAAGTAATGATGGATATATATTGACGAATAATCACATTATAAATTCTGCAGATTCATCTATATATTATGAAGTTTCGAAAGCAGCAAAAGTATATGTTTATTTATATGATAACGAAACACCTTATGAGGCTAAGATAATAGGAACAGACCAAGAAACTGATCTTGCTGTAGTAAAAATAGAAAAGAATGATTTAACAGCTGCAGAGATTGGTGACTCTAATTCAATAAAAATAGGCGAATTTGCAATGGCAATAGGAAATCCTCTTGGAATGCAAAGTAGTGTTACTTCTGGAATAATAAGTGCAGTAAATAGAAATGTTACCAGCGATGATGGAACAACATATAATTTAATTCAAACAGATGCAGCTATAAACTCTGGTAATAGTGGTGGTGCTTTAGTAAATTCTGAAGGAAAAGTAATAGGAATAAACACTCTAAAATTATCTGGAACAGGTATAGAAGGAATGGGCTTTGCAATTCCAATAAATGAAACTATAGATATTTATAATCAATTAATAAAAAATGGGAAAGTGTTAAGACCATATATAGGTATATCAGGAAGTAATTTAGATGAAGTAACTGCAAAACGTTATAATTTACCTGTTGGAATATATGTAGAAAAATTAGAAGCCAATGGTCCTGCATCTTCTTCTGATTTAAAAGCAGGTGATGTAATAACAGCTATAGATGGCACAGCAGTAAAAACTATGGATGAATTAAATGATATAAAGAATAAGAAAAAAATTGGTGATGAAGTTACTCTGGATGTGTATAGAAATGGGGAGACTAAACAAGTAAAAATAAAATTAGCTGAAAAGCCATAAATGAAAGGAGTACTGGTTAATTCCGGTACTCCTTATAAATTTTCAAAAGGTAGAAATCAGTAGAAACTATGAAGCATGTTTCTTAATGCATATAATTCCTACTGCAATTATATTTATGGTTTCCTCTTTGTCAATATTTTACTTGTTTTTTTATTACTTAAATATATTTTTACTAAAATATAACTAAGTCCATCTCACTTGTGTAATTATTATTTCCATAGGCATAAACTAGATATAAATAATTATTTTTTCCTAAGAAAAAGTTTGGTGTATTATCAACTTTATATATTTCATCGTTTTCATTTCTAATATACACATTATATCCTTGATCACTAATATTTTTTATTTGTGCATTTTCTTCCTTTATTTTTTCAAAAACTGTTTTTTGTATATCTTCTTTATTTAAGTTCTTATAACCTATTATTTCATTTATATCAACTAATTTATTATTATCTATATCATAGTTATATGTCTGTATTATATTTCTTTGTGGGTTACTTCCATCTTTATATTTGCATCTTATTACTAATGATAAAATATTATTATTAACGTACACTACATAATCTAAATTAAATATTGTATGCTCATTAGAGTTTTCTACAATATTAATAATTGTTCTAGCAAATATATCATATATCTCTTTATTTATTTTTTCTGTAATATTATTTTCTATCTTAAAAAATGGTATCTTTGCATCAATATTATAATTTTCTTTTTCTTCTTTAATATTATATGCACAATATATTATTTCATCATAATTTATTTCTTGTTTTGCAGTTGCTTCTTTATTTATAGTATTCGTAAACATATCGTCAAAATTGTTTTCTAAATCTTCATAATCATGATTTTCTTCTTTCTCTGAATTAATCGCACTTCTATTTGTAATTTGTGCATAAACACCTATCGAAATTGCTATTGCACATATTAATATAACTGATATAATAATTATAATCATCTTATTTTTTATTAAAAAATATTTTAAATTTCTCATTTGTTTCTCCTTTAGCTTTATATTATAACATTAATATTTAACATATTCAACTTTTTCTTACGGTTTCTTGACTATTAGAAAATTTTAATGTATTATAATAAATATACTTATACAATGAAAAGGCAGGAGATAAATATGTTATGTTCAAATTGCCATAAGAATATGGCTGTAATATTTACAAAAAAAATAGATGGAGATAAAAGCTCTATGGAAGGGCTTTGTTATAATTGTGCAAAAGAAAAAGGTATTAACCCTTTAGAAGTACTTGCAAAACAAGCAAATCTTTCTGAAGAAGAATTAAATGATATGTCAAAACAATTTGAAAATTTATTTGACGATTTATCAGAAAATATTAATATAGATGAACTAAATGATGAAAATATACAATCAGGTGAAGGTATTCCTTTGGGTTCTATATTTTCTAATATGTTTGGAAACAAATCATCTGAAACCAATAGTAAGGAAGATGGAAACCCAAGTTCTAAGAAAAAAGTAAAAACAGAAAGAAGACCGAAAGAAAAGAAAAAAAGTTTTTTAGATATTTATGGAACTAATTTAACAAACAAAGCAAGAAAAAATGAATTGGATATTATCATTGGTCGTGATAAAGAAATTGAAAGAGTTATTCAAATATTAAATAGGCGTTCTAAAAATAACCCTTGTTTAATTGGTGAACCAGGAGTTCGGAAAAACAGCAATTGCACAAGGCTTAGCAATTAAAATTGCTGAAAAACAGGTCCCTGCAAAATTATTAAATAAAGAAGTATATTTACTTGATATGACATCAATTATTGCTGGAACACAATTTAGAGGTCAATTTGAAGGAAGAATGAAATCTATAATTGATGAATGTAAACAATCTGGTAATATTATTCTAGTTATTGATGAAATTCATAATATAATAGGTGCAGGTGATGCTGAGCATTCAATGAATGCTGCAAATATTTTAAAACCTTCTCTATCAAATGGAGAAATTCAATTAATTGGAACTACTACCTTAAAAGAATACAGAAAATATATAGAAAAAGATTCTGCTTTAGAAAGAAGATTTCAGCCAATAATTGTTGACGAGCCTAATATTGATGACACTATAGAAATTTTAAAGGGAATTAAAAAATATTATGAAGATTTCCATAAGGTTAAAATTTCTAATGACGTAATTGCACAAACTGTTAAAATGTCTGAAAAGTATATTCATGATAGATTTTTGCCTGATAAAGCAATTGATATATTAGATGAGGCTTGTTCAAAAATCAATTTAGGAAATAAAGAATTATATGAGCTTGAATTATTAAAAAATAGACTTGCTAAAATTCAAGAAGAAAAAGAAGAAGCAGTTGAATCCGACTCTATAGAAGATTATCAAAAGGCTGCCGATTTAAAAACAGAAGAATGTAATATATTAGAAAGAATTGAAGAATTAAATGAAAAACTTGAATTAACTAATCTTACTGTAAATGATATTGCTGAAGTAATTGAACATTCTACAAAAATACCTGTTAAAAAAATTACAGAGGCTGAAACTGTTAAGTTGTTAAATCTTGAACAAAATTTACATCATAGAATAATAGGTCAAAATGTTGCAGTTGAAGCAGTATCTCGTGCAATTAGAAGAAATAGAGCTGGACTCCAAAGTACAAAAAGACCACCTTCATTTATATTTGTTGGACCAACAGGTGTTGGAAAGACTGAACTTGCAAAAACTCTTGCTTACGAAATGTTTGGTAGTGAAGACTCAATAATTAGAGTTGATATGTCAGAATATATGGAAAGTCATTCAACGTCTAAATTAATTGGTTCTCCTCCAGGATATGTAGGCTATGACGATGCTGGTCAATTAACTGAAAAAGTTAGAAGAAAGCCTTATTCAATAATACTTTTAGATGAAATTGAAAAAGCTCATCCAGATGTTTTTAATATTCTTCTTCAAATATTAGATGATGGTAAACTTACAGATGCCCAAGGAAATGCAGTAAGTTTTGAAAATACTATAATAATTATGACATCAAATGCTGGATCTAATTTAAATAATAATTCAATAGGTTTTGGAAAACAAAGTTTTGACAAAGGAAAAATTGAAACTGCTTTAAAAGATATATTTAGACCAGAGTTTTTAAATAGAGTAGACGAAATTGTTATTTTTGATAGTTTGAATAAAGAACAGTTACTACAAATTATAGATTTATTGCTACAATCTACATCTAAGGCATTATCTGATAAAGATATTAATTTAGATGTATCTATTGAAGCTAAAGACTATATATTGGAAAAGGGAACTGATTTAAAATATGGTGCAAGGCCTTTAAGAAGGGCTATCCAAAGATATATAGAAGATCCTATTTCTGATATGATATTAAAATCTGAAGTATTTGCTGGTCAAACTATTGCAGTTGATTTTGATGGTAATGAATTAATATTTAATGCAAAATAATTTATGGAGGAAATATGTTTAAACACGTACCAAATATTCTAACAATTATACGATTTTTATTAATACCTATAATTATATCTTTTTCTGTCGAACATAATTACATTGCAGCAATAATAGTACTTACAATTTCTGGAATAACTGATATACTAGATGGGTTTATTGCAAGAAAATTTAATTTTATAACTGATTTTGGAAAACTAATGGATCCTTTGGCTGATAAGGCAACTCAAATTGCTTTGCTTGGAACTTTAGCTTTGCAAAAGATTATTCCAATGTGGATTATAGTAATAGTTATTATAAAGGAATTTTTAATGATTTCTGGAGCTTCTTTCCTTTATGGAAAAGAATTAGTTGTATCTAGTAAATGGTATGGAAAACTTGCGACAGTGTTATTTTATATAGCAATAGTATGTTCATTATTTACCCAGTACTGGAATGGACCATTAATTAATCATGTAGAATATGGTTTACCACAGCTTCCAGAGTTTCATCAATATATATACTATTTAGCTATACTTGCAACAATATTTTCTTTATTAATGTATGTAAAAGCTTTTTACTTACAGGGATATTTAAAAAAATCAACGGAACAAAATAAAAAGATATAAATAAAAAAATTGATGCCTAGATGTGAAGTTCATCCCAAAAGGCATCAATTTTTTTTATTCAAAATCTTCAAGTGTTTTATTTAATTCCTTGTCTGTATAAACTTTTATTCCATTTCGTATTTGCTCTAAATCTTCTTCTGCAAGATATTCAGTTGAAATTTCTGTTGTGTTAAAAATTTGTGCATTTTCATTTTCATCTAATTTATATATTGTTATATATCCATTTTCTTCTTTTAAAAGATAATGCTCATCACAAAACTCATCTACTTCTTTATATAATACTATTTCAGTAGGTGTAAACTTTTGTACCTCCCAGTCACTAAATCTTTGTTTTAATTCATCTTCTGTCATATTAACATCTGCTTCTTCTATGCTTTGTCTGTTTTCTATTAAATGATTACAAGCTTCATGATATACTTTTAAAATTATTGTGCAATTTGGAGATGTTTTTTCCTCATTATTATTAGTAGTAATTAAATTAGCTATATCTTCATCATCTAATTCACCTATTGCTGTGCACTCATCTTCTATTTTTTCTGCTATATATTCTTTTTGTTCATTACTAATTTTATTTATTTTATATACGTATATTCCTGTTAGAAAACCTAAAATAATTCCAATGGTTATTATAGCTATAATTGTATATTTTTTCATCTATCATCACCAGTTTTATCTTTTCCACAATTTAGATAAAATATACAATTATTTATTTTAGATTTTTAATATAATTACTTTAATAATTTTTTTAGTTTTAATTCTCCCTTTTTGCTTACTCTAATATCTATTTCCCCCATTTTGTCTGTTCTGTATATTGTGCAATTTATGTCATTTAATCTTTGCAATACCTCTCCATTTGGATGACCAAATTTATTGTTTTCTCCTACTCCTATTAATGCAATGCTTGGATTTACTGTCTTAATAAATTCTTCACTTGACGAAGTTTTCGATCCATGATGTGGTACTTTTATAATTGTGCTTTTTAATTCATTTGCAGTAAATTTGCCTAAAATATTTCCTTCTGACTTTTCTATGTCTCCAGTAAATAGTATTGAAAATTTGTTGTATGTAAGTTTTGCAACTATTGAATTATTATTTAAATCATTATATTCTAGATTTTGTGGTGGATAAAATATATCTAAATTTACATTTTTATCAATATTTAATTTATCCCCTTTTTTTACAAAAGTTACTTTAATTCTTTTTGAATTTATGATATTTGCAATATTTTTATATTCATCACAAAAATAGCTTTGCTTGGATATTAAAATATTTTTTACTTCTAATTTTTGAATTACGTCTATTAAGCCATTACAATGGTCACTATCAAAATGCGAAATCATTATATAATCTAATTTATTTATTCTTCTGTCTAGTAAATATGAAAGAACTATATCTGTTTTTCCTTCTCCTCCGTCTACTAATACTTTTTTATTATTTGGTGTAATTATTAAACATGAATCTCCTTGTCCTACATCAATAAAATATATTCTTAAGTCTTTGGGAATTATTTGATAAAGCCATGAAAATGTATTGAATAAAATTATTATGATTAAAATACCTATTGCAAACGTCTTTATGTTTTTTCTTTTTAATAACTTTTTTTGAAATAATCTTAAATTTCTTTTTGAATTATATAGAGTTAAAATATAGTTTGATATAAATGCTATACAATAAATAAATAATATTGAAATTAAATATGGTGTTTTTATTAAAATACTACTTAAGGGAAGTTTTGCAGTAAAGCTAGAAATAAATATTAGAGCTTTTAAACTTAAATTAAGTGGCATTGCAAACATCTTTGCTAATGTGAAAGAAATTAATGATACAAAAATTGTTATAAATCCTAATATTATATTTATTCCTAGAAATGGACTTACTAAAATATTTGAAACAAAAAATGTTAATGAAATTGTATTAAACTTAAGTTCCATTATTGGCATTATCATTATTTGTGCTGATATTGTAACAGATAACAATTTTGATATTTTGCCTTTTATTTTTATTTTGTTTAATACTTTTTCTACATTTCTATTAAATACTATAATTCCTATTGTGCCTAAATATGAAAGCTCTAAACCGATTTCATTAATAGAAAATGGATTTATAATTAAAATGATTAATAATGAAATTGATATGCTTGTATAAAAATCTTGTTTTCGATATAATAAATTTGCTCCTAAAACTATTATACTCATAAAACAAGCCCTTGTTACAGATGCAGTAAAATTTGTTATAAACATGAATAAAACTAATACTAAAATTGTAATAATGTATGTCCATTTTTTTGGGGTTTTGCTTTTACTTAATATGTATGTTATTCCAAGTATTATATATGAAGTGTGAGCTCCTGATACCGAAAGCATATGTGATAGATTACTAATTTTAAAATTTTGTATTATATTTTCTGGTATTTCAGATTTGTCTCCAATTAATATACCTATTAATAATTTACTTGTTTCTTGTGGTAATAGGTTATTTACTGTATCTATTATGTAGTTTCTTATCTTATTAGATAAAAGAAGAAGAATATTTAATTTGTTTTTTTGAATAATTGTTAAATTATCTGTTTTTATACTTCCATATATTTTCTTAGTTTTTAAATATTCCCTGTAATCAAAGCCTTTATAATTTCTTGCTGTGCTTGGTAATATATATTCTCCTTTTATTTCTATTAAATCTCCGTATTGTAATTTTTGATTTTCTTTTTTATTTACTAATAAGTAAAATTTTTTACTGCTAAAACTGCCTTCTTTGATTTTTATTGTATATGTATAATTATATTCTTTTTCTGTTGCATCACCGCACTACTACAGCTTTTGTATCTATATTATTTGGAATATTTTTATAAAAGTTATCATACCTTGAGTTTAAATATAATAAATACGTATTTGAAACTATTGCAGATATTATTATGAGCAAAATTGCACTATTTTTTACAAAAAGTTTTATGTATTTCATAAATTTATATTTATTTATATTTAGTTTATAAATTAAATATATAATAAATATAACAGGTAAAACAAAGACTATACTTTGTTTAAAGTATAGCCCATATATAATACCTATTAAATATCCGAATTGTACATATTAAAATTGGTCTTTTAATATTTAATCACTCCAATATTTATAAGTTATCCCTATTTTATTATTCTTCTTGCAGAATAATAATATTTGTTATAAAATCCACTATTTATTGTATCTGTTCTAACGCCAGTTCTACTGTTTTCAGCATGGACAATTTGTCCTCCACCAACGTAAATTCCAACATGTCCTATACTACCTCCAGAACCGTTATTGAAAAATACTAAATCTCCAGGTAGCAAATTACTTTTTGAAACTGCTGTTCCTTTTGATATTTGTTCTGTACAAGTTCTACCAATTGTATATCCAAATGAATTATATACATAACTTGCAAATCCTGAACAGTCAAATCCTGTACTTGGACTTGATCCTCCATATACATAATTATATCCTATGTACTTTTTTGCAAATGATGCTACATCATTTCCCTTAGGAGAAGAACTTGAAGCTTCTATTGTTGTAGTTTGTGTACTTTGGGTTCCTTTCTTTTCTGTAACAGTATTTTCTTGTGAAACCGGTTTTCTTTCTCCTGTAGAACCTCTACTTGTAGCCTCTGCTACTGGTTTATCTGATACTAAAGATTTTGATATATATCCTATTATATCTTTATATTGTATTTTATAGAAATCTCCTTCTTCTGCAATAATTATTACCTCTGTATTTTTAAGTAGTGTATTTATTATTTCTGAAGAAGTGCTTGCTTCTTTTCTTATATTTGCAGAACTACTTACATCGACATATCCCTTTTTGTTTTTTATTGTTGTAGTAGCTGTTTCATCTGTTTTGTTTTTTTCTGCTTCTGTATTATCCTTTTTTTCTATTTCAGAAGTACTTATTTGTACTGATACTTTTTCACTGTTTATAAAATATCTTCTTATCCATCCTGTATTTTTTCCATAAGTAATATTTGCCCAATTATTTAATTCGTAGTTAATAGTTACTTCTTCATCTTTTTTAATATTTAATATTGTATTTGCTGTAACTGATGGAATTGTATATACTTTTAAATCTGCCTTTATTTTTTGTTTTTTTGGATATTGTTTTTCTTCTTGGTTTGTATTATTTTCTGAATTTGTCTCTGGTTCTTCTTTTGGTTCTGTTTGAGTCTCTTCTTTTTTAGATTCTTCAGTCTTTTCTGGTTCTTTCTCTTCCTCTACATCTACAAATTCAGCAAATAAATATCCTTCGTTACTGTTGTATTTTACTTTATACCATTCTCCACTTTCTTCTATTATTTCTACTTTAGCTTTATCACTTACTGTAGTTATTGGATCACTTGTTTTAGATTTTTCTTCTCTTAATACTAATCCACTTGGAGCATTTACTGTTCCTGTTTTTGCAAAAGTTGCTGTTGTAAATAAAGCAATGATTCCTAAAGTTACTAATGAAATTCTTTTTAATTTATTCATTAAAAATTTTCTCCTTAATTTTTTCATACTTGATAATTATATATTTATTTAAATTTTTTGTCAAGGTATTGGCTATATATAGCTAATAAACTCTGCACAATTTTTTGACGCCATTTTAATATAATTTTTAAAATTAATTTGATTATTGTTATTTGGTATATCAGAAATTGAACGTATTATTATAAATGGTACTTTATTTAGAAAGCATACTTGAGCAATAGCTGCCCCTTCCATTTCAACACAGTCTGCATTAAATTCTTTTCTTATTTTTTCTTTCATTTTTACGTCTGTGCAAAATATATCTCCTGAAGCTATTGTTCCAACAACAATATTTATATCATTTATTTTAATCCCTTTAGCTTTTTTTATTATTTCTAAATCACTTTCAAAGAATTTACCAACGCCAGATATATACCCTTTTTCACGTCCAAATGCTGTAACGTCAAAATCATGTTGTACTAATTTACTTCCAATAACAATATCTCCTATATTTAATTTGTCATCTAATGCACCTGCCGAGCCTACATTTATTATATATTCAGTATCAAATTTATCAATTAATATTTGAGCAGTTCTTGCAGCATTTACTTTTCCTACACCACTTTTAGTTAATACATAATTTTTATTATTAAACTCTCCAATTAAAATTTTTAAGCCATGTATTATTATTTCCTCATGTTTTTTCATTATATTTTTTACCGCTTCAAACTCTTCATCTTCTGCAGTAATAATTCCTATATGTTTAATCATGAAAGCCTCCATTTAAGCAATTAAATTATTTATTACATTAATTGTATTATTTATATCTAACCATTCAAAATCAGTTAATTCTTTTAATTTTTCTGGATTTTTATCTGTTAATATTTTAGCGTATTTTTCTAAAAATGTATAAACTTTTATATCATCTGTTATTAGTTTTATATTATTATACATCTTTAAAACATCTTCCGTATTGTTACAAGAATATGCACATATTAATAGTGCAAAATTGCAAAACAATACTCCTGATTTATATCCCACAATTTCCTCTACTTTAATTCCATTATTACCATCTATTGTAGCATTTTCATAATTATTTAATAGTGATTTTGCTATGCAAGAAGCTGAGTATGCTTTTCCTATTTCTATACTATTCCCCAATTGTTTATTAATATCTAATGATTTTTGGGCAAATTCTAATGATTTTATTGGATTTATAATGCATAAAGCTTCTGACATATTTGTATATATCTTTCCTTCAAAAGATTTTGAATTTTGTTTTTCTATTAATTTATATGCTGCATTATAAATTTTTTCCGATTCATTAAACATTAAATTAAATCTGTAAATATGTCCTTTTGTTCTGAGTAATTCTATCTTTTCAGATGTATTAATATTTTTATTGTTTAGCATTTCCTCTATCATATTTAACGATGTTTTAAATTTTCCTTTTAAAAACAATACATCTATGTATTTAATCATCACAGCATTAAATGTATGAATTGATACACATTCTTTTATAAGATTCATCTCTTCATATAGTTTTTTGTATAATTCTAATGCGATATCATAATTTCCTAATAAATGTTCTGTATGTGCTCTTAAATATTCATTTAAATATTTTTGATTATCACTTAATTTATGGCATCCTTCGAATTTTTGTATATACTGTTTTGTATCAGTCAATTTTTCTGTTCTTTTCATATAAAATACATTTGCAAAATATCTCATTGTTTCAAAACATTCATTGGAGGTTTCCACCGCTTGATTAAATATTTTATATATTTCATTCCAATATCCCATATCCATAAAATATTGCATTAATTCTATTAGTTTATCACTAATATTTTCTGAATTTATATTAAAATCTTTTTCTATCTCAATAACTTGCCCAAAGTACTTAAATGACCTTTCTATATTATTTTTTATTTTTTCTATACAACATATCAATTTTTCTGTGAATTGTGTAGCCTGACTATCTGATATTTCCTTTTTTATATATTCTCTTACACTAGAATCTATTCTTATTAAATTCTTGTTAACTGTATCTTCTATAAATATAGATTTATTATATAATGAATTTAATTCATTATTAAGCATAAATATTTTCTCTGATTCTAGATAATCTTGTGCAAATTCCTTATCAAAGCAATCAAGCAAAGATAATAATTTAACAGCACTCTTTTCATTATCATTTAAATATTTAATATATCTACTTATGATAGTATCTCCCTTAGCTTTAAAATTATCTTTATTTATAGTTTTTCCGCTATTAAAATCTGATGTATACATATCTACATACATATCCAAAAAAAGTGGCATTCCTTTTGATGATTTAACCATTTTCTTAATTATAGTTTCATCTTCTATTGGAACATGTTTTAAAAATGATATACTATCTTCTACTGAAAGTCTAGAAAGCAAATGTTGATTTAAATATTCACTCCATTCTTTGTCTTGTTCTTCCCATTTTAATTTATCCCTAGATGCAACTATTATTCTAATATTTTCAGAAGATAAAAATAACTCTTGTAACCACTCTTCTTCATTGTTTTTATATCTACTACTTGTTAATAAACTTTCATATGAATCTATAAAAATAGTATTATATTCGCCTTTTTGTGCAGCATTTTGAATACATATTCCTAAATAGTATGGTAATCTCTCATAAATTTCTGTTTCCATTAAAGTATGTATTTCTTCTATATATTCATGATACTGTTTATTAAAATTTCTCTTTTTAACAAATTCCACAGCTTTTGAAAGAAGATTTGAAGGAATTGCTATTGAGCCTGTGCCTAAATCTATACATTCATTTAATACCTCAATAATAGGAGAGTTAAAACTTGTCATTTTATTTTTTAGATCCTCTACAGAAATATTTGATTTTGCATTATATTCCATATATGCATAATCAAATAGTGAACAGTCTATTTTTAATTGACTTCTTATTTTTATTAGCGTATTAGTTATATTAGAACAATCAAAAGTATCTAAACTAACATATACATTATTTATATTTTTTGTATTTTCTTTATAATATTTGTCAGTTGTGCTATATAATTCTTTTAAAAGTCTTGATTTTCCTATCCCACCAATTCCATAATACACTATTACTTCAGATGGTTTATTTCTACTCATCCAAGTATCAATGCTTTCTGAAAATACTGTTCTAGCATCAATCCTATCTGTAAAAATTTTAGTAGCTCTAAATAAATTATGTTCTTTATTTGCAAATTTGCTTCTTAATGCCATATTTATCACTCCTTTATTAATTGAGTATATTATATTCACTAAATTAATTAATGTAAAGAAAAATTTATAAGTTTTTATGTAAAAAAATTCCTTACCTATTTCCCCAGCTTACTAAAAAAGACTTTGGTTAAAACCAAAATCTTTTTTAGTATAATTAGATTAATATTTAAGCTAATTCAACTGTTGCTCCAGCTTCTTCGAATTTTGCTTTTAATTCTTCAGCTTCTTCTTTAGCAACTCCTTCTTTTATTGTTTTAGGTGCTCCATCAACTAAGTCTTTAGCTTCTTTTAATCCTAATCCTGTTGCATCTCTTACAACTTTTATAACTGGTATTTTGTTTGCTCCAGCTTCTTTTAATACAACATCAAATGATGTTTTTTCTTCAGCTGCTGCTCCTGCTACTGCTCCACCAGCTACTGGTGCTGCTACAGCTGCTGCTGATACTCCATATTTTTCTTCTATTCCTTTTACTAATTCTGATAATTCGATAACTGTTAAGCTATCTATTTCTTCTAACATTTTTGCTATATCTGCCATTTTATTTCTCTCCTTTAAAATTTAATTTTCTAGTGTTTGGTCACTACCCTAATAATTTTATTTTTATGCATTTGCTGTTTCTGACTTTTGCTTAGAAACTTGATCTAATGCAATTGCAAGTTTTGTAATATTTCCAAGTAAAGCACCAGCAAGTTTTGCCATAAGTGTTTCTCTTGATGGTAATTTTGCAAGTGTAATTATTTCTTCTGTTGAAACAACTTTTCCATCTATGATACCACCTTTAATTTTATAGAATTCATTATCTTTTGCATACTCATAAATTGTTTTACATGCGTCAAGATAATCATTATTTCCTATAATAACTGCTGTTGGTCCTTCTAGAACATCTTCAAGTCCTTCTATTTTGCATTCTTCAAGAGCTCTTCTTGTTATATTATTTTTTATGACCTTGTATTCTACTTCAGATGCTCTTAATTTTGCTCTTAAATCTGTTACATCAGAAACATTTATACCTCTGTAATCTGTTAAAAGTACAACTTTAGCTTCTTTTATTTTCTCTGCTAATTTTGAAACTTCTTCTTTCTTTTGATTTAAAATTTTTTCACTAGCCAATATTTTCACCTCCCTTTAAGGTAATTACAAGGTTTGAGGGACAAACCTCGGTACACGGGTATTTCTCATAGTTCGAGGAATGTCCCTCGTTTTATATATAAAAATTTAAAAACTCTGTTAATCCCACGCGAGGAATTAACAGAGTATATTACTCTTTTATTAATTACCTCGGTAGGGCTTATGTTTTTGCCTACTGTCTTTGGCATTATATGGTTTGAGGGACAAACCTTGGTCACGAGCATTCCTCATAGTTAGAGGAATGTCCCTCGTTTTATTTTATGCTATATAAATGCTTGGTCCCATTGATGTAGTTACTGCAACGCTTTTTACGTATTGACCTTTTGCAGCTGCTGGTTTTGCTTTTTCAATTGCTTCCATTACTGTATTATAATTTTCTAATAATTTCTCTGCTCCAAATGAAACTTTTCCAAAACCTAAATGTATAATATTTGTTTTGTCTAATCTGTATTCAACTTTTCCTGATTTAATTTCATTTATCGCTTTTGTAACATCCATTGTTACAGTTCCTGATTTTGGGTTTGGCATTAATCCTTTAGGTCCTAATACTTTACCAAGTCTTCCTATAATACCCATCATGTCTGGTGTTGCAACTATAACGTCATAATCAAACCAATTTTCATTTTGAATTTTTGGAACTAATTCTTCTGCTCCAACAAAATCTGCTCCAGCATTTTCTGCTTCTTTTGCTTTATCACCTTTTGCAAATACTAAAACTCTTTGAGTTTTTCCTGTACCATTTGGAAGTACAACTGTTCCTCTAACTTGTTGATCAGCTTGTTTTGAATCTACACCTAATTTAACATGTAATTCAACTGTTTCATCAAATTTTGGTTTTGGCATTTTACATAGTGTTTCTAATGCCTCTTTTGCATCATAATTTTTTGATTTATCTATAAGTTTTTCACACTCTAGATATCTTTTTCCTTTTTTCATTTTCTTTCCTCCTTTGGTAATAACGAATGAACTTTTTTCATCCTCCCAATTTATTATTGTAAGGGGACACAGCTTACCCCTTAGTCACTTCCACTTTCGAAGCGCTATGTCCCCTACTTATGAATTAGTGATGTCAGTATTTAAGCTTATCTCCTTTTTAAACTATTTAATCAGTAACTACTATACCCATTGAACGAGCAGTACCTTCAACCATACTCATAGCTGTTTCAAGTGAAGCTGCATTTAAATCTTCCATTTTTGTTTTTGCTATTTCTTCTACTTGAGCTTTTGTTATTTTAGCTACTTTTTCTTTATTAGGTTTTCCTGAACCTTTTTCAATTTTAAGTGCTTTTTTAATTAATACTGCAACTGGTGGAACTTTTGTTATAAATGAGAATGATTTATCTTGATATACTGTTATTACAACTGGGATTATCATTCCTGGTTGATTTGCTGTTTTCTCATTAAATTCCTTTGTAAATTGCATAATATTAATACCTGTTGATCCTAATGCTGGTCCAACTGGTGGTGCTGGTGTTGCTTTTCCAGCTTCTATTTGTAATTTAACAACATTTGTAATTTCTTTCTCTGCCATTTTCCTCAATCTCCTTCTTTAATTTATTTAACTCGTTAAAACGAACTAAAATTTAATTATTTATTTTTCAAACAAATCAAAAGTGGTAGATTACTAGGCAAAATTATAATTAAATGCCGGAGACGTACATAGGTACGTTGAGGATTTTAATTATAATTTTAACAACGTAAGATGCCGCTTTTCATTTGTTTACCTAAATTTTTTCTACTTGTGAAAACTCTAATTCTACTGGTGTTTCCCTACCAAACATAGATACTAAAACCTTTACTTTGTTTTTTTCTTTATTTATTTCTTGAACTGTTCCTATAAATGAAGCAAGTGGTCCATTTACAACTCTAACTGTATCATTTATATCATAATCTACATTTACAACAGTTACTTCAAATCCCATGTTTCTTATTTCTTCATCTGTAAGAGGTATTGGATCTGTTCCTGATCCTACAAATCCTGTTACTCCCCTAGTATTTCTTACAATGTACCAAGATTCCTCTGTTACAATCATTTTTACTAACACATAACCTGGGAATACTTTTTTTAGATTTGTTTTTCTTTTTCCATCTTTAATTTCGATTTGTTCTTCCATTGGAACAACTATATCAAAGAAAAAGTCTTCAAGTTCTCTATTTTTTATAGTTTTCTCTAAATCAGTTTTTACTTTATTTTCATATCCTGAATATGTATGCACTACATACCATTTTGGTTCTATATTTTCCTCTTGAGACATATTTTAAGCCTCCTTATTATTGTGCATTTTCTACAGAAGATTCATCTTCCACTTTATTAACATCTATAGCATTTTCTACTATCTCATTTGTATTATCAACAGTATTTTCTACAACTACTTTGTTTCTTATATTTGATTTTAATTTATTAATTCCTTCTTGATTAAATAAGTCAAAAATTACATCTAACACAAATACAATTGCTGCTGTTATTAATACAATTATGATAACCGCTAAAGTCTTATTTGCTAATTGCTTTGGTGTCGGCCATACTACTTTTTTTAATTCAGCTTTAAAATCTTTGAAAAAATGCTTTTTATTTTTTATATCCTTGCTTTTTTTTGCATCTTTAGCCATTTTATTTCCTCCTTAAAATAGCTTTTATTTTGTTTCTTTGTGTGTTGTTCTTTTTTTGCAATATTTGCAGTATTTTACAACTTCTAATCTCTCTGTATTATTTCTTTTATTTTTACTTGTTGTATAATTTCTTCTTTTACACTCTGTACATTCTAGTGTTATATTTTCTCTTGGTCCTTTTGCAGCCATTTCTTAGCTCCACCTCCAACTTTATTTACGGGTTTTAACGATGCGTTTTTTAAGCTATGTCTCCAACTTAGAAACATAGCTTATATACTTTATCATATTTTCATATAAATGTCAACGTTTTTACGGATTTTTTTTACTTTTTTATTGTACTGGTAAACTATCATAATTACCTTCAAAATATTGTTTAAGTGCAAGTGAGTCTTTTTTATTTACTTCTCCATCTTCGTTTACATCTGCACGCTTCTTTTCTTGCTCTGTTAGATTATATCCTTCCTGTCCTGCAAGATACCTTTGTAAACATACATAATCCCACTCATTTACTTGTCCATCACAATTTACATCTCCGTATAAAGTTTTACTAGAATAATCTACATATGTTTTTAGATACTCTGAATAACTTTCTATTTCATTATTGTTTGTATTTCCTACTTCTGGCTCATCTTCTAATGATAAAGGACTATATACAGTTCCGGCAAACCAAACTTCTCCTGTTGATTTATCTCTTATAATAAACATATATGGTTTAGTAAAATCAAGAGTAATTTTTTCTACAGGTATATCATAAATATAATCAAACATACTACCAGCACCTGCTCCTCCACCCATAGTTGCTGCAGATGCTTTTATACCATCTTGTGTAAACTCAATATTTGCTTTATGTACTGCTTTTGCTATATACGCTTCTTCATCATCAGTAATTCCTTTTAAATTAGCTTTTTCACTATCAAACACGTCTTTAACACCCATGTCATTTAAATCTTCAATTAAATTTAATTCATAATCAAATTTAAACTTAGGTATGTATCCTGTTATTTGAGTAATAACACCTTCTTTAAAGTTTTCATTCTTAATTTCTTTTAAATTACTTATTATTTTACTAATATCTTGTGCAGTAATATTATTTATATAACTATCAAGGTCTTCTTCTGGCATTATTGCTACATATTGCAAGGTTGTTCCATTATACTCTTTTAAATCTTTAGCAAATGCTTTAACATTTTCATCTTCATAAATTTCAAAATCTGTATTTCTATTTACACTTTTATAATTTGCATTTAATTCTTCAATATAATCATCTAAATAATCTTTTACTGCTGTTTCAATATCTTTTCCTTCTAAATAATATGATGCCTGACCATCAGGATCTTCTTTTAGATAAGCTCTAAACCTATCTCCAACAGTTTTTCTAATATTTTCTTCTCCTAAAGTTTTAACAATATCATAATTGTTTACAGAAGCTATTATTCCCATTCCAGATATATCATTTTCAACACCTTTAAATTTATTTAATAATAGTTGTAAAGGTGCTCCCCAACTATAATTTTCGTGAATGTAATTAGCTTCAAAATTAATTATATCATTCGTATCTACAAATTTATGTCCCCATTCCATATCTATTGCTAGTGCATTTACAAGTGCATAATCTAGGTTATTTAAATCTGAATCATTTACCATATTATTAATAAGGTCAAGAGTTTTGTCACTAATCCATGAATTCATATTTTTTGCAGAACTAAATGAATCATATATAACATCTGCATTATATTTATTCCTTAAATTATCTACAAAGGTTTGTTTAATTGATGTTTTATATGTATCTCTTATAAATAATGCATTTGCAAATGACATATTTTTACTATTAACATATTTATTAGATTTATATTCACCAATTAAACCTGTAATTTGCTCTTTAGATTCTCCTTCTGTTCCTTCATTAAGCATTGCTAGTGTGTATTTTATAGAAAGTGGACTATATATTTTATTTACTTTTGTATTTTCTAACTGTAAAAATCTTAAATCAAAATCTTCTAGTGAATTACCTTTAAGTGCATATTTAAATGCCTTTTTTGTTTCTGTTGTTCCTATATTTGTTTCTTTTTCTGCAATTACATCATTTTTCTTAAATTTAGTTGCATATAATCCTACTCCTAAAACTCCTACTATTACTAATGACGCAGCTATTGCAATAAATTTATTTAAGCTTATTTTTATAACTTTATTTCCGTTATTTTCCACATCAAATTCCTCCTTTACATTTTCAAATATCATATTTGCTTTATTAGATATTTTTTTATCTTGTTGTAATTTTTCTTTAATAAACATGTCCTTCTTGTTCATCTGCATTCACCTCCTCTTTGCTTAATATCTCATATAGCTTTTCTCTGGCTCTAAATACTCTTGATTTTACAGTTCCTTTTGGTATATTCAAAATATCTGATATTTCTGAGATAGATAAATCGTTATAATAATATAGAACTGTTGTTACTCTTAAATCTTCGTCTAATGAATTTAAAGCTGTTTCTAAATCGGTTTTAAGTATTACATTTTTATCAAAACTATTATGTACTTCCTCATCATAAAATTTTACTTTTTCCATTTTTTCGCTATTTAACCTGTTTTTTGTTATGATGTCATAGCATTTATTTATTGTAATTCTAATAACCCAAGTTTTAAAATATTTTTCATTTTTTAAGTTTGCAATATTTTTATATATACTTAAAGCTGTATCCTGAATCGCATCACATACATCATCTTCATCTTTTAATATTGCTTTTGCTGTTTTATATATTGGTAATTTATATTCTTCGATTAATTTTGCAAATGCTTCTTGATCTCCTTTTTTTATTTGTGCTATGATAGACATTTTTGTACCTCCATACTCATTAGACTTTTGTTTTTATAATTTAGTTCATTTGTTTTATATTTTTATTTTATTCTATTATTATGAGCATGTCAATTTGTTTTTGCTATTTTTTTGAGCATATTTGTTATTTTATTAATAATCTTGGTTAAAATTATATTGGTGATAATATGAAAAAAATTAATGA
>CANRDJ010000009.1 GCA_947629355.1 uncultured Clostridia bacterium
TTTGCATCAAAAAAACTGATAGAATTCTATCAATTTTATTTTGAATTTTTCTATCAGTTTTATTTTAACATTTACAAAAAAAAGTAATTTTTATAAAGACAAAATATTTATAAAACGAATAACAAATAAAAGTTTAATTTGTAATTAATAGGTAAATTAGGACTTTATTAAAAAAAAGACATATGTAAAACTTATCAAAACTAACGGATATCTATAAAAAATAGATTTTTTATAAAAGTTAAAGCAGTATACATAAACAAAAAAGATAAGCATAAAACCATAACTCAAAAAGACAAAACAACTATATAAAAGATAAAATTAAGAATTTATTTGATTATATTAATATAAAAAAAATAAAGATAATGGAAAAATTAATTAATACAAAATAAGTCAACATAACTACATAAAAAATAAAATAAGGAAAATAAATAAAAAATAATAAAAAATAATAAAAAATAAAAAAAATAAAAATAAATAATTAATTAAAATAAATAAAAATAAATAATTAATTAAAAATAAATAAAAAAATTTAATATTAATAAAATAAAAATATTAGAAAAGTAAATTATATAAAATATTTATCATAATATTAAAAAAGATATATAAGTATTAATAGGTGATAAATATGAAAATAGGATTAGCATTAGCACGGAGGGGGAATAAAAGGAGCTGCACATGTAGGAGTTTTAAAAGCATTAGAAGAAGAAAATATAAAAATTAATTTTATTTCTGGAGCATCTTCAGGAAGTATAGTTGCTTCCTTATATGCAATGGGATTTAATTATAAACAAATATTAATATTATTTAAAAAATATTCTAAAAAAATAAAATATATAGATAAAAAAAATATTTTAAAAATAATTTATGGAATTTTAATAAAAAGAAAAATAATTATTAATGGATTAAATTCTGGAGAAATTATTGAAGAAATAATTAATGAAGTTGCAAGAGAAAAAAATATAAAAAAAATAAAAGATATAAAAATGCCATTATTAATTCCTAGTGTAGATATTTATACTGGAGAAATATATTGTTTTTGTTCTAAGAATATTAGAAGCGGCCTTTCAGATAATATAATATTTGATAGTGGTATTGAAATAGGAAAAGCAGTTAGAACAAGTTGTAGTTATCCATTAGTGTTTTCTCCATGTAGGTATAAAAATACAGAATTAATTGATGGAGGAATTAGAGAAAATATTCCATGGAAAGGTTTAAGAGATATAGGAGCAGAGAAAGTAATAAGTATTATCTTTGAAAAAGAATTAGATTATAATTGCTGTGATAATATAATAGATGTTGTTGGAAATTCTTTAGAAATATTATCACATGAATTATTAAATTATGAAGTAAAAGGTACTGATTATTTATTGAAAATAAAAACAAAAAATATTTCTTTATTAGACATGAAAAAAATAGATGAATTATTTGAGATCGGATATAAGACAACTAAATCAAAAATAAAGGAAATAAAAAAAATAGTTCTAAATTAAACTTGTCTTTAATAATATTAAACAAATAAAATTAAAAAGGAGTTTAAAATGAAAAATAAAAAAATAATTATGTATGTTGGAATTATAATAATTGTATTTATATTATTGGGGGTTGGATATATAATTTATAATAATATTAAAAATAATAAAAAGGAGGCTATATATGAATATACACCTGAAGAAGAAATTACTGATGAACAATTAAGACAAACAGTGATTACTTTATATTTCTTAAATCCTAATACTTATGAACTTACTCCAGAAGCAAGACAAATCGACGCAAAAGACTTAATAGATAATCCATATGAATTATTAATTAATTTATTAATAGAAGGACCAAAAAATGAAAAATTATTAAAATTAATTCCTGAAAATACAAAATTAAATAGTGCACAAATAAAAGATAATATTTTATATGTAGATTTTTCAGAAGAATTTATTAAAGAACAAAATTTGGGAAAGGAGCAAGAAGAATTAATTATAAAATCAATAGTTAATACAGCAACAGAATTAACAGAAATTAATAAGGTGGCTTTTCTAATAAATGGAGAAGAAAATAAAGGATTTCCAGATAAAGAATTAATATTTGATAAAGTATTTATTAGAGAATAATTATTTAAAAAATTTAAAAAATTTAAAAGACTTTATCGCTTTATCAAGATTGCACAAAAAGAATTCTACTTCTTTAATAGAACGAATTGTGCAGTCTTTTCTTTCTATGAAATTAAATTTTTTTTTGCTTTCATTAGAATAGTTTCTATCCATTCAATTCTCCTTGAAATTAAATATAAATTTATGATAATATATTATATGAAAATAAATAATAATTGTATATAGAAAAGAGGTTTTAATATTTTATTAAAAGAAAATGAAAGAATAGATGATTTAGAATATAAAGGATTAAAAATAATACAAAATAAAAAAGGATTTTGCTTTGGGATAGACAGTGTGCTTTTATCTGACTTCGCAAAAGAAATAAAAGATGATGCAAAAGTTTTGGATTTAGGAACCGGTACAGGAATTATAAGTATTTTATTATGTGGAAAAACTAATTTAAAAGAAATAATTGGTGTGGAGATTCAAAAAGAAGTTTATGAAATGGCAAAAAGATCTTCTGAATTGAATAACTTGCAAAATAAATTTAAAGTAATAAATGATGATTTAAAAAAATTAAGTAAAAATTTTCCAGCCAATAGTTTTGATGCAGTAGTTACAAATCCACCATATAAAAAAAATAATACAGGTTTAAAGAATGAAAATAAATTTAAACAAATTTCAAGACATGAAATAATGTGTAATATAGAAGATATAGCAAAAACATCTAGTTATTTATTAAAAAGTAACTGTTCAATATATATGATACATAGACCAAATAGAATAGTAGATATAATAGAAGCTTTAAAAAAATATAAATTAGAACCTAAAAATATTAGGCTTATTTATCCCAAAATTACAAAAGAGCCTAATTTAGTATTAATAAAGGCAACAAAGTGTGGAAAGTCATTTTTAAAAATAGAAAAACCATTAATAGTATATAATAATGATGGAACATATACAGATGAAATATTAAGAATATATAATAAGGAGAAATAATGAAACGGAAAAATATATTTAGTAGCTACTCCAATTGGAAATTTAGAGGATATTACATTAAGGGCAATTAAAGTATTAAAAGAAGTAGATTTAATTGCAGCAGAAGATACTAGACACACATTAAAATTATTAAGTCATTTAAAAATTACAAAACCCTTAATTAGTTATTATAAACAAAATGAAAAAGTAAAAAGTAAGATATTAATTGATAAGGCTTTAAAAGGAGAAAATATAGCAATTGTTTCTGATGCAGGAACTCCAGGAATATCAGATCCAGGAAAAGAAATAGTTAGAGAAGCAATAAAAAATGAAATAGAAATAATACCTATTCCAGGTGCTTGTGCTGCAATTAATGCATTAATTGCATCTGGATTAAATACTAAAGAATTTATATTTATAGGTTTTTTGTCGGTAAACAAAAAAGAAAAACAAGAAAAATTAGAAGAAGTAAAGAAATTAAGGCAAACATTAATATTTTATGAAGCACCGCATAAATTAATTAATACCCTTGAAAATATAAAAGAAATTCTAGGAGATAGAAATATCGTTTTAGCTAAAGAACTTACAAAAATACATGAGAAATATATAAGGGGGAAAATATCTGATGTTCTTCAGAAACAAGAAAATCCTAAAGGGGAATTTGTAATTATTGTAGAAGGTAGCAATAAAAACGAAAAAGATGAAAAACAAAAAATTTTAAATAATTTAAGTCTAGAAGATCATTTTGAATATTATAAAAAGAAGAATTATGAAAAAAAAGAAATAATAAAAAAAATAGCTAAAGATAGAAATACAAATAAAAATGAAATATATCAATATTTTTTAAATAAATAAAGAGGATATTTAAATATTTAATATCCTCTTTTAGTTTATTATTCTGATTTTAAATTAGAAATTTTTTCAGCACACTTTTGACAAATCATTTTACTTTGATAGTCTATTAATTTTTTTGAACTACCACAGAATACACAATTTGGTTCATATTTTTTTAAAATTATAGAATTGCCATCAACATATATTTCCATAGGATCTTTTTCAGTAATTCCAAACTTATTTCTTAATTCTATTGGTAAAACAACTCTACCTAATTCATCTACTCTTCTCACTATTCCTGTTGATTTCATACAATGCCCCCTTAAAATTACATTTTTCGACATCTCGACTTTATTAAATAATACCACAATTTATATAAAAGGTCAATAAAACTTTCCCTTTTTCTGTAAATTATTTTATCATATTAAATAAATTTCTGGAATACAATAATTTTATATAATAGAAATTATTTCGATTTATTATTATATAAAATACAATAGAGGAGAAAAAATGTTAAATATAATTTGGCCAATATTTATAATAGTTTCTTTTATATATGCAATTTTAAATGGTAAGGTTTCAGAAGTAAATAACTCTGTTTTTGAATCAACAAAATCAGCAGTAGAACTTACTATTTCTTTACTTGGTACAATGTGTCTTTGGAATGGAATTATGCAAATCGCTTCAAAAACAAGTATAGTAAAACATTTAAGTAAATTATTAAATCCAATTATGAATAAGTTATTTCCAGATATAAAGAAAGATGAACAAGTTCATCAAGAAATAACAATGAATATTATTGCAAATATAATGGGACTTGGAAATGCAGCAACTCCACTCGGTTTAAAAGCAATGAAATCAATGCAAAAGAAAAATAGTAATAAAAATAAATTATCAAATTCAATGGCGATATTTATTGTTTTAAATACTGCATCCATTCAGTTAATACCAACAACTGTTATTGCAATAAGGAACTCTTTGGGATCAACTAATCCTACAGGAATGATAGTTCCTGTATGGATAGCAACTATTTGTGCTGCAATAGCTGCTGTATTATCAGCAAAACTTTTAATGAAAAAATTTTAGAAGAATGAATAGTTTTTGAGATTTGCTTACTACTTATGAAATTAAACCTATAAACAAAAAAACTCTTTCTTTTTTACAATTTTTAAGAGTTTTTTTGTAAAGCACTTGTTGAGACAACATAATTGCACGAATGGAGGTTTTTATAAATGACAGCTATTAATTATTTGTCTAATTTAGCAATTCCCTTTACAATTTTATTAATACTTACATATGGATTAATTGAAAAAAATAAAGTTTTTGATACTTTTCTAGATGGTGCTAAGGAGGGGATTGAAATTGTTGTAAAAATATTTCCTACATTAATAGGGTTATTTGTTGCAATTGGAGCTTTAAGATATTCTGGAATATTAGACTTTGTAATAAAATTAATATGCCCAATTATTAATTTTTTAAAAATTCCAACTGAAATAATGCCACTTGCAATATTAAGACCTATTTCTGGAAGTGCATCTATTGCAATAGGAAGTGATATTATGGCACAATATGGAGTAGATAGCAAAATAGGACTAATTGCTTCTACAATTATGGGATCAACTGAAACAACATTATATACAATTGCAGTATATACTAGTGTTATTGGAGTGAAAAAGATAAGATTTGTTTTAGTTGCTGCACTAATTGGTGATTTAGTAGGAATGTTGACTTCTGTAATAATTTGGAATTTTATGTCGTAAAGTTTTTATTGACATTTTTTTTGAAAGATAGTATTATAATGTCATATTTAAATTTAAAAATTTTTATCAAATAATATTTTTAATCAAAGATTTTAGGTGAAAGAATGATTTTTAAATTCTTATTATTTTTTTTCATATTTTTTACTGTCAGAAAAATTATCATAAAAAAAAATTCAAAAAAAATTCTTAAAATAATAAATGAATAATAAAACAAATGTTAATGCAATTTTTTTATTGTATTAGTTTATTTATTGTATCTAAAAAGTTTTTAATCTTGCAGGGAAGACAAATAAGAGGCTATTTATATATGAAAGCCCATATAATATAAATAGTTTTTATCATCATTTCCCTGCATGCCCCCATAAATTTAATTCTATAAGGATTTATTTCTAATAAAAGGATATTCTAAAATCTCTTAAGAATATCCTTTTTCTATATTATATAAAATTATATAAAAAAACATATTTTATCTTAATTTTGTTCTTCTTATACTACTTCAAAAAGTTTAGTTGGTCTATCTCTTGGTGCTATGTCAATAGATAAATTTGTACAATTTAAAGTTTCATTTTTAATTGTTTCATATGCAAGTTCTGGAAAATTATTTTCTTTACTTAAATGTACTAATAATGCCTTTTGTAATCCAAAATCATAAAGACTTGCCAAAGTCTTTGCTGCAGAAATATTAGACAAATGACCCATATCACTTGATATTCTTCTTTTCAACAAATAAGGATATGATGAGCATTTTAGTATTTCTGGGTCATAATTTGATTCCAATAAAATGCAAGAACTCTTTTTTAAATGATTTAATAATTCTTCAGAAACATATCCAATATCTGTTACAATACTAATTTTTTTATTTGAATTATATAAATTAAATCCACAGGGATCAGCAGCATCATGCGGAGTATGAAAAGGTAGTATCTTAATATCCCCTATAGAAAAAGTTTCTGCGATATTAAATATTTTTTTATTATTATTTGGGATTTTACATGCAATATTTTCAATAGCTTCCCAAGTTTTCTTATTTGCATATACAGGTATATTATATTTATTAGATAAAGTAGCAATACTTCTAGTATGGTCTATATGGTCATGTGTAACTAGTATTGCATCAATATCTTCTCCATTTATATTTAATTTTTCAAGTGCAGCAACTATTTTTTTTAAGGTTACACCAGCATCAATAATTAAATTAGTATTATCTGTTTGAACAAAAAAACTATTACCACTACTTCCACTATATAAACTACAATATTTAAACATTTTTTTCATCCTTTTTTATTCAGTTATTCTTACTATATCTGCTCCTATGTTTCTGAATTTTTCTTCAATACTTTCATAGCCTCTATCAATATGTTCTAAATTGTATACTTCTGTTTTGCCTTTGGCAGCTACTCCAGCAACAATCAATGCTGCTCCAGCACGTAAGTCTGTTGAATATACAGAGGCACCACGTAAAGTTTCAACTCCTTCGAAAATAGCAGATTTACCTTGAGCAGTTATTTGTGCACCCATTTTATTTAGTTCATTTGTATATTGGAATCTAGATTCCCATATACTTTCATTTATTATACTTGTACCCTCTGCAATAGATAGAACAACTCCCATTTGAGGTTGCAAGTCTGTAGGGAATCCGGGATATGGTAAAGTTTTTATAGTAGCTTTTGTAGGTCTTTTATCACACCAAACTCTTAATTTATCTCCATTCATATCTACGTTTCCACCTATTTCTAATATTTTAGCAGTTATACATTCCAAGTGTTTTGTTATGCAGTTTTTAATTATTAAATCTCCTTTTGAGGCAATTGCTGCTAACATAAAAGTACCAGCTTCAATCTGATCTGGAACTACACTGTAGCTTTGTCCACCCTTTAATGATTTAACTCCATTTATTTTAATCATATCTGTTCCAGCACCACGAATATCTGCTCCCATTGTATTTAGAAAGTTTGCAATATCAACTATATGTGGCTCTTTTGCAGCGTTATCTATAATTGTAGTTCCTTCCGCAAGAACGCTTGCAAGCATTATATTTATAGTTGCTCCAACTGAAACAATATCCATATATATATTAGTACCAGTAAGTTTTTTTGCTGTTGCTTTAACATTACCACCAGTAATTTCTACTTCAGCACCTAAGGCCTCAAACCCCTTAATATGCTGATCTATTGGTCTTGCACCTAAATTACAACCACCTGGAAGACCAACTTCAATTTCTTTTTTTCGACCTAACATTGAGCCAATCAAGTAATATGATGCTCTAAACTTTCTAGTTAAATCTATAGGGGCAATTGTATTTGTTATATTTCTTGTATCAACTTCTATACTATTTTTATCTGTCCATTTTATTTTTGCTCCGAGACCCTCTAAAATTTCACAAGAAAGTTTAACGTCAACTATATTTGGTAAATTATTAATGGTACAAACTCCATCTATTAATAGAGTAGCTGGTAAGATTGCTACAGCAGAGTTTTTTGCACCACTTATATTAACTTCTCCTTTCAATGGCGTTGGTCCATTAATTATCAATTTTTCCATATAATCCCCCTTAAATAGCTACAATTACTATTTCATTTATTACAAAATAAATTAGAGTGTATAATTACACTCTAAGCTTATAAAAATATATCATAAAATTATAGGGTTTTCAATGCTTTAAAATGTTTTTTATTAATTATATTTGGAGAGATTTAGGTTTTCAATAAAAAAGCTAAATTTACTTATTCAACAGTAAAAATATTGAAAAGCATTTTTGCCTAAGATTGTGCCAATTTTATTCCAATATTTTGGAACATTTCTACAATTTTAAATTTAAAATTTACATCATTACTATTTTCAGATAACAATTGATATTCTTCTTCTGATATATTTTCTTTTATAAGTTTTTTAGATTCCTCAGGAACTATTCCACTTGTTACATCAACAAAACATAATGGAGGAAACATTACGCACCACCAATTTTGTCCTTTTGCTTCACCGATTTCAATTTTCAATGCATCATAAAATCCTGCAGGGAATGATATATCTCCATATGTTTTTGTAGGGAATGCAAAATTGCCAATATTTAAATTCACAGAATAATTGTATCCATTTTCTTTTACAGTATTTTCTGCTATTTTTTGAATAGTATCAATATTTTCTCTTGCTAAATTAATAACATCTTCTTTAGAGGTTAAATCAGTGGAAATGCTATTTATATATTCTAATACTTTATCTCTTACAATATATTTTAAATTTTGATCCTTTTCAGAATCACTATTTGCAATAACATGAAGCCTAAATACACTATCTTGAATATTCATAGATACTGCATTAACATATGAAAAAGCACATATAAAAGTATAAATAAATAATAATAGTAATAATAATATTAAACGCTTAAATTTTGAAAAAAATTTCATTAATACCCCTCCATTACAATTAATAGGAAATAAATTTCCATATTAATTATAAAATTGTAAATTTATCTCTTTAAAAAAAGTATTAACCAAATTTTAAAAAATATACATGAATTCATTGTCGAATTTACGTATACGATTAATATTGACACACATAAAAATAAATGGTAAAATTTACCAGTAGAAAAAACTTAGGGGAGGACGGAAAATGGGGGATATTAATAGTATAGAAAGGGTATGCGGATTTTATGTAAGTAGTATACATTTAATAACAATGATTTTACCATACATAAAAAATCAAATTAATAAAAATGTAAAAATTGAAACAATTCTAGAATATAATTTAAAAGAAAATGTAAGTAATGTTTTATCCAATTTAATAATAAAAGATAAAGAAAAAGAAGATATTTTACATATAAATTGGAGCAATAATAAAATACAAAAATATTTTAATATAGAAAAAAAATTGAAAAACATGTTAGAGAATAATAGTCAAACAAATATATTAATAAGTGGGAGAAAAAAATTTATTGAAGAAGCAAATAAAATAATAGATAAATTTATAAACAAAAATATTAATAAAATAAAAGGAAAAAAAATAACAATTATTGATTGTTATGAAGTGACAGAGTTTGATGATAATATAAGAGAAATATTAGATACACATGAACTACTTATAAATACTTCGGGCATTCATAAAATTGAAGATATATTTGAAGATTATAATACGAGAAAAATAAATTAAAAAAGCCATTATTGGCTTTTTTAATTTATAAATTTTCTATAATCTTTAATACCATACTTTCTAAAATAATAATTTTAACATTCTATAATCAATCAACAGAACTTTTTTATGATAGGAATTTTTCTAAATATAAAGATTAACAAACCGCATCCTAAAAATAAACCTAATTCAAGAGAAAGTATTCCTAATATTGGATTAAGAGCAAAAATATTCTGTATTAATACAAAATTATAAAATTGGTAAGCAATAAGATAATGAATTAAGTATATTCCGAAGGTAACTTTACTCACTTCACATATTATTTTTGAGATCCATTTATTAAAAGTAGCATTTTCAAATAAATAACGGATAATATAAAATATTGATAATGATTCTAAAACTAAAATTATATTTAATGAATTTAATTTATATGAAATGGAATTGTTATTTATAAATGGTAAATACAATGATAAAAAGAATAATACAGCAGACGAAATAAAAATAAACAAAGAAATAATTAAATATTTTTTGTTTAGATTTACTTTTGATAAATACATTCCTGATATAAAAAATGTCATATGTATTGGAAATATAGCTTTGGTAAAATGTGTACTAATTGGTATATTTAAATAATCAGAAACCATTATTAATAAACTAGGTAAAAGTAAAAAAAGAATTATAAAGATTCTATAATCTTTAATTTTAAAATTATTAATCATTTTTTTCAAAAAAGGCATTGCAACATAAAGACCTATTAACATATATAAATACCAAAATGGTATAATATAAGGTTTTTTAAGAAAATTAATAATAAAGTCTAAAAAATTAAAATTTTTAATTCCTATTTCCTTAATATATAATAATAATGATATAAAAATCAAAGGAACTATAATTCTATAAATTCTTTTAAAAACTTCTTTAAATGATATATTTTCATTACGATTCAATAAAAGATAACCACTTACCATAAGAAATAAAGGTACACCAATTTTGCAAAGGGCAAATTGGATTGAATAAAATATTGTTGCATAATGAGCATTATTAGTATATTCTAATAAATAACCACATGTATGATTTATAATTACTGATAAGCAGGCAATTATTTTAATAATATCTAGCCAATAGTATCTTTTTGATTCACTCATGGTATAAACCTTTCTTTTTTATACTTTTTATGCTAATTATAATTTATATAATATAAATATGCAATAGTTAAAACAATTAAAATTCTTGAAAATGCTACTATTGACGAAAAACACAAATTGATATAATATAAAAATAAAATAGTAGAGGGGAGATAATATGTTGGAGGAAAAGTTTAATAAAGCAAGAAAAATATTAGAACAATATAATCAAACACATCTATTATCACATTATGAAAAGTTAGACGATATAAAGAAAGAATATTTATTAAATCAAATTATTAATATAGACTTTGATCAAATAAATAAATTATATGAGCAAACAAAAATAGAAATACAATTGGGAACAGATAAAATAGAACCTATTTCATATATAGAAAAAGAAAAATTGCCAAACGAAAAAAAAGAAAAATATTTTAGGATAGGAGCAGAAGAAATAAAACAAGGTAAATTAGCAGTAGTTACAATGGCAGGAGGACAGGGAACAAGGTTACGGACATAGCGGTCCTAAAGGAACATATATATTAAATGTAAAACCTAATCCTAAATCTTTATTTGAAATATTATGTGACAATTTAAAGGAGGCAAAAAATAAATATAATGTAATAGTTCCATGGTATATAATGACAAGCAGAGAGAACAATAATCAAACTGTGAAATTTTTTGAGCAAAATAATTATTTTAATTATCCCCAGGATGCAATACAATTTTTTATTCAAGGTGAACTTCCAATGGTAGACACAAAGGGAAAAATTCTTTTAAATGAAGATGGAATAATTAAAGAAGCAGCAGATGGACATGGTGGAATTTTTGAAGCAATGTTTAAAAACAATGTTGTAAATAATATGAAAGAAAAAGGTATAGAATGGATTTTTATTGGACCAATTGATAATCCGCTTACAAAGATGGTAGATGAAATATTAATAGGTCTTTCAAAAGAAAAACAGGTTTTAGAAGCAGGAAAATCCTTAGTAAAGGCAAATCCAGAAGAAAAAGTAGGAGTGTTTTGTAAGAAAAATGGAAAACCAAGTGTAATAGAATATACAGAAATAACTAATGAAATGGCACATGCAGTAGATGATAGCAATAATTTAATGTATGGAGAATCTCACATTAATTGTAATATGTTTAATATAAAAGGATTAGAAATTATAGGTAATCAAAAACTCCCATATCATAGTGCATTTAAAAAAGCAACGTTTTTAGATGAAGATGGAAATATTATAAAACCCGACGTACCAAATGCATATAAATTTGAGAGCTTTATATTTGATGCTTTTAATAAATTAGATAATATGCTAATTTTGAGAGTAGAAAGAAAGGAGGAATTTGCACCTGTAAAAAATAAAGAAGGGATAGATAGTCCAGAAACAGCAGTAGAATTATATAATAATTTTCACTATAAAATTAAATAAATTGTAATTTTCATAGAGGCGGAATCAATTTCCGCCCGAAAACAGATAAATTACGAGCAGATATGGAATCTGCCCCTACAGATTTGAAAATGAATTTATCTCTACAAACAACAACTTATATAATTAGATTCATATAAAATGAAAGGAATGAGAAAATGGGATATTTAGAAAAATACAATGAATGGTTAGAAAGTAATGAAATTGATGAAAACACAAAAGAAAATTTAAGATTAATAAAAGGAAATAATGAAGAAATAAAAGATAGTTTCTATAAGGAATTAGAATTTGGAACAGCTGGTCTTCGTGGAATTGTAGGGCCAGGAACTAATAGAATGAACAAATATACAGTTGGAAAAGCAACTCAAGGTCTTGCAAATTATATTATCAAAAATAATGCACAAAATAAGGGAGTTGCCGTTGCCTATGATTCGAGAAATATGTCTGAAGAATTTAGTAAACTTGCTTGTTTAATATTAAATGCTAATGGAATAAAAACATATAGATTTAAATCTCTAAGGCCAACACCTGAATTATCTTTTACTGTAAGAGAATTAAAGTGTGTTTCTGGAATAGTAATTACTGCAAGTCATAATCCACCGAAATATAATGGATATAAAGTTTATTGGGATGATGGTGCACAAATATCTTATCCTGTGGATGAAGAAATAACGAAAGAAGTAAATGCAATAGTTAACTATTCAGAAATAAAACAAATTAAAGAGGAAGAAGCAATAGAAAAAGGATTATATAATGAAATTGGCGAAGAAATAGATAATAAATATATTGAGTATTTAAAAACTATTTCACTAAATCCTGAAGTAATAAAAAAACAAGCAAAAAACATAAAAATTGTTTATACACCACTTCATGGAACAGGTAAAAAGTTAGCTACAAGAATTTTAAAAGAACTTGGATTTTCTAACGTGTATGTAGTAAAAGAACAAGCTGAACCAAATGGAAATTTTCCAACAGTATCTTATCCAAATCCAGAAGATCCTGCATCTTTTGAACTTGCATTAAAACTTGCAAAAGAAGTAGATGCAGATATTGTAATTGCAAACGACCCAGATGCAGATAGAATAGGATTACATGTAAAAGATAGTAAAACAGGTAAATACATTTTATTTAATGGAAATATGATAGGACTTACAGTTGCAGATTATTTGATAAATCAAAAAAGGGTAAAAGGAATGCTCCAAGAAAATACAGCATTAATAAAAACAATAGTATCATCAAACATGACAGATAAGATATGTGAAAAAAATAATGTTGCATTATTTGAAGTTTTAACAGGATTTAAAAACATAGCAGCGAAAATAAAAGAAATTGAAGAAAAAGATTCATATAAATGTATAATGGGCTATGAGGAAAGTTATGGTTGCCTAGTTGGAGATAAAGTAAGAGATAAAGATGGAATTGCAGCATTAATGTTGCTTGCCGAAGCGGCTGCATTCTATAAGGAAAAGGGGCTTACGTTATGGGATAATATGTTAAAAATGTATGAAACATATGGATATTATAAAGAAAAACAATTATCTGTAGTTTTAGAAGGTGCAGATGGTGCTGAAAAAATAAAAAGTATAATGGAAAAGGTAAGAAACAATCCTCCAAAACAAATAGGTGAGTATAAAGTATTAAAATTTAGAGATTACTTGAAAGGTATAATAATTGATATGAAAACAGGAAAAAATTACCATCAAAACTTGCCAAAATCTAATGTACTATACTTTGAATTAGAAAATGACTTTTGGTGTTGCGTCAGACCTTCTGGAACAGAACCTAAAATAAAATTTTATATGGGAGTAAAAGGTAATACTCTAGAAAATGCAAATAACCTTGTAGAAAAATTAACAGAAGATATGAAAGAATTAGTGAAATAATAAAAAGGGATGGAAAATTAATTCCATCCCTTTATATTTCCTCTTTTTATTGCACCATAAATATTTGCTTTCACATTTGGAATTTTTTTTTGAAATTCCCATATTAATTTTTTCATATCTTCTCTTTTACTTGCTCCGGTCCATCGGACAACATTTTGGCATAACTTCTATATTATTTTTCTTTATAAATGTTTTAATGCTTTTTTCAGGAGCATAAATAAGAGGTCTAATTAATGTTATTTTTGATCTGTCCATATAAGATATTGGGGAAAATGTATTAATATTTCCTCCATATAGCAAATTTAGAAAAAAAGTTTCTAAAACATCATCTTCATTATGACCTAATGCAATTTTATTACATCCTTCTCTAATAGCTGTACTATTTAATATACCTCTTCTTAAATTAGCACATAAAGAACAAGGATTTTTTTCTTTTCTAATATCAAATACTATTTCTTTTATATGACTTTTTTCTTCTACATATTGAACTTCAATATTTTCACAAGTTTTTTTAAGAAAATCACTATTAAAAAATTCAAAACCAGGATTAATGCTAATTGCTATAAGATTAAATTTTTTATCATAAAATCTTTGCAAGTTTTTAAGACCCATTAACAGAGTGATGGAATCTTTTCCACCAGAAAGACCGACAGCTATTTTATCGTTATCTTTTATCATATTATAATCATCTACAGCTTTTCTAATATAACTTAAAATTCTTTGCATAAAAATACCTACTTAAATAATTATTGAGAAAAAAGGGGGGTTACCCCTTTTTTTCTCAATAATTATAATATATAATATGATTCTTGTCAAAGATAAAAAACTAGTGTATAATAACAATATATGCACTTATAGCTCAGTAGGATAGAGCGCTCCCCTCCTAAGGGAGAGGCCGCTGGTTCGAATCCAGCTAAGTGCACCATTATAACTAATAGTAGGATAGATATGTTAAGTAAAGAAAAATTTATGAATGAGGCTTTAAAAGAAGCTAAAAAAGCATATAAAAAAGAGGAAATACCAGTAGGTGCAATTATTGTTAAAGATGGAAAAATAATTGCACGAGCTCATAATTTAAAAGAATCAAAACACAGCAGTATTTCACATGCAGAAATATTGGCAATTGAAAAAGCTAATAAAAAATTAAATGCATGGAGATTAGAAAACTGTGAAATGTATATAACTTTGGAACCATGTATGATGTGTATGGGAGCAATTATTAATTCTCGAATAAAAAAGATATATGTAGGAACACTTGATCCTAAAACAGGGGCATGTGAGTCTGTTATAAATATAAAAAACTACAAATTTAATCATATAGTTGAAATAGAAACAGGAATACTAAAAGAAAAATGTGAATATATTTTAAAAGAGTTTTTTAAAATGTTAAGATTAAAA
The DNA here is from genome assembly GCA_947629355.1 of uncultured Clostridia bacterium. Classification (GTDB taxonomy): domain Bacteria; phylum Bacillota; class Clostridia; order TANB77; family CAG-508; genus CAG-452. The sequence continues at coordinate 15,617 of CANRDJ010000009.1, forward strand.
AAACGGAGGAAAAAATGAAACGAAGTAGTTTCTCTAAAAAGAGAATTATACATGTATGCATTGTTGCATTTATATTAATAATGATAATATTAATTTCTATACTACTTATACTTAAATATAATGTAGAAGGGGAGAGAAATTTACCTTTTAATGTTACAAAAATTAATATTGTAAGTACAGCAGAATCAAATCTTAGTCAGGACAAAAAAGGAATATGGCATGCCAAAGCATTACAAAAAAATGATATATTTTTTGTAATTGAAAAAAATAATAATTATAAAAAAATAGAAGCAATTAAAAAAGTGAGTTTTGAAAACTTTCAGATTGCTAAAACAAATAAAGATATGGTAATAGATATTTATAGGCCAGCTACATCGATAAATACATATAATTATTCGGATGAATATAAAGTTCAGAATTTATTAGAATATTTAGGAGGGCAATCAACTAATTCAGAAACACTTCAAATTAACAATCAAGGTGGAATAATAGGATTTAGTATAACTTCAGATAATTTAGGTGAATATATATTTGATGAAAATGAAAAGATACCAAGTGATGGGAGACTACTTGCCAAAGCTGGTGTGAAATCAGAAGATATAAATTTTAAAATTTCATTTGATTTAATAATAGAAACTGAATCTAATCACAAATTTAAAGCAAATATTGCTTTAGATTTACCAACAGGAAATATATTAGAAGAAGGAGTCGGGACTTTAGAAGATACACAACTCGAAAATGTTATTTTTAAAAGATTTTAAATATAAATATATAAATTAAGGTAAATTTGGGTAAAAAAGGGGCCTGGCCCCTTTTTCACCCATACGAATAACAATTTATCAAATAGCAAATTGAAAACAATAAAAGGGCTTGATTATATCTAAATAAAATTATATAATCGAATAGCAAAGATAATAAGTTAACTTTTGTATGGAGAGTAATTCAATAAAAACCTACGAATCTCGTCAGGTCCGGAAGGAAGCAGCGATAAGTAGTCAAATTTTATGTGAGTTGCTTTCCATAGAGAAGTTAACTTATAATTTAAGGGGGAAATATATTGTATACCGCACTATATAGAAAATTTAGACCACTAAAGTTTAATGAAATGGTTGGACAAGAACATATTACAGACACACTAAGAAAACAGGTAATAATGTCTAGAGTTGGACATGCATATCTTTTTAATGGTGGAAGAGGAACTGGAAAAACATCAGCGGCAAAAATTTTAGCAAGAGCAGTAAATTGCTTGAACCCACAAGATGGAGAGCCTTGTAATGAATGTGAAATATGTAAGGCAATACTTTCAGGTGCACTTACTGATGTTGTTGAGATGGATGCTGCATCAAATAATAGTGTTGAGGATATAAGAGCAATTAGAGACGAAGTAAATTTTTTACCAACACGTGCAAAATATAGAGTATATATTATAGATGAGGTCCATATGTTATCAACAGGGGCATTTAATGCTTTACTTAAAACATTAGAGGAGCCACCAGAACATGTTAAATTTATACTTGCTACAACAGAACCCCAAAAATTACCAGCAACTATACTTTCGAGATGTCAAAGATTTGATTTTAAAAGAATTTCAAATAAAGATGTAATAAAAAGATTAAAAATAATATGCAAAGAAAGTAATATAAAAATAACAGATGATGCTTTAAGGATTATAGCAGTTCTTTCAGAAGGGGCAATGAGAGATGCAATTAGTATATTAGAAAGATGCATAGGAGAACAAAAAGGACTGATTGATGGAAATATTGTAAGAGATTTAGTTGGAATTCCTAAAACTACTCAAATATATTCTATAGTTAAATCTATTGTTAATTCAAATATAGATGAAGTGATTAATAATACGAAAAGTATAATAGATGAGGGAAAGGATATTGATAATTTCCTATGGGAGATAATAAAATATATAAAAGATATATTAGTATATAAGTCAAGTAAAAATTTAGATATATATAATGAAGAGGAAATAAAACAAATCAATGAATTAGCACAAAAAGTATCTAAAGAAAAATTATTGCATTTAATTTATGAGTTATCAGAACTTTCAAGTACTATTAAGTGGTCATCACAAAAAACAATAATGTTTGAAGCGGGAATGATAAAAGCATGTATTAATTTGGAAGTTAAAAAAATAACAGAGGATACTTATGACAATCCTAACAATATTAAAAAATCAGAAGCAGGTATAAATACAAAAAATTTAGAAATTAATAACGTAAACCTCAAGAAGAATGAAGGCACTATGAACAAAGAAAAAATAAATAACATGGATGAGAAGAAAACTAATCTTCAACATGATAGAAGTGCAGAAAAACCATCTAATATAGTGTCAAATAAAGAAAATCTTTCATACTGGAATAATGTAATTAATATGATAAAACAAAGAGGTAAAATGGGAATATACGTTAATCTCATAGGAAGTACTGCAAAAGAAATAAATGATATGACAATTGAAGTAGAGATTGCAAATAAAAATGCATTTGCAAAAAACATCTTAGAAACTCATGAAAATAAAGCAGAAATAGAAAGAATTGCATCTATAGAAGCAGGTAAAACTATAAATATAAAATTTGTAAGTGCAGAAGATAAAAAAAAAGATAAATTAAAAACTAATTCTATTGAGAATATGATAACAGGTTTAGATATACCAATTAATATTATAGATGAATAAAAGGAGGAATTTAGAATGTCAAAAAGAGGTGGATTTCCAGGAATGGGAGGATTTGGAGGAATGAATATCAACCAATTAATGAAGGAAGCAAAAAAAATGCAAGCAGATTTAGAAAAATCACAAGAAGAATTGCAAACAAAAGAATTTGAAGCCACAGCTGGTGGAGGAGCAATAAGCGTAAAAGTAGGTGGAAATAAAGAAATAAAAGAAATAAATATAAGTAAAGATGTTGTAGATCCTGAAGATGTAGAAATGCTTCAAGATTTGATTATTACATGCATAAATGAAGCGCTACGAAAAGTAGATAGTGCACAAAGTGCAGCAATGAATAAATTTAATATACCAGGAATGATGTAGAAGGAGAAATATATGTCATACTATTCACCATCAATAGAGAAATTAATAGAAAGTTTTGAAAAATTGCCAAGTATAGGACATAAAACTGCGGTAAGACTTGCTTTTCATATGTTAGATTTAAATGAAGAAGATACACAAGAGTTTATAAATTCAATAGTAAATGCAAAAACCAATTTAAAATATTGTAGTACCTGTTATAATATTTCAGATACTGATCCATGTCCAATATGTAGTAATCCTAAAAGAGATAATTCAGTAATATGTGTTGTAGAAGATGTACGAGATATAATGGCAATGGAAAGAACACATGAATTTAAAGGAGTGTACCATGTATTACACGGTACAATATCACCTATGAATGGTATAGGACCAGAGGATATAAAGATAAAAGAACTTTTAAATCGTATAGGAAATGGAGATATAAAAGAAATAATAATAGCTACAAACCCTAGAGTAGAAGGAGAAGCAACAGCTATATATTTATCAAAAATAATAAAACCACTAGGAATAAAAGTAACAAGAATAGCACACGGTATCCCTGTTGGTGGAGATTTAGAATATACAGATGAAATAACCCTTAGCAAAGCATTAGAGGGAAGAAGAGAATTATGATGAAAGAATAGTTAAATTATCACCAATTGCCGAGAAAAAACCAGAGAGAATAGATAGTTCTTCTTGAGTAAATTCTTTACTTAACGCAATTGAAATAGTACTTGCAAGAGCAATAAGTTCACACTTTGAAAAATCAAATATATACATAAAGAACACCTCTTATTTTAATATATGAGGTGTTCTTTTTAATGTTTAATAAAAAACTACGGTTTACCTAATAATATTTCACAAATATCTCTAGTAGAGTTTTTTTTGGCCAAAAGTCTAGCATTTATTTTCATAGATTGTAATTTGCTTTCTGAATTTAGTACCTTGTAGAGCTCTTTTTCTATATTATCATGTTTCTTTATCCATATTGCTACATCTTTATTTTCTAGAAATTCAGCATTTTCTTCTTCTTGACCAGGTATTGGATTAATAATTATTATAGGAAGACCAGATGCTAAACTTTCAGTTGCAGTAAGACCTCCCGGTTTTGTTATTACTAAATCGGATACACTCATAAGTTCAGCTACTTTATTTGTATATGGTAAAACTTTTACAGTTTCATTAGAGTTAGTTTTTAAAACTAATTCATCAAATTGTTTTTTTATTTTTTCATTTTTTCCTGATATGGCAATAATTTGCAAATTAGGAAATGCTTCTATAATTGATTTTAACATATTAAAAATTTTATCTTTTCCAAAGCCTTGTTCTCCACCTGCAAAGAATAATACCGTTCTTTTTTTAGAAGATAAATTAAATTCTGACAATACTTTTTCTTTATTATAATTTGCTAAAAATCTATGTGATAATGGTATACCAGTTACTCTAATTTGATCTTCTTTTATTCCCCTATTTAATAAATCCTGTTTCATCCCATCATGTGCAACAAAAAAATAATCTATATAAGCTGAATGCATAAGCCATTGACTATGTGGAGCATAATCAGTAATAACTGTTGCAATTTTTGAATTTATTTTCTTTTTCTTTTTTAATATTGCACACATATGGCTACTAAAGGGATGGGTTGATATTATTAAGTCTGGTTTATAATTTTGTAATAACTTATTTAATTTAATGGACATTATTTTTTGAGTTTTGTCATTTACCTTAGTGAGAGGACCATTTTCTGCTCCATAATATACTTTTTTCCATACCCAATGAGCATTTTTTGCTATTTCTGAATAAGCTTTTGTAGTAACTTTGTTTAGAGCCTTATTTATATATTCGATACAATCAACCATACAAGTTTCAGTATCAGTATAATTTGCGTCTATGTATTCTTTTATGCTTCTAGCAGCAGATAAATGACCACCACCATATGAACCATAGAATATCAAAATTTTTCTCATAAAAACCTCATAACACATAATTATTTTTTCCTATTATATCATAAAAATTTATAAAAAAAGTATAAATTTTCAAAAAGTATACAAAATAAATTTAAATAGTAAATTGTAATTTATAAAATTAAATTTGTTGCAAATGTTGTAGGGGCGGAATCAATTTCCGCCCGAAAACAGATAAATTTCGGGCAGATATGGAATCTGCCCCTACAGATTTGAAAATAAATTTATCTCTACAAACAACAATTTATTTAATTAATAAAATCATAAATGGAGACGAAAATGAGAACAATATTTTATAGTTTTTTAATAATAATAATTTCGATTTGCTTAATATATTTTTCGAAAGATTTAAGCAATAATAAAATATTAGCAGCAAATACTAATTCTGCATCTGATTTGCAGCTTATGGCAAGAGCAATAAATGGAGAGGCAAGAGGTGAGAGTTATGAAGGACAAGTTGCAGTAGGGGCAGTAATAATGAATAGAGTAAAACACAGTGATTTTCCGAATACTATTGCTGGAGTAATTTACCAGCCAGGGGCCTTTACTGCTGTTTCTGATGGTCAAATAAATGTACCTATAGATGAATCATCAACAGTAGTCAAAGCTGCACGAGATGCTTTAAATGGTTGGGATCCAACAGGAGGATGTGTTTTTTATTTTAATCCAAACACTGCAACAAACAGTTGGATATGGTCAAAAACTATTGTAAAAACAATTGGAAAACACAATTTTTGTAAATAACTAAGATTGGAGAGATAGTATGAATAAATATTTAAAAACAATGAAAAAAAATTATCTTTATGGAATTATGATTTTACTAGTAATAATTAGTTTAATATTAGGTTACTTTTTATATAAAAAAAATGAAGAATATACAACAGCTACTCATAATCAATATAACCTAGCATTATATGAATTAATTGATTATGTACAAGATGTAGAGAACTATTTAGCCAAAGCCACAATTACAAGTACACCAGAACATGGGGCAGAAACTCTTAGCAAAGTATGGAGAGAAGCAAATTTAGCACAAGTATATCTAGCACAGCTTCCAGTATCAAGTACAGAACTAGCAAATACTGCTAAATTTTTAAACCAAGTAAGTGAATATAGTTATTCTCTTTCAAGGAAAAATATATATAATGAAAAACTTACGCAAGATGATTTAGACAATTTAAAAAAACTACATGATTATAGTCAAGAACTAAAAAATACATTAGATCAATTATCTACAGATATGAATGAAGGTAGAATAAGCTGGGATGAATTAACTAAAAATACTGAAATTGCATTTGCACAACAAGTTGATAATTTATCTGCTGAAACATTTAAAAATCTAGATGAAAATTTTGGAGAATATGCAGGACTAATATATGATGGAGCATTTTCAGAACACATGGAATCAGTAGAAAAAAAAGGACTTACAGGTGAAGATATCGATGAAGAAAAAGCAAAACAAATAGCAAAAGATTTTATTGGTGAAGATAAAATATTAGAGTTAAATTCTAATGGATTAGTTGAAAATGGGGATATACAGGTTTTTGATTTTAATTGCAAAGTAAAAGACGGAGATGATAAAAATCCACTTACAATATCAATATCTAAAAAAGGTGGGCATATTGTAAATATGAATTATAATAGACAAATAGATACAGAAGTACTTTCTCAAGAAGAAGCAAATAATATAGGGAAAGAATTTTTAAAATCACGCGGAATAGAAAATATGAAAGAAACATATTATTTAAAAGAATTAGGCATTGTAACAATTAATTATGCGTATGAACAAGATAACGTAGTGATATATCCAGATTTAATAAAATTAAAAATAGCATTAGATAATGGAGAAGTTTTAGGAATGGAGACAAGTGGATATCTAAATAATCATACAATAAGAAATATTCCTGAGGCAAAAATATCAATTGAACAGGCTAAGTCTAATTTAAATAAGAATTTAGAAATAACAAGTGAAGGATTAGCTATAATTCCAACAGAATGGAAAACAGAAATACTTTGTTATGAATTTAAAGGAAAAATAAATGATACAGATTTTCTTGTATATATAAATGCTAGCACTGGAAGAGAAGAAAATATTTTAGTAATAATAGATACACCAAATGGAATTTTAACCCAATAATTATCAAAAAATATTTACAAAATATAAAAAAAATAGAATAAATTGTTAAAATAAAAAATATAATTTTGCAAATAATATAAATAGAAAAGTGAAAACTCATTTTTCTAAAGGAGGATTTCAAATGGCAAGAAACAAAGGATTAATGTCTGAAAACTTAAAAGAAGAAATTGCAAAGGAATTAGGAGTATACGAACAAGTAAAACACGAAGGATGGGGAAGTGTATCTTCAAAAGATTGTGGTAGTATGGTTGCAAAAGCAATAGAAATAGCAAACAGAAAAGCATAACAAAAGGGTTACAATTTATACTTATCAAGTTATAAATTGTAACCCTTTTGTTTGTAGAGTTAATTTTCTAAATTAACAGAATTTTTATTGAAATATTTTGCAACACCTTCATTTATCCAATAATTTATATTGTTTTTATCTTTAATTAGATCATCTCCACAAATTAAAGAAGGTTTTGCTGATAGAGGTTTTACTATAACATCAGTAATAGAATCATCTTCATAAACTTTATATCTTTCTAAAATTTCTTCGTAATATAATTTTGCTTCTCCAGTTTTAACTGCTTTATTTGCAACAAAAGTTAAACTATTTTTATAGCTCTTATTTATATAAATTAAATTTAACAATATACATATCATTATTAAAGTATATGGTAACACATAATTATTTAAACAATCAAAAATTTTAAAATTACTTTTCTTATTTTTAAACCATCCCATGTAATAAAATATATTACAAAGGATAAGCCAATAATAAGAATAATAAAAAATATCAATAGCTCTTGCTGGTCCATAAGAATCCATAGCATATAGTGGAGGAACTAGTTGTGTGGCATAAATTCCAAATGTAAAGATTGTAAATAAAAAAGGATATTTAAAATGAAAATTACTTTTTTTAATAATTTGGTACATTGGTACAATTAAAATTAAAAACATTATTATAGTATGTAATTTAGTCCAATAAATACACCAATAAGCAGCAATAAATAAAGATTCAATAATAGATCTAAAAGCACCTATTCTATCTGTATAATTAGCCTGTCTTACAGCATTACCGAGGAGCTATCATGCTAATAATTAAAGCAAATATTCCAATTATATTAATTAATAACATATACCATTTTTTATTATTTTTATTTATAAAACATAAAATTGTTAATAAAGATAGTATTGATACATATTGTAGAGATGTACAATAATTACTACCACCTAATATAATAGTAAGTAAAATAATAATTATTGTATTAATAATATTTTTATTATTACCTGATTTAATTAAATTTATTAATAAAGCAATAGTAATAAGCATTATACAATAAAAAAGTGTATAATAGGTTGAACCATTCCACCAAAATAGACTTTCTCTAGGAACTGGAATAAATTCTAATGAAAATATTATTAATATTAAAGAAACTATAAATATTGGACTTTTTTTATAATAGTTAAATAACTTATTTGCAATTGTTTTTACCAAAAATATATTAGAAAATGTGAACGAAGTTAATAATATTATTGTAGTAATTTTGTAAAAATTGACTCCAAAAATACTTGGTTGTAAAGCAAATATAAATACTGCTGAAAATGTACCTTGCCAATCTTTATATGTTCTTATTACCTCTAAACCTGCTTCTTTTATTATAGAAAAAATATTATGGGTATTTTTCCAAATTTTATATGTATTTGCACCATATGTATAATCATCTGCAGATGGAACATTATATTGAGAAACTTGTAGAATAGGTGTTATAAGAAATATAAAAATTAATATCAACATTATAAGAATTATAATGTTTTGTTTTTTACTTACTGTATCTAAAAATTTCAAAATATCCCCCTAAATATAAAAATATAGTAAACTTAATATGATAAGTTTACTATATAAGAGTAAAAAAAGCAATAAATAATTTATATTTAAAAAATTACTATTTTTTAAATATAAATAATTTACTAAAAATATAATTAGCAATAACAACTACAACTTGAGATATTAAAGTAAATATTACTACATATAAATCTGAATTTAATTTTAAAAGTGTTACAAAGAACCACATAATTAACATTTCTAATAATAAAGTAGATATTCTAGCAATTATAAAACTAATAAATTCTTTTATTTTATTTTTATTTGTACTATTAAATACATAAATTCTATTAGTAACATATGCAAATACAACTGCAATCATCCAAGATATTACTATTGATACTTGTAATTGAATAGGATCCTTTGCATCTAATAAAACAAATAATAATATATATTTTGATCCCAAACTTACTATTGTAGTTAATACCCCAAAAATTAAATATAATATTATTTCTTTGTATTTTTCATATATTTTTTTTATTAGATTAAATAAAGTTTTCAATTTTACACCTCTAATTAGTATATTTTTTAATAATTGCATCAACTATTCTTTTACTTGCTTTTCCATCACCATAAGGATTTGATGCTTTACTCATTTTTTCGTATTCATTTTGATTAGTTAATAATTCTTTTGTTAACTTATATATTGTATTTTCATTAGTTCCTGCAAGTTTTAATGTTCCTGCGATTATTCCCTCAGGCCTTTCAGTTGTATTTCTTAATACTAATACTGGTTTCCCAAGAGAAGGAGCCTCTTCTTGTATGCCACCACTATCCGTCAAAATTATGTATGATTTATTTATAAAATTATGAAAATCAATTACATCTAAAGGAGCAATTAATTTTATATTTTCATTATTTCCTAATATTTCATTAGCAATTTTTTTAACTTTTGGATTTAAATGTACAGGATATATAACTTTTATATTAGGAATTTCATCTACAATTCTTTTTATTGTTTTAAACATTCCGCACATTGGTTTTCCAAGATTTTCTCTTCTGTGGGCAGTAACAAGTATTAATTTATCATTCCCTAACCAATCAAATAATTCATGACTATAATTTTGATTAACAGTTGTATCAAGTGCATCAATTGCAGTGTTACCTGTAACATATATAGTTTCAGGGGGTTTGCCTTCCTTTAATAGATTTTGTTTGCTTTTTTCAGTTGGAGCAAAATGCATATCTGCTAAAACTCCTACCATTTGTCTGTTCATTTCTTCTGGATATGGAGAATATTTATCCCAAGTACGAAGACCTGCTTCAATATGTCCAATATCTGTTTGACAATAATATGCAGCAAGTGCTCCCACAAATGTGGTAGTAGTATCTCCATGGACAAGAACAATATTAGGTTTTTCTTTACTTATTATTTCTTCTAATCCTTTTAAAACTCTACTAGTAATATCGCTAAGAGTTTGTCCTTGCTTCATTATATCTAAATCATAGTCAGGTATTATATTAAAAACATTTAATACTTGATCAAGCATTTGCCTATGCTGTGCAGTTACACATACAATACATTTAATTTCTTCTCTTGATTTTAATTCTTTTATTAGTGGAGCCATTTTTATTGCTTCTGGCCTTGTACCAAATATGGTCATTACTTTAATCATTATTTTCTCCTTTCTTAAAAGGTATTGTTAATAACAAAGGAATACAGGTAAATATTCCATATACATATCTTAATTCACAAAATACTGGTGTTGCAATAAGTATCGAAAACAATAATAAATATAATGGAGTATAGCATAATAAATATTTAGATTTATTATTATATATAAATATAAAAGTAGAAATTATTAAAATAAATGTAGCAGTTCCAACACTCCAAATTAAATTACAAAAAGGTATTTTTCTTGATGAAGTAATATCTATAATTTTATTAAATTGATTAGGAGTTATAGGATCGCTATATACATCTACATCTTTAAAAAAACTTTTGCTTTCGCTACCAGTTGCCCAATATTCTACATTTGGATACCAATATCCTAAGGTTTGAGTAAGATATGCCTCAATATAAACTTTTGGATACCTAAATAAATTTTTAAACCAAATCTTAAAAAACATGAGTTTTGTTTCTGATAATTTTTTGTTATCTGTTATATTTTTAATAGGATCCGAGGTTGCTGATGAGTAATTTTTACTGATTAAATCAACTTTCATTATTTCAGACAAATAATTTTTTGATTCTTCATCTAAGTCTTTTCCCATAGCAATTGTTCTTGCTATTTGTTGCAAAGGAATAGAATAAGCCTCAATAGTTTTAGATTTTTGCACATTGAAATAATTAAATATTGGACCTTTTATTATATAATAAAAAATTAATATTGAAATATATATAATAGTAACTAATTTTTTATGCGATATCTTAGAAAGTAAAATAAAAGGTAATAATAAAATGCATATATATATTCCATTATTTCTAAAAAATAGTATTAATAAAGTGGAAATTATTAATAAAACCAAAGGAAATTTTTTAGAATTATTTTTATTATATAATAATTGTAGCAAAGAGATAAAGAGTAAAACAAAAGCTCCTCCAAATATAACATCTCTCCATAAAGTAATACTATAATGTGCATATAATGGACTTAATGCATATACTAATGTGCATAATATACATATAAATTTTTTAAGGCCATTTTTATATAAATATATAACTGAATAAGCAAAAACTACTGCCATTATTATCATTTGAAAAACAATTGAAAATGCAACAGCAATGTTCATATTTGCAAACAGCAATTTTCCTAAAAGAAAAGGCAAACCAAAAAACCAAGTATGACCAAATGTATGAAAATCACTTAATATTTTTGAATTAGCATAATGTATTACATAATAAGAATCTGGTGTCATAATAGCAGGATAAAATCTTAAGAAATATGGAATCCAACAAATTAAAATTATTCCTAATATTATGAAAAATAATTTTAAACATTTTTTATTATCTTTAATATCTTCATATATTTTAATTTTATTAATATTTAAAAACATTAAAGAAAATATTCTCGAAAGCATTAAAAATAATCCTATTATGCACACTATTGCATATATAATATTTTTTAAACTAAAAATATTTACAGCTCCGCTATATACAAATGGATACACAATATTTCCAACAGATAAAAAACAACTTAAAATAAATGAAAGTATGTAAGAAAACTTTTTTATTCTTATATCATTAGACATATCAATTTTATAATAAAACAATAAAATTAAAAAATATAAAAGAGTTGTTAATATATTATATGATGCAGATTTAAATAAATAATTAAAATATATTAATATAGAGATATATGTTATTAATGAATATAATATATTTTTTAAATGTTTTTTATATTTGACAAAAAAATTCATAAATTTCCTCCAACAAATTAATAAAGTTAATAATAATTTAAAATGTTTGTGTAAATTATATAATAAATTTAAAATATAAAAAATTAATTAGATTTTTTTTGATCCTTTATTTCTTTTAATTCTTTTTTTATTATAGCTGTTTCTTCCACTAATAAAATTATTTTTTTCTTCTGTTCAGAAACTATTATAGTTAAAACAAAAGTCAATACTAATAGTATTAAAAAGCCTATTAAAAATACTAAATTTGAAACTAATTCTATACCTAATAATTTGCACAATAAAATTAAAAATTGAGGGAATAATATACTAATTATCATAAACAAAGATGAAGCAATCCAAAGCAAAGCATATTTTAATAGCAATCTTTTTTTCTTAATAGTATGCAAAATTAATAATATAAATGATATTACAACTATAAGTAAAAATACTCTTAAATTTATAGGCATTTATTTTTCCTCCTTAGTTGATAGACTTGATATTATAATAGATAAACAAACTTTTATCATATAATATATAGATTTTATAACGTTAATAGAAGATTTACCTTCTTTTCTTTCATTCATAACAACAGGAATTTCTTTAACTGTTAATTTATTTTTTATAATTTTAACAATTGTATCAGGCTCTGGATAGTCGTTTGGATAATCTTCACTAAATAAAGCTATTATTTTTTTATTACAAGCCCTAAATCCACTTGTTGAGTCTGTTATTTTTTCTTTGGTACATAATTTGATAAGTGTAGATAAAATTATACTACCAAATCTCCTCAATTTTGTTGACTTAAATCCATTAGATTTATTTATGAATCTAGAACCAATTACTAAATCATTGCCTCTTTCTATTTCTTCAATTAAATTATCTATATATTCTGAATTATGCTGACCATCTCCATCAAATTGAATTGCTATATCATAATTATGATATAATGCATATTTATAACCAGTTTGTACAGCACCGCCAATTCCTAAATTAGTTGGTAAATCTATAAAATTATAGTTGTTATTAATTAAAATTTGTAAGGTTTTATCAGTAGAGCCATCATTAATAACAATATAATCTATATTAGGATTATTTAGTTCTACAATTTTAGAGACTGTATTTTTAATGTTTTTTTCTTCATTGTATGCAGGAATTATTATTAAACTTTTCATATTAAACCTCTTTTTTTAGTTTAAATATATACTTTATATTACTAGAAAAAAATCTTTTACATCTTTTTGGTTCTCTTAACAAACGATATAACCATTCTAAATGTATTTTTCTAAAAATCTTTGGAGCTCTCCTCTTTGATCCACTTAAAACGTCAAAGCTTCCACCAACACCAATAAAAATTCCCTTTTCAAACTTGTCCAAATTGCTATATATTAATAATTCTTGATCAGGAATTCCTAAAGCTACTAATACTACATCAGGTTTAAGTTCTATTATTTTATCAAAAACAGCTTGTTTATTTTCTACGTAACCATTTTCATATCCGCATACTATAGCATTAGGGTAATTAGAGTTTATAACATCTACCAATTTACTTACAACTTCTTTTTTTGCACCAAATAAGAAAATTGTTTTTTTAAGTTCGTGGCAATACTCAAATAATTTTGAACATAAATCAACACCAGGGATTGTTTCTTTAATATTACATTTTAATATCTTAGAACCCTTTACAATTCCAATTCCGTCTGCTATTATAGTTGTTTTATCATCAAGTAAAGCTACTTTTAGATTTTGATTTTTTTCAGCTATCATCAATGTTTCTGGATTTGCTGTTACAATAAAAATTTTATTTTGATTTATTATATTTTCTTTTATTAAATTATAAAAATTATTTTTTGTACCTTTATATATTTTTTTAAAATATTCCTGCATTATTATTTAATACTCCTATCTCATATATTATCTATAAATTTATTCCACTCTTTTGCAACATTTTCTTTTAAAAATTTCTTTGAAATAATAAGTGAGTTATCTGAAAAAAGTTTCTTCTTATCAGTATTTTCTATAATATAATTAATTTTTTCTACGAAGTTTTCTTTATTTCTATTAGCTATTAGAAAACCATTTTTGTTATTTTCTATTATTTCCTTTGCACCTTGTGCACTATCAAATGCAATTAATGGCAAACCGAAAACTTGCTGCTTCAACTAATACCAATCCGAAGGATTCTGTAGAAGAACTCATTAAGTATATTGAAGAGTTCAAGTATTCCATTTCTAAGTCATTGTCTAATTTAGTACCGCATAAAAAAACTTTATCTTCTAGTTGTAATTCGATTATTTTATTTTGTAAATTCTGTTTTTCAGGGCCATCACCAATAATATGTAAAACCCAGTCTGAATGGGATTTTTGAAAAATGTTGAATATATCAATTAAGTCATCAAAACATTTAACTTTCTCCAATCTTCCAACAGATATTAATTGTTTGTTTTGAAGAGAGGAAAATTCATCGGAAAATTTTTCAATGAAATTAGGTATATATAATACTTTTGTATTTTTTATCTTATTTTTATAAAAATCAGCCAGTTCCTTTGAAACAGGCATAAAATAATTAAAACCTTTTATAGAATTAACTACTTTTTTAATATATTTTTTATTGTTATTATGATGATTATGCTCTTGAGCTATTTTTATAATTTTTTTACTACCATACTTGCCAAGCCAATTATTATGTAATACTCTTGTAGATATAGCTATATCACAATCAAGAGACTTAATGGTTTTTATCATTAAAAATTTTCTTAAATATAAAATTTTAAAACTCTTAATTAATTCTTTAAAAGCACAAATTAAATTAAAGTGTTTTAAAGAATTTTTTAATTCTAATCTGTTTGGAGTTAGGTTTTTTATTAGATATTCTATTTTTACTTTATCATTTATAGCAAAAGCCGGTGTATCATTTAGTTTATATGTTGATATTATTTTTACATCATTATTTTCAGATAACAAATTTGCTAAATTACAAACAACCTTTTCTGCTCCACCAGTACCTAAATGTAGGGCTAAAATAACTATTTGTTTACTCATTTTCTAAATCCTTTTTATAATTAAGTATAGTATGCATTTCTAGTATTATTAGTATTAAGAACATACTTACAGCTGGGGCAACGAATACGTGCCCAGCAGTTAAAGCAATTCCAAAACTTATTAATATAGAATACATATAAAAAATTAATGTATAATTTTTTATATTAATAACAAACTTAGTGAAAAGGTTTTTTAATGAAATAAATATAAGTATTGCCAGTGGAATTATATAAACAATAGTACCAAAAACTCCATGACAGAAAAATATATCACAATAATCTATTTCTACTAATTTTCTTTCTTGTATTACCTGTTTCACTGGAGATATATATCCAATTCCTACTAATTTATCAAAAACAGAACTTTTTTTAAAATTTGATAAATTTGCTTTAAAGAAATTATTTCTTCCACTTAATAAGTTAGTTGAAGTTTTATTTACTGTTTTCTTTTTATCTTTTTTTTCAACAGAAGTAATTTCCTTATTATTAAATAATAATTGTTTTATCCCAATATTTTTCCCAGAAGGTGTATTTCCAATAAATAAAAAGGTTAATATTCCTATTAAAAGTAACGAAACAAATTGTTTGTAAAAAGTTTTATCCTCTCGTTTAATTAGTTTTATAATTGAAACAATTAATGAAAGAAATATTAAACCAATTACTGAAACAAAGGATACTTTCGTTCCAATTTCTAACATTGCGAAAATTGTAAGTGCACAAAAAATAGCTTTTATAATACTAAATTTTTGTGAAATAAAACTTAAAAAGCATACTGGAGCAATTATAGCAATAATAGCACTTATTTCATTTCCTGCATAAAACAGACCTATTGTTCCAACATTTGCTTTTAAAGGATATGTTGGATATCCTATTGAAAGTATTTTGCATATTACAATGGTTAAAACATATATTGCTAATGCTATATTTAAATACTTTTGTTTTGATAAATATTTTTTCTCTTTAAAAATCATTAAAAAACTAGCTAATATTATTGGGAAATAAAATGTTTTAATAAGCCCTTTTATTTGAGTAAAAATCATCGACATTCCATATTTTAAATAACTGCTAACTAAAAAAACAATACAATATAATGCTATAAATGCATAATATATTAGAAGTTTCCATTTATCTTTTTTATCCAATTTAAAGATAGCGTATACAATCGCATAGAGCATAAAAATAGTTCTTATAAAAATACCAAATGTTAGCTTTTCTGATACATTTCTCACACATAAAGAAGTTATGATGTCAATTATTGGTTGTAAAATTATATATATTATAAAAATATTTTCAAAATTTATTCTTTTTTTTATATTAATAATTTTTTCCATTTTAATCCTACTTTCTATTTTTGATTGTAAATATAAGTTTTACTATATAATAAAATTTAAAATGTATTAAATAGAAAATTAATTTTCTATTTAAAGATAATAGTTTTATATATTTAT
The DNA here is from genome assembly GCA_947629355.1 of uncultured Clostridia bacterium. Classification (GTDB taxonomy): domain Bacteria; phylum Bacillota; class Clostridia; order TANB77; family CAG-508; genus CAG-452. Next base: position 32,429 of record CANRDJ010000009.1, read on the forward strand.
TTCTAGAATAGTTTCTGAAGTTATTATTTATATATTCAAAAATAACATTTAATAATTTATTTTTTTCATTTTTACTAGAATTATTATTTATAAGTATTCTTACTATGCAAGAAATATATAAATGATCTATTACTAAAAATTCAATCTCATTATAGTATTTATCAAAACAGTTTTTTTCTTTTGCATAATTTATTATTTCATTAAAGGCATCTATTAAATCTAAATTCTTTTGCAAGTTGTTAGAGTTCATAATAGAGCCTTGTCTTAATAAATAATTATATAAATTTTTAGGTAAAATGCACATTTTTTTAGCTTTTAAAAACAATTTAAAACTAAAATCAATATCTTCATACCAAACATTATTTCTAAAATCTAAAGAATCATCGTCTAATAAGGTTTTCTTGATAATTTTATTCCATGCACAAAGATTTCCAAAAATCATTTGTGTATTAAAATCATATATTTCATATTTATTTGGAAATGTTTTAGATATTAGTTCATAGTGTTCATTTACTACATTGAAACCACATATTACAAAATCAGCTTGCTCTTGTAATATCTTATCATACAATTCTTCAACCATATTAGGCTCTACATAATCATCACTATCTACGAATATTATATAATCAGAAGTGACCAGTTTTAATCCTGTATTTCTTGCAGCTCCAAGACCTTTATTTTCTTGATTTATCACCTTAATGAGATTATTATATTTTGTATAATATTTATCAATTATTTTTCTGCAATTATCAGTACTGCCATCATTTACTATAATTATTTCAATATCTTTTAATGTTTGATTTACTAAAGAATCTAAACATTTTTCTAAATATTTTTCTACATTATATACTGGCACAATTATACTTACTTTAGCCATTATTAATCACCTGTTTTATTTAATTAACCTAATTTAAAAACAATAATTAATGAGATTTTAGCATTAAAAATATTTTAATTGGTATAACATTGTTACTATAGAGCATTTTACATATAAGTCGATTTTTAAAATTTTCTTTTTTAAAATATTTATTATTTTTCCAATTAGGAAATTTATTTTTCATTAAATTAATTATTTCTTTTCTATTACTTTTACCCTCTTTATAATTTAAAAATCTTAGCGATGCTTCGCGTAATAAATGCATAATATAAAGATATTCTAATTCTTCTTTATAATTATTTTTAAATTTAGAAGACAATTCTTCCATAACAGCAAATATATCTTCTAATTTTTGGTTATATTTAGTTTGATTCATAGTAGAGCCTTTTCTAATAAAATAATTATAAAGATAAGAATCTATATATCCAATTTTATTAGTGTATAATGCGAGAGTAGGAATCATTGCCAAATCTTCATAAATTCTATTTTCTAAAAAATGTATATTATTATTTGTAATCAACTGTCTTTTTATTATTTTATTACATGGACCACTTTCTCGAACAATATAATTATTAACAATATTATTTGGATAAATCAATCTATTAAAATTTTTCTTTTTTACATTATTTATTACTAAATATTCATTACAACAAACAATATCTAAATCTTCACCAAGTGCCTTATTATATAACTCTTCATACATATTAAGTTCTATCCAATCGTCACTATCTACAAAACCTATGTATTCTCCAGAAGCCTTTGTTATTCCGAAATTTCTAGCAGCAGCTTGTCCACCATTTTCTTTTACAAAAGGTTTGATTTTGTCTGAATATTTAGAAGAATATTCATTTATTATATTTTTTGAATTATCTGTGCTACCATCATTTATTAAAATAATTTCTATATCTTTTAATGTTTGATTTACTAAAGAATCCAAACACTTTTTTAAATATTTTTCTGTGTTATATATAGGAACTATTATACTTACTTTATACATTTTTTTCCTCCGTTTTTACATAGTCATATATCATATCTATTATTTCTTTATCAGTATTTATATCAAATTTACGTGCAAACAGCTCATTACAATTAATTAATAAATTATAGTCTTCTTTTTTAAACACATATGGTTGACCTCTATTCCAATCTATGTATCTAAGATTTGGAGTACACATGATTTTAGGTTTATATAAATTTTTTCTATATTTTGAATCCCATAAAAATGTTTGTAAAAAATGCTCATCTGGACATATTGAATACCTAAACATTTTTCTTATTCTATTTTTATTATCCACGATATACCTTGCTAAGTTATCCGTTATGCTAAACCAATTTGCTCCTTTTTTAATTTCCATTTTATACTTTCTCATATGATTATAATTTAATCTTAGTTGTAATTTTATAAATTCCGTTCTTAATTTATATTTAACTGAATTAATTTTACTGTGCTTTCTTCCTATATTATTAAATAAATTTATACAACTCGTTCTTGTATTATCAAATTTATCACAATAATTCAAAAATTCTTTATTTTTATTTTTTTCAAAAAAGCTATGTATATTTTTTTGAGATTTTAATGGCATGTCTGATCCCGATAGTAAATGATAATAACTATACTTATATTGAGTAGTAGCTTGCTCTAGTAATTCGATTTCACACATCATTTGACTAGGAGAAGCCCACTCTATAGTTCTTCTTTTTACAATATATAAATTTGATTTCTTTAATTTGTTTTTAAATTCTCTAGCTTTAAACTCTTTACATTTTTTATCTACATGTAAAAATATATCATTTTTTTCATAATCTAGTAGTTTTAATAATTTTTCTAAAACATATAAATTATTATGTGCCATTATTAAATATGCATGCTTTTCCATTATAAATTTCACCCTATTTATTTCTTATTTTTTATAATTCTAACTATTGGTTTTCTCACTAAATCTTTTTCATAATCATTTAAGACAAAAAACCATAATAAAATTGAATATACTATAGTATATAATAAAATTTTCAATCCCACAACAATTATATTAGAAGACATATGCATGTTGTTAATTAAAAGGGTAGGTATAAAAATAATTATTATTGGAATAGACATTTTAAAAATATTCTTCCAAAATCTTGGAATATCTATATTTGCTTTTTTATAATAATATATATTCATAATTATCCATTGTCCTAATAAGCAAGCGATACTTGTTCCTATTGCAGAACCTATCGAGCCAAATTTTTTAGCAAGTGGTATACTTATAAATAGATTGGCTATTGCGATAAAAAAGTATACAACAGTTCTAAACTTGTGCATATTTTTAGCTTGAAGTATATTTATTCCAACATTTTGTATTAGTGGAACAATTGAAGGAACCATTAATATTAATTCTGTCCAATAAGATTTATCATATCCTTCTCCTGCCCAAATTTTAATAAATTCTTGCCCAAATATAATGAAACCAGTAGTTATGAGTGCCATAATTATATATTGAAGTCTTCCTGTTTGAATAAATATATCTGATATTGTTTTATCTGATTCTTTGCTTTCAACAAGCATTGTAATTTTTGGGAGTAAAACTCCATTTATTGCAGTAGACAAAGAAATATATATTGTTTGTATTTGTGCTGCTACTGTATATATTGCGACTTCAATAGTTCCCACAACAGAGCCTAAAATAAATTGGTCTATATTAAGATTTATTTTATCAACAATAATTGCTAGAAATATAAAAAATGAATATCCGAAGATTTCTTTAAGTAATTTAGTATTGAATTTTCCAAATATAAATTTTATTTTTATTACTTTTAAGCAATATATTAAATTAATAATTAAGAAAGATATATTTAATATTGTATTAACAACAGTCATTGCAACAGATCTATATCCCATATATAACAAAGGAATCATAATGCAAGGCATTAAAATTATTCTTAATATATTAACTATTTTTGAAAATATAAATTTTTCATATGCTGTTATAATTGAGCCAAAAATACTTAAAGGGAATGTAAAAACTAAATTTATTATTAGTATAATTGTCATTATTTTTGCTTTTTGTAATTCTTGAATAGTCATTGTATTAGCAAATATATTGTCAATATTAGCATAAAGTATTGCTCCCATTATTCCAGCAACAACACCAATTATTGAATATATAATTAAAAACATTCCATTTAATTTTGACTGTTCATCTTTTTGATTTTTAACTCTATATCTTGATGTGTATATAATTATAGCATTACCAAATCCTAAATCTAAAACGGTTAAATATCCAATAATTGACGAAATTAAAGAATATGTTCCATATTCAGATTGTCCCATTATTCTTAACATTATAGGAGTGTAAATTAATCCAACTAAAATGTTAAGCACAATTACTACATATGATAATATACTTCCAATTTTTATTTGGCTTTTCATAGCATACTCCTTATTATAGCCCCATATTATTTACAAAAAACTCATAAACTCTATTGCTAGAGTTTCCATCTTGAAATTTATGTAATACTTTTTTCATATTTTCTCTATCTTTTTTAGCAACGTCATTTCCAGCAGAAACATTTTGTATAAACAGCTTTAAGTCATCTAAATTATTTATATATTCGCCTTTTATTACTTTAAATATATCATCATAGGCAAATCCAAAAACTTTTTTATACTCTTCTAAATCATCAGTAGTAATTGCAATTGGTTTATTTGTTAATAAATAATCAAAATATACAGACGAATAATCTGTAATTAAGCCATCAGTTTGTCCTAAAAATTCATATAAATTTATATTTTCTTTCTCTAAATCTTGATTAGTAAGTAGTATAAAATTAGACAATTTTTCAGTTTTAATTACTGACAAATCTTGAGCAGGGTGTGGTTTTAAAACTAATAAGATATTAAGTTGTTTTAAAAAATTATTTAAAGCCCTAAGATTTTCAATATTATAAATAATAGGTATTCCTAATCCAAAAAAATTTTGTATATTTAATTTAGAATTTTTATTTTCCCTCTGTCTATAAGTTGGTAGCCATATAATGATTTTATCAAAATTTTTATTTTTAAATAGATTTTTAATATTTTTAGTTTTAGAAAATAAATCATCATTTCTAGGAAATCCTAAATCAATTATATTATCTTTATCTACATGGCATAATTTAGATAGGGTAGTATCAAAAAATGGAGCTAAACTTAAAAAATAATCAACCTCGCCTATTAAATCACAGTATTCAGCAACTAATTTATATGGCATACCATGAGGTAAATATAGTCTTTTTTGATTAATATTTTTTTTATATACTAACTTATTGCAATCAATAATATACTTCGCCTTATAATTTATATATTTCATTTTTAAATTTTCAAAAAAATTCATTTTTCCAAAAGCATTAATAAAATAAACATTTTTTATATTAAAATTTTGATAAATGTTTTTATCATTTACAAACCAAAAGAGTTTATACTTTTCATTAACTTTATTTTTCAATAAAGTTTTAAATAAAGAATATGTATTATCTGTTAAATCTGGATTACTCTCTAATATAATATATTTTTTTAAATGTATTGGAAAATTATAAATTATATTTTTTATTTTTTTATTCATATTATTTTATTCCTCTAAATTTTTTGTAGTTTTTTTCTTAATTCTAAAGATATCTTTATAACCAATTGAAACAATCGCTAAAACAAGAAGTGCAAACGATATTGCTTTCCAAATGCCACTTTCTAGTAATATAATTGCAAACAATCCAAATGTTGCACTTATTCCATATAAAATAAATACTGCTTGTTTTTGAGAATATCCTTTATCTATAAGTTTATGATGCAAGTGACCTCTATCTGCTTTGAAAACAGCTTTAAAAGATTTTTGTTTTACAATTCTTCTAACTATTGCAAAAGATGTGTCGAATATTGGCAAAGCAAGAACGAGTAAAGGGGCAATTATAATAATTGCTGTATATGTTTTTGCAACACCTAATATAGAAATAACCGCTAATGTAAAACCAATAAAATTAGAACCTGTATCCCCCATAAAAGTTCTTGCAGGATTAAAATTAAAAGGTAAAAAACCAAGTAATGAACCTGCTAAAGCGGTTGCAAGTATTATTGAAATAATTGGAGATGAATTTAGTATAAATATTATCATCAAACATATTGATGAAATTAATGATACTCCTGAAGAAAGACCATCTAAACCATCAATTAAATTAATAGCATTTGTTATTCCAACTATCCAAAGAACTGTGAAAAATTTCAAGAATAATTCATTTGATATAATAGTTCCAGCTCTTGCAATAATAATTTGATCCATTACTAATCCACTAGCTACAACAATTATAGCAGCTATAAGTTGTCCAAGTAATTTGACTATTGGATTTATACCTTTTGTATCATCTAAATAACAAAAAATTTCTAGTATTAGTATTCCTAAAAAGAATCCAATTAATTTTATATGGTAATTATTAGCAAAGATATCTAATTTCTTTTCAATTATCATAGTAATAATTAAATATGTTGCAGAAACTAAAAAACCTGCTACAATTGCAATTCCACCAAGACGAGGCATTATTTTTTTATGAATTTTTCTACTATCTTTTGGTATATCTAAGGCTTTAACCTTTCTTGCCAATCTTACTGTATATGGTGTAAAAACATATGCTGTTATAAAAGCTAACAAAAATGTAATTGCAATATCTCCCCACATGTAAAGTACCTCCAATATTAATATTCCGTAATGATTTTATATTTAAAAGGCTGTTTTGTCAACATGAGAATCAAATGTTTAAGTGCAGTTTTTATAATCTAACATATATTATAATTATAGTTGCAAAAAAAATATATTAATGATAGAATATATGTAGAATTATGTAAGGAATTGTAATATGAAAAAAATACGTACACAAATTTTAAGAATATGTATTTGTATAGGAAAAAAATTTTTAAATATAATTTATTTTTTCATTAAAATATGTCCTACTAAAAATAAAGTTGTAATGCTAAGTAGACAGTCAAATACAGTAAATTTAGATTTTAAGTTAATAAAAGAAGAAATATTAAAAAGGGATAATGCAATTAAAATAGAAATACTTTGTAAAATAGTAAAAAAAGACTTTTTTGATAGAATTAAATATTGCTTTTATATATTAAAATGTATGTACCATATAGCAACAGCTAAAGTATGTGTACTAGATGGATATTCAATACCAATCAGTATCTTAAATCATAAAAAAAAATTAGAAATAATCCAAATATGGCATGCATCAGGAGCTATAAAAAAATTTGGATATCAGTCTTTAGATAAAAAAGAAGGAAGAGGAACAGAAATTGCTAAAATAATGAATATGCATAAAAATTATAGTCATGTTATGGCACCAAGTAATGCGACAGCTCACATTTATAAAGAAGCATTTAACATAGATAAAAGCAAAATTTTTATAAATGGTCTTCCAAGACTTGATTATTTAATAAATAAAGATTTAGGGATCAAAAAATTAAAGGATTTTTATAAACAATATCCTCAGTGTAAAGATAAAAAGACAATACTATATGTACCTACGTTTAGAAAAAATATAGACAGCAAAGAGAATATAAAAAAAGTAATTGATGCAGTTGATTCTTCAAGATATCAACTAATTATAAAACTACATCCATTAGATAAAAGTGATGGAACTGACAGATACGTTGTAAATAAAAGATATAATACATTTGACTTGTTAAAAATAGCAGATTACATTATTACAGATTATTCAGCAGTAGCATTTGAAGCAATAGTATTAAACAAACCAATTTATTTTTATGTGTATGATATAAATGAATATGAAAATGCAAGAGGACTAAATGTGAATTTGATGGAGGAGATGAATAACGCTACCAGTACAAACATAAAAGAAATAGTTAATTCAATAGAAAACGACAATTACAATTATAGTGAATTAGAAGCATTTAGAAATAGGTACATAGAAAATTTGGATAGTAATAATACAAAAAGACTCGTAGATTTTGTATTTAAATATTTAGATAAAGGTGTAGAAAATGAATAAAATAAGAACAGTTCTAATGAACATAGCAAAGAAAAACTTAATACTTAGAAAGATATTTAGAAAATGTTTATTTATATATAGATATATAAGATATAAAATAAGAGGACTTGGTAAAAAAGTAGACAATAAAATGATTATATTTTGCTCTTTTAATGGAAAAACATATTCAGATAGCCCAAAAGCATTATATAAATACATGATAAATAATATTGAATATAGTGACTATAAGTATGTGTGGGCATTTAAGAAACCAGAAAAATATGAAGAATTAGAAAAAAACAAAAATACAATAGTTATAAAACAAGGAACTGGAGAATATGAGAAATATTTATTGAAATCAAAATATTGGATTTTTAATTATAGAGTAGCAGATCATCAATATCCAAAAAAAAACCAAGTGTTTTTACAATGTTGGCATGGAACACCACTTAAAAGATTGGGGTATGATATAGATAATTCAGACAATGTTTTGAATACAAAAAAAGAAATTAGATATAAATATAGAACAGATGCGAAAAAATTTAAATATTTATTATCACCATCTAAGTTTGCATCAGAAAAATTTATATCAGCATGGAATCTAAAAAAAGCAAAAAAAGAGGATTGCATACTAGAGGTGGGGTATCCTAGGAATGATTTTTTGAGTAATTATACCGAAAAAAATATTGAAGAAATAAAGCAAAAACTATGCATAGATAAGATTAATAAAAAAATAATATTATATGCTCCAACATGGAGAGACAATCAGCATACTTCAGGAATTGGTTATACATATAAGACAGAAATTGACTTTGATTTGTTACAAGAAAATTTAGGTCAAGACTATATAATATTATTTAGGGCTCACTATTTAGTAGCAAATGAATTTGATTTTGAAAAATATAAAGGATTTATATATGATGTTTCTAAAGTAGATGATATTAATGAGTTATATATTATATCAGATATTTTAATAACGGATTATTCTAGTGTATTTTTTGATTTTGCAAATTTGAAAAGGCCAATTATTTACTATATGTATGATTTCGATCAGTATAAAAACGAGATGAGAGGATTTTATATTGATTTAAATGAATTACCAGGGAATATTGTAAAAACAGAGAAAGATTTAATAGAAGAAATAAAAAATGTAGATAATAATTTTAAATATAATGAAAAATATAAAAAATTTAACAATGAATATAATTATTTAGATGATGGGAATGCAAGTCAAAGAGTAGTAGAAAAGGTTGTGTTTAAATGAATCCTAATACAATAGAAAAACCTAAAAGTACAGATACCATAACAGCTCTAGCGGAAAGAAATTATTGGCTAGATAACACAAAATTTTTCTTAATAATGTTAGTCGTTATTGGACATTTTATAAGTGAATTTAGGCAATATAAGATGGTTAATTATACATATTCTTTTATCTTCATATTTCATATGCCACTATTTATTTTTATTAGCGGTTTCTTTTCAAAAAATATTATTGTTAAAAATAAAAACAAGATATTAAATTATATTGTATTATATTTAATAATGCAAAGTATTGAACTTATAATTACAAAATCAAAATTTACTATAGTGAAACCGGCTTATACTCTTTGGTATATACAATCGATTATTATTTATAATTTATTATTACCTATAATTCATAAAATGAAACCAATATATGCATGTGCAATAGCTGTTATTATGGGATTAATAATTGGGTTTGATAATAATGCTAATACGATAGCAAGTTTATCAAGAACATTTGTAATGCTACCATTTTTTGTAATGGGATATTTTATGAGTGAAGATATGCTTAATAAAATAAAAAATAAAAGGAATACAATTATTGCAATAATATTTTTAGTGCTATTGGCAATAAGTATGCCATATATTATAGGAAACCCAATAAAAATGCCAAGAAATTTATTGTTAGCACAAAAATCATATTCAAATATGAAATTAGGTAATATAGGTATATTATATAGGGCATTTTGGTATATACTTGCAACAACTACTTGTTTGTCAATATTATTAATAATTCCAAAAGGAAAGTTACCAGTGATTTCTAAATTTGGGACAAGTGTAGTGTTACAATTGATGTGAAACAAAATAATAAAAATTGAATAAGTGATTTAAATCATATATAATTGAGTTGCAA
>CANRDJ010000010.1 GCA_947629355.1 uncultured Clostridia bacterium
GCAACTCAATTATATATGATTTAAATCACTTATTCAATTTTTATTATTTTGTTTCACATCAATTGTAACACTACATATTTACAATATTTTCAAAAAAAATATATTTTATCTTTTTTAGTATTGAATTTATTCTTTTTTTGATATACTATATTATATATCTTATTTTACTAAGGAGGAAAACTTAAATGCCAAGAACTACTAAAGAAGCAAATGACAAAAAAGATAAAATTTCAGTTCAAAAGAATTCTTCTAGCATTAAAAAGAATTCTTCTAAATCAGTAGCTACTACTAAGTCAAAAGTCATAGCTAAATCTACAACTAGAAAAGCATCTTCAACTAATAAAAATCCTAAAGCTACTGTTTCTAAAAAAATTTCTTCTAAAAAAGCTCCTAGTAAAAAGCAATCAAAATCAATCAATATTTTAGAATACTATGATTTACCATATAGATACAATGAAACTGTTGTTAAAATACTTGCACAAACTCCAAAGACACTTTTTGTTTATTGGGATATTTCAGATAGTGATAAAAAAAATTATATAGAACAATATGGAAATGACTTTTTTGAAAAAACTAAACCTGTATTAATAGTTCACAACGAAACTATGAATTACACTTTTGAAATTGAAATAAATGATTTTGCAAATTGTTGGTATTTTAACGTAAATGATGAAAAATGTGAATATTCAGTTGAACTTGGAAGAAGGTCAAAAGATAATAATAATTATATTGGAGTTTCTAATAATTATTTGTATATAACTTCTTCTAATAAAATAGAATCGCCAAATGGTCATATACTATCTGAAAAAAAACAAAATATTGCATTCTTCAGAAACACAAAAACTAACGAAACATTTTCAAAAAATATTGCAAATCTTAAATTTATTAAATATTTTGGAAAAATACATGGCACATATGATATTTATAAAAAGATATATAAAGAAGATGAAATATTAAATATTAATAATCCTACATCTACTTTTAAGTAAAGGAGTAAATAATGAATGCTGAAAAAGGATATGTAAGTTTCATATTGCATGCACATTTGCCTTTCATACATCATCCAGAAAGTGAAGATTATTTGGAAGAAGAATGGCTTTTTGAGGCTATTTCTGAAACATATATACCATTATTATTAAACTTTAAAAAATTAGAGGAAGAGAAAGTTGAATTTAGACTTACTATGTCTATTACTCCTCCTCTTCTTTCTATGCTTGATAACAAATTATTACAAAGACGATATATCAAATATTTAAAAAAACACATAGAACTTTGTAAAAAAGAAATTGTAAGAACTTCAAATGATAAAAAATTAAATGAACTCGCTCATTATTATTTAGATAGATATCTAAATGATTTATATGTTTTTAAAGACTTATATAATTGTAATTTAATTGATGGTTTTAAATATTTTCAAGACATAGGTGTTTTAGAAATAATTACTTGTGGAGCAACGCATGGATATTTTCCTATTCTATATGTTAATGAAAAAACTGTTAAAGCTCAGATTGCTGTTGGAGTTCAAGTGTATGAAAAATATTTTGGTAAAAAACCTCGTGGAATATGGCTACCTGAATGTGGATATGTCCCAGAAGCAGATAAATATCTAAAAGAATTTGGTATTGAATACATTATAACAGAATCACATGGAATACTTTATGCAGATCCTACTCCTATTTATGGTACGTTTGCTCCAATAGTTTCACCTGAAGGTATAATCTGCTTCGGTCGTGATATTGAAAGTTCAAGACAAGTTTGGAGTTCAATCTCTCGGTTACCCTGGTGATTTTAATTATAGAGAATTTTATAGAGATATTGGTTATGATGCAGATTATGACTATATAAAACCTTATATAGCAAAAAATGGAGCACGTGTAAATACTGGTATTAAATATCATAGAATTACAGGTAAAACTGAATTTAAAGATTATTATAATGTTCAATGGGCAAAAGATTCAGCTGAAAAACAAGCAGGTCATTTTTTAGACTCTAGGGTAAATCAAATTAATGAGCTTGAAAAGTTTATGGATACCCCTCCAATTGTAGTTTGCCCATATGATGCAGAGCTTTATGGACATTGGTGGTACGAAGGTCCTTATTGGTTGTATATATTATTTAAAAAAATTTATTATGACGATTGTAATTTTAAATTAATTACACCTAGTGAATATATAGATAAATTTCCTTGTATGCAAATTTCATCTCCTTGTAGATCAAGTTGGGGTGCAAATGGCTATAGCGAGGTATGGCTTAATTCTACTAATGATTATGTACATAAACATCTTCACGTTGCAGGTGACAGGATGTGTGAACTTGCTCATCTTTTTCCAAATGCCAAGGGACTAAAAAAGAAAGCTCTTAACCAATGCGTACGAGAACTACTTCTTGCTCAAAGTAGTGATTGGCTGTTTATTATTACAAACGGAACTATGGTTGATTATGCTAAAAAAAGAATTAAAGACCATATTGGAAGATTTACTGCTCTATATAATCAAATAAAAAATGATAAAATAAACGAAGACTTTTTAAAAGATATATCTACAAAAGATAAAATTTTTCCTGATATTGATTATATGATCTATTATTAACATATAATTTAAATTTTAATATAATATTTTATACAAGTTTCATATTCTCCTTTCTAAGAATAAAATATGTATATCTAATGAGTTTTTAGTAGATACTAACATATATTGGGAAGGAGAATTTTTGTGCTTAAATCATTCTGTATTAAAACAAATAATAATCGAGTTGTTAATTATCTGCTAAATAGATTTGAAGATATAAAATTAAAAAACTTATATATCTCTAAATCAAAATTTAAATTTTATAATAATTTTATTGTACATTATAAAGGAAAAGATTTAGATGATTTTTATAATATATTTTCTGAAATTCTTTCCTCTACAATAATTGAGTTCTATGAAAAAAATATAATTAAACATCTTATAAATTCTAATTATTTCTATTTTACTGATATTGAGCAAAGAAAAATATTTGATATAGTAAATAGCTATATTTACAATGGAGAACTCACAGAAAGTTATATTAGGAAAGATTCTATAATAATTTCTTGCATTGAATATTTTTCAAATAATAAATCTGCAATATTAGATGGGTTTGTAAGATTTAGATTGAATGATTATATTAAGATTATTGATTATATTGTAGATATGGCTGTAAATAAATTCGTTATTGATAGAGAATACACAGAATTTATCGATTTATTAAAATGTTATATTAACTCTAAAGATTGTGGAACAAATATTGTACACCTAATTTATCATAATCAAGAATCTATATTGCTTGATGAGTTTAAAAAAAATATTGATTTAGATGATAGCATCTTAAATAGTAAATACTTATCAGATATTACTTTCTCGTCAAATGATTATACTTTAAATACACTCCTTACCCTATTGCCCAAAAAAATATACATTCATTTGATTGATAATATTCAAGATGAATTTATTAATACATTAAAACTAGTATTTGATGATAGAATATATTTATGTAATGATTGCAATATTTGTAAGATTTATAGATTAGAAAAAATTCATAAATAAACAAATTTTATCAGATAAATTGTTGTTTGTGAGAGGAAATTCTAGGGACTGTCCCTCTTTTTTTCCAAAAGGAAAAAAAGGGGACTGTCCTGAATTTCCAGACGATTAAATCTGTTGCAAATGTTGTAGGGGTCGCCGCCCTCGGCGACCCGAATACATCGAAGGAATTGCCCTAAATCGCGTAAAAGGTTATCAAATAAATTACAATCGCGGGTCGCCCAGGGGTGCGACCCCTACGGATTTGAAAATAAATTTAACCCAACAAATTACAATTTGCAATATTTAATCCAATATGATATATAATAATCAAAATATGGAGATTATTATGAGTTCATTTGTTTTAAAAATAATTGCAATTGTAACAATGTTTATAGATCATATTGGATATGCTATTTGGGGTAAATTTTCGTTTTTTAATTATATTGGTAGAATAGCTTTTCCTATATTTGCTTTCCAAATATCAGAAGGCTATATACATACTAAAAATCTTAAAAAATATTTTTTAAGATTATTTATATTTGCATTTATTTCTCAAATTCCTTTTATGCTTTTTGACTCATTAATTTCTAATGATTTTTCTTTAAATATATTTTTCACATTGTTATTAGGACTTACTTGTATCTATATTTATGATAAATCTAAATATAAATCTATTGCAATAATTTTATCTATTGTGATTAGTTTAATTGCAGAATTTTCTCATTGTGATTATGGCATTTATGGTGTTGCAATTATTTTATTATTCTATATTTTCAAAAGCAATATTTCATTTGCTTCTATAGCTTTTATCTTAGCTACTACTATTAAATATTTAATACCAATTTTTAAATATGGATTATATGATGTATATTTATATCTATTTACCTGTACTATTATTCCTATTATATTTATTAACTTATATAATGGTAAAAAAGGTAAAGATACTAAGTATTTACTATATTTATTCTATCCTATTCACTTGTTATTAATTTATGGGATTTCTTTGATTATATGAATTAAATTATAAGAAAATTTATTATTAAAAATTGTTCAAATTGCTTCGCATTCGAACTTTCTTAGGATATTTTTCTTGTTACTAGAGTTGTATTCAAGAAGAAAATCTATCCGTAATAAAAGATTTAAAAATGTTTCTAATTCTATATCTGCTTGTTCTAAGATGCTTTTTAGTGTTCCTTTTGCTATTTCTTTATGCATTGGAATTATATAAATTTTTTGTGTCTTCAAATTCTTATATTTTGCATGACTCCCTTTTTGTGATATTTTTTCAAAGCCAACCTTTGATAATGCATTTATTATTTGATTTGGTGGCAATATTGGATATTTTGAACTCATATTGCCACCTCCAATGTTGTAATAAAAATTTCTTTTGGTTTAACTGGTTCTTCACTCTCATTATATAATTCTATTGCTTCCTTTAAATTTTTTAATGCTTCTTCTATTGTTTTTCCTTGTGAGGCAACATTATTATCTAAACATTTTGCTACATACCAGTCTTCCTCTTTTTGTATTATTACATTATACTTTATACTCATGATATTTCTCTCCTTTCTAGAGAAATTATATCATTTAAATTATTATATGGCAATATTTTACAATGAAAAGTTTATTCCTCGTGCTACTACATCCTTCATATTTTCTATTAAATCATCTATCTCCTTTGGTGTTACTATTAGATTATATTCTTTTGGTATTAATGCATCTCTTATAATACCATATTTATCTTCATCTTTTAACTTGTTCAAATATTCATTAGAATTACCTTCGTCTTGCAATTTTTCAATAAATATATCTATACTATCTGCTGCGATTGTTGCTGCATCTACAACCATCGGCACACCTATTGCAATTACTGGAACTCCAACAGTATTTATACTTATTTCATTTCTTTTATTTCCTACTCCTGCTCCTGGTACAATTCCTGTGTCAGATAATTGTACTGTACTACTTATTCTTTCTATGCTTTTTGAGGCTAAACTATCTATTACTATTATAAGTTTTGGTTTAATATTATCTACAATTCCTTTAATAACTTCCATTGTTTCTATACCTGTTGTTCCAAGTACACCTGGGGCTATTGCACTTACTGGTCTTGCATTTTCATCTAAATATTGTGGTGCATATTTAATTAAATGCCTTGTAATATCTATTTCAGAAACAACTTTTGGTCCGAAGTGAATCTGGTGTTACATATATATTTCCAAGTCCTACAACTAAAATATCTCCTTCTTTTTCTACATGATTATTTATAAGTTCTTTTAATTCTTTTGTAACTATTTCTGATGCTTTTTGTATTTCTGTTTCTTCAGCAACTTTTAAATCCTTTATATCAATTGTAATATATGTGCCAATCGGCTTACCTATTGCTTCTTCTCCTTGCTTATCTATAATTTTTACTCTATTTGTTTTTATATTATCTCCTTCATCAATAGTCTCTGTTTCAACTCCTGGTATTTCATCTAATTTATTTGCCTTCTTAAAAATATCTCTTCTCTCGTCAGCCATATCTGTATTAAAGTTTATCATACAAAAATCACCTCTTTACTATTTTTAGTAAAAAAGGTGATTTTATACAGTTATTTTGTATAATCTTTTTCTAAGCTTTCTGCAAGTTTAAATCTATATTTTTGACCTGTAATGTTGTCTTTTCTATTTACGTCAATTTCTTCTAAAAACATTGTCTCTCTTCTCACCCATATTTTAGAATCTTCTCTATCATATATTGGTTTATATATAACCATTCTTTCTTTTGTTTCGGAATCTAATGCAACATTTTCTACAAAATAATAATTGCCTTTAAAGTGTCTATACACTTTACCTATTTTTACTTGTTCCATTCTTAGTACTCCTTTCTTGTATATTTTATTAAAATATTAGCAATTTTAAAATAAATTTAATTCGACAAATTGTAATTTATAAAATTAAATTTGTTGCAAATGTTGTAGGGGCGGAATCAATTTCCGCCCGAAAACAAAAATAAATTTATCTCTACAAACAACAATTTATTTAATACTTCAGATTTCAATTCTATCCTTAAATTTATTTTTGATTTGTTTTTTTAATTGTATGTTTTTCTCTTTTTCTAAATTTGGATCATCTTCCATAATCTTAATCGCTACACTTTGAATGGATTTTAGCATTTCAACATCTTCAAATAAATTTG
Source organism: uncultured Clostridia bacterium (assembly GCA_947629355.1). Lineage (GTDB taxonomy): Bacteria > Bacillota > Clostridia > TANB77 > CAG-508 > CAG-452. Next base: position 6,727 of record CANRDJ010000010.1, read on the forward strand.
CAATTTTAAGTTCTGGAAGTCCATGCTGTCTCGTTCCAAAAAATTCTCCTGAACCACGAAGCTCTAAATCTTTTTCAGATATTACAAATCCATTATTTGTTTCTGTCATAACCTTCATTCTTTGTCTTATGTTTTCACTATTTCCTTGATATTTTAATATACAATAAGATTTATAACTCCCACGTCCTACTCTTCCTCTTAATTGATGAAGTGTTGCAAGTCCAAATCTTTCTGCATTTTCTATTACCATTATATTACTATTTGGAACATCTACTCCAACTTCTATAACAGTTGTTGAAATTAAAACTTGAATATTTCCTTGCTTAAATCTTTCCATAATTTCATCTTTTTCTCTAGGTTTTAGTTTTCCATGTAAGTATTCAACAGTATATCCATTAAATATTTGTTTATATTTTTCAAATAATTCTAATACAGATTTTGCATCTATTCCTTCTGATTCTTCTACTAATGGGCAAACAATATAGCATTGTCTTCCTTCATCTAGTTGTTTTTTTATAAAGTTATTTACCCTTTCTTCCATTTGCTTTGTTACTGCAAATGTGTCTATTTTTTTTCTATTTGGTGGAAGCTCATCTATTATAGAAATATCCAAATCTCCATAAAGAATAAGTGCAAGTGTTCTTGGTATTGGAGTTGCAGTCATAACTAATACGTCTGGGCTTTTTCCTTTGTTATTAATCGTTCCTCTTTGCCTTACTCCAAATCTATGTTGTTCATCAGTTATTGCTAGTCCTAAATTTTTAAATATAACATTTTCTTCTAAAAGGCTATGTGTACCAATTAAGATATCTATTTCACCATTTTGCAGTTTTTTCAAAATGTCTTCTTTTTGTTTTTTGCTAATTCCACTCACCAATAGCTCACATCTTATATTAAATCTTGATAATATACTTTCAAAATTTTTTAAATGTTGTTTGCTTAGTATTGCAGTAGGCGCCATTACAGCTACTTGATAACCTGATCTTACTGCTTTGTATGATGCAACTATCGATACTGCTGTTTTTCCGTGAGCCAACATCTCCCTGAAGAAGTCTATTCATAGGAACTTCTTTTTCCATATCATTGTCTATTTCTTCTAATACCCTTATTTGTGCTTTTGTAAGTTTAAATGGTAGCTCTTGTATTACATCTTGCATTTTAACATTTTTATTAAACTTTATTCCTTTTTTATTTGCACTATATTTAGTTTTTAAATTAAGAAGTGCAAGTTGCATAATTAGTAATTCTTCAAATACTAATCTTTTTTTAGCTTTATTGCATTCTTCAAAATTTCTTGGAAAATGTATATCGTGAATTGCTTTGTTAATATCATCTAATTTATATCCTTCAATTAAATAACTAGGCAAGGTTTCTTCTAAATCTTCATTTACTTCTTTAAGTCCATTTTCTATAATTTGTCTTATTACGTTTTGTGATAGATTATATGTAAGTGGATATAGTGGAATTATTTTTCCAGTATTTTTGTTGGTATTTTTATCATCAAATACTGGTGAATTCATTTCTATAAAGCCAATTCTTTTTTTTACCTTCCCATAAAATTTATAGTTTTGGCCAAGTTTAAATCTATTTTTTAAGTATCCTTGATTAAACCAAGTAATTTGGCATAATCCTGTTTCATCTCTTACAGATAGCTTGTATATAACCATGTTTCTTCTTATTCTCTTTTCAATCATTTTGGAAACACATATAGCATCAATAAGAGCTTCTTCTCCATCTTCTAATTCTGCAATATGTCTTGGCTTTCCTCTGTCTTCATAATCTCTTGGAAAATATGTTATTAAATCTTCTAAAGTAAATATACCCAAAGTGTTTAAAAGTTTTGCCCTTGCAGGGCCTACTCCTTTTATGAACTTTACATCTTTACTTAAATCTAACATTTATTACTCCTTTAAAATTGCTGTAAATATTTGACATATTTAAAATTATGTTTTATAATATAAGAAAACTAGCTTCGCCAAATGTACAAATTGCTTCGCAATTGCACAGACTAAGGTAAGTTAACCTTGTTACTCTGGAAAATCATTGGATTTTCCTACGTAATAAGAAAATAAGGATCCACAATATGTGGTTGCCGAGTAATTAATGTAAAAACACATCTTCCACGGCAAAGCAGAGATGTGTTTTTTATTTATTGTTGTTTGCTCAAAACTATAGCTAATGCTACAATCAAGGCAAATGCTAAAATAGTTAATGCGATTAACGCATTAAAAAGTATGTATATAATTGTAATTAAATAATCTTCTATCATTAGCACCACCTCCATTCTGTGTTGTTGGTGGCAACCACATGTCTGCTTCTCCTTACTTTCTTCTAAGATTATATCTTAGAAGAATTTTATTGTCAATAATTTCCAAAACATTTTTTCGGTTTTATTCCTTTAATTTGTACTTAAGTCCAGTATTTCTCTTTTTTATATCTGTATTTTGAATCATAAAATCAATAATACTTTTGTTGCTAATAACTATTAAAAGTTCTTTTGCACGAGTTAGTGCAGTGTATAGTAAATTTCTTGTAAGTAGCATCGGTGAGCTTTGAGGAATTACAAGTATTACTACATCAAATTCACTTCCGTTGTGATTTATGTATTGTTATACTATAGCTATGTTCAAGTTCATCAAGATTTGTAAAATCATACCAAGCTACTTTTTCATCATCAAAACATACTTCAATCTGCTTTTCATTTTCATCAATTGAGTTTATTTTACCAAGTTCTCCATTAAAAATTCCAGTTCCTGCTTCTATTTTATCATCTATTTCTTTTTCCCAATAAATATCATAATTGTTTTTTACTTGCATTACTCTATCGCCTGGTCTAAATACTCTTCCTCCGTGCTGTTTTTCAATATCTATTTTTGGATTAAGCACATTCTGTAGTGCTTTATTTAGTTCCTTTGTACCAAGCATTCCTTTTTTCGTTGGAGTAAGAACTTGTATGTTTTTGAAGAAATCGTAATTTCCATAATTTTGAAGTCTTCCAGAACAAAGAGAAATAACGTCCCCAAGAATTCTTTCTTGAGACACTTCATTTATGTAGAAAAAGTCTTCTAGCTTATCTTTTGATTCTTCTATTCCAATAAAGCCTTCTCCATTATTTACTCTATGTGCATTTGTTATTATTTTACTTTTAGCAGCTTGTCTAAATATTTTGTTTAATTCTATTGTTGTAATAGATTCTGACTCTATTATATCTTGCAAAACATTTCCAGGTCCTACTGACGGAAGCTGATTTATATCTCCAACTAATATTAATTTTGTACCCAAATAAATTGCTTTTAAAATATGATTCATTAAAAACATATCTACCATAGACATTTCATCTATTATTACTACATCTGCATCTATTGGAGTGATCGGATAATCTACTGACAAATAATCATCTTGGTCATCTAATTTTCTTATTTCTAATAATCTATGAATTGTTGTTGCTTCTTTACCAGATTGCTCTTGCATTCTTTTTGCAGCTCTTCCTGTAGGAGCACATAGTACAACTTTCATTTTTCTTATTTTATAAATATCTATTATTGTTTTTATTATTGTTGTTTTACCAGTACCGAGGTCCACCTGTAATTATACATACGTTGTTATCATTTACTGCTTTTATTGCCCCTCTTTGTTCTTCTGATAATATTATATCTTGTTTTTTTTCTACTTTTTCAAGCTCTAGTTTAAAGTTTTTTATTTTCTTTATATTTTTTGTTTCATTTAATGCAATTAATTTATCTGCTATATTCTTCTCTGCAATATAGAAATTATTAAGATATATCCATTCCTTTTCTTCTCTTTCCTCTAAAAATATATTTTCAGTTGCTTTTAAATCTATTATTTCTTCTTCTATTTGCCTTGCATCTATTTCTAATAAATCTGATACAAATTTAACTAAATTTTCATATATTACACAAGAATTGCCATTATTGCTTGCAATTATTAAGCTATATTTTATAGCACTTTCAATTCTCTTTGGATTTTCCTTTGATATTCCTAAATCCATTGCCATTTTATCTATCTTTTTAAAGTCAACTCCATAAGTAATATCAAGTAAAATATATGGATTTTCTTCTATTTTTTTTATTGCATCTTTACCTAATGCTTCATATACTTTTTTACTGTTTTGATTGGCAATTCCGAAATCTTTCTAAAAATCCTACAATTTGCCATAATTCCCATTTTTCGTTAAACTCATCTGCAATTTCTATTGCTCTTTCTTTTGTTATTCCTTTGATATTTGCTAACTTATATGGTTCAAACTTAAAAACAGATATCGTTTCTTCTTTAAAATTATCAACTATTCTTTTTGCAGTCGCAGGTCCTACTCCCTTTATTATTCCACCTGCTAAATATTTTTCTAATGCATCTAGAGTCTGTGGCATTATCTTTTCAAAAGTTTGTATTTTAAACTGTCTTCCATAATCTGGATGATTTACAAAATTTCCAACTAATTTTAGACTATCTCCCTTGCTTATAAAAGGTAGATAGCCCACTATTGTTTCTAAGCTCTCTTCTGTTTCAAACTCTGCTATTGTATAACTATTTACTTCATTTTGATATATAATTTCAGAAATCTGTCCTTTTAGCTCCAAAGTTATTTCTCCTATCTAGTTTTATTACCTATTATATATCATAAATAAAGCTATATGTAAATTATTTTTTATCCATATTATCTATTAAATCTTTACAATTTTTCCAATCCATAAGATTTATAAATTTATAATCTTGCTGCAGTTTTTTAGCTATTTCTTTTGTTCTATCGTTAGAGCCTAAATCTGTTATTATAACATTTTTTATGCACTCTTCTTTTCCATATAATATTCTAAATAGAATCGAACGCATAAATCCTTCTATTTTTTCTTCTTGATTTTTTACTGCAATTATAAAATATATGCCATCAGATTCTAAATTAGTACATGTACATATATAATATATAGTTTTTATTATTTCTACTAAACCATATAAAGCAAGTACCCAAATTACAGCATTTGTAATAAAATCTAACATATAATTCACTCCTGTGATATTATATGTTGATAATATTTTCTTTGTTACGTGTTGTTATATAAATTGTTGTTTGTAAAATATCAATTGATTTCTAGAAAAGGTTATATTTATTTGTTTCTCAGTTACGCGATCCAGCTTTCGTTACATGAAACTGTTGTTGCTTTAGCAACTTACAGGTTCAGTAACGGAATTCGCGTTGGAAACAAATAAATAAACCTTTTCTAGAGAACACTTAATTAAATAAATTACAATTTTACTACTTTTTCCCATGGTAAGTCTTTGTCCCCAAAATGTCCATAATTTGTTGTTTTTGTGTATATTGGTTCTCTTAAATTTAAATACTCTATTATTCCATTTGGTGTTAAATCGAATTTTTCCTTTATTTTTTTTATTATTTCTTCTTCAGGAATAGTGTTTGTTGCAAATGTATTAATAAATATTGACAAAGGCTCTTCCATTCCTATTGCATAAGATACTTGAAGTTCACATTTTCTAGAGAGTCCATTTGCAACTATACTTTTTGCAATATGACGAAGCATATATGCAGAACTCCTATCAACTTTACTTGCATCTTTTCCCGAAAATGCTCCTCCACCATGTTTGCTATAACCACCATAGGTATCTACAATTATTTTTCTTCCTGTAAGGCCAGTATCTCCCAAAGGTCCTCCTATTACAAATCTTCCAGTCGGATTTATATATATTTTTGTATTTTCATCTATATATTTTTTATCTACAACTTCATATATAACTTTTTCTATAATATCTTTTTTCATAGTATCTAAATCTATGCTATCTAAATGCTGATTTGATATTAGTATTGTATCTATTCTTTTTGGAATATCATCTTGATATTCTACTGTAACTTGTACTTTTCCATCTGGTCTTAAATAATCTATCTTTTTATTTTTCCTTACTTCTGTAAGTCTTTTAGCAAGTTTATGAGATATTGCTATTGCAAAAGGCATAAGTTCTTTTGTTTCATCTGATGCATATCCAAACATAATACCTTGATCTCCTGCTCCACCTACATCTACTCCCATTGCTATATCTAAGCTTTGTTTGGTTATATTTGTTTCTATTTTGCATGTCCTATAATCAATGTCAGTATTTTCGTTATCATAACCAATTTCTTTTAAAACATTTCTTGCTAATTGTTCTACATTTACTTTAGCATTTGTTGTAAGTTGTCCTGCAATAGTAATTAAATTTTTTGATGCAAATGTTTCTATTGCAACTCTTGAATATTTATCTTGTTTTAAACATTCATCAAGTATTGTATCTGAAATCAAATCACAAACCTTATCTGGATGTCCTTCTGTTACACTCTCTGACGTAAAATAATAATTTTTCATATAAATCATCTCCTATATTTTTTTGTATTCAAAAAGACTCTGCATATTTGCAAAGTCTCTGTTTTGATTTTTAATTTAAATCATCATCCAAAGCACCTTGCTTTGCCGGTATTAGCACCTTGTATACAACAGGTTGCTGTGGAGTCATTAAGCCGCATCTCTCGTCCACTCTTGATAACATATTGTAAATATTATACTACTATTTATATGATTGTCAATGTTTATTTATAAAATCTTTTATATATTTGTTGTTTTTTGTTTCATTTTTTCTACTTATAGAATATAATGAATTTAGTAAAAAGTTTAAGGTAAATAATGTGAAAAGTCCAAAAATCTTCGAGTTTTGAAGGAGGTCCATTTATGAAGAAATATAAATTAGCATTGGTAGGTGCTACTGGATTAGTTGGTAGAGCTGCCCGCAAAGTTTTAGAAGAAAAAAATTTACCTATATCTGAATACGTTTTTTTTGCTTCATGTAAATCTGCTGGTACTAAAATTAATTTTATGGAAAAAGAATATACTGTTCGTGAACTTACTGAAAATTCATTTGATGAAGGATTCGATTTTGCTATATTTTCAGCAGGAGGAGAAACTTCTAAAAAATATTCTCCTATTGCAGCTTCAAAAGGATGCATAGTTGTTGATAATAGTAGTGCTTTTAGAATGGATAAAAATGTCCCATTAGTAGTACCTGAAGTTAATTCAGATGATATAAAATGGAACAATGGTATAATTGCAAATCCTAATTGTTCAACTATTCAAGCTGTTGTCCCACTAAAGCCATTAGATGACAAATATACAATAAAAAGAGTTGTGTATTCAACATATCAAGCTGTGTCTGGTGCAGGTAAAGCAGGAGTTGATGATCTAGAAAATGGTATTAAGGGTATGCCACCTAAGAAGTTTCCATATCCAATTGTAAATAACTGCTTACCTCATATAGATGTATTTGAAGAGAATGGTTATACAAAAGAAGAAATTAAGATGATAAATGAAACTAGAAAAATCTTAGGAAAACCCAATTTAAGAGTTACTGCAACAACAGTTAGAGTTCCTGTACTTAACTCACATAGTGAATCTATAAATGTTGAATTTGAAAATGACTTTGATTTAGATGAATTAAAAGAGTTATTAAAAAATAGCCCTGGAATAATTTTAGAAGATAGTCCAAGTAAAAATATATACCCTCTTGCACAAAATGCAAATGGACACGACGAAGTATATGTTGGAAGAATTAGAAGAGACAAAAGTATACCTTATGGAATAAATATATGGGTGGTTGCAGATAACATAAGAAAGGGTGCTGCTAGTAATGCAATACAAATTGTAGAAAAATTAATTGAAATGGCTTAAAGCCATTTCAATCTTTATAATTTTGTAATATAATATAGGAGTAAAAAATATAATTATGTTTTTTCTTATGTCTTTTCTATCAAAGGATCTGACATTATTAATTGATTGTAGGGACATATCTTCTCTAACTAAGGCTTACTTGGAAGATAAACTTTGCCCCTATACATTGGAAGGTGAAAATTTATGAAAAAAGTTATTTTTAAAGGCTGTGGAACAGCTATAATTACGCCATTCACCGAAGATGGTGTAAATTTTGAAGAATTTAAGAAAATGATTGAATTTCAAATTTCGGAAGGTGCTGATAGCATTATAGTTTGTGGTACAACAGGTGAATCTTCTACAATGACAACTGAAGAAAAAAAAGAAACTATAAAATTTGCAATTGATGTAGCTGCAAAGAGAATTCCTATTATTGCAGGTACTGGAGGAAATTGTACTAAATCTGCAATTGAAATGTCTAAATATGCTGAAAGTGTAGGTGCAGACGCTGTACTTGTTGTTACTCCATATTATAATAAAACTACTCAGGACCGGTTTAATTGCTCATTATAAAGCAATAGCTGAATCTATTAATATTCCTGTTATTTTATATAATGTACCAAGTAGAACTGGACTAAATATTACTCCTGCAACTTGTTTAGAGCTTTCTAAAATAGATAATATAGTTGCAATAAAAGAAGCAAATGGAAATATTTCACAAGTTGCTGAAATTGCAAATTTATGCAAAGATAATCTCCATATATATTCTGGCAATGATGATCAAGTATTACCAATTCTTTCTCTTGGAGGTTTAGGTGTTATATCAGTTCTTTCAAATATTATACCAAGAGATGTTCATAATATGGTAGAAAACTTTTTTAATGGAAATATTAAAGAAGCAACTAGATTGCAATTAGATACACTTAAACTAACCTCTGCTCTATTCTCTGAAGTTAACCCAATTCCAGTTAAAGCTGCATGCAATATGATAGGTTTTAATGCAGGAACTCCACGTTTACCTTTAATACAAATGAGTGAATCTAAAAAAGAAAATTTAAAAAATGAAATGATAAAATATGGAATAAAACTTAAATAAATTTAAGGAGGAAAAATAATGTTAAAAGTATTAATTAATGGAATAAATGGTAGAATGGGACAAGAAGTCTTAAAACAGGTAGAAATTGCAGATGATTTTGAAGTATGTTGTGGAGTTGATAAATTTAGCAATAATGTTACTAAATTTCCAATATATACTGATGTTAATTTAATTAAAGAAACTCCTGATGTAATTATTGATTTTTCTGTACCTGAGGCTAGTATGAATATACTTGAATTTGCTAAAAATAAAAAAATACCTATTGTAATTGCTACTACTGGTTTTTCTGACGAAGAATTGTCTATAATAAATCAATATTCTAAAGAATTACCTGTTTTCCGTTCTGGAAATATGTCTTATGAAATTAATATTATGGCAGAAATTGTTGCAAAACTTGCAAAACAATTAAAAGATTCAGATATAGAAATAGTTGAAACACATCATAGAAATAAAATTGATAGCCCTAGTGGAACTGCATTAATTCTTGCAGATAGTATTGATGATGCTTTAAATAATGAAATGATTTATCAATATAATAGACATAGTGTAAGACAAAAAAGACCGGCTAAAGAAATAGGAATACACTCTATAAGAGGTGGAACAGAAGTTGGAAAACATACTGTATTATTCTTAGGAGAAAACGAAACATTAGAAATAACACATACAGTTACATCTAGAAATATATTCGCAAAAGGTGCATTAAAAGCAGCTAGATTTTTAGTTAAACAAGAAAATGGTTTATATAATATGAAATATTTAATTTAAATTCGTTAAATTGTAATTTGTTGGGTTAAATTTGTTTTCAAATCCGTAGGGGTCGCACCCCTGGGCGACCCGCGATTGTAATTTATTTGATAACCTTTTACGCGATTTAGGGCAATTCCTTCGATGTATTCGGGTCGCCGAGGGCGGCGACCCCTACAACATTTGCAACAGATTTAATCGTCTGGAAATTCAGGACAGTCCCCTTTTTTTCCTTTTGGAAAAAAAGAGGGACAGTCCCTAGAATTTCCTCTCACAAACAACAATTTTTTATCTAAAATATATTCTTTAAGCTTGTCTTTTCCTTCTCTTTAATATGTTTTAATAAAAATATTGATGTATCTATGTCTTCCATACTTTCATCTAAATTTTTGGTTTCTATTTTCGATTTCATTCTTATTAATGATGTTTCTATTAAATCAATTTCATCATGTAGAACTATAACTGACCATCTCTCATTAATATCTTGCCACTCTAAATATATTTGATCAGTTTCTTCTTGTAATTTGTTTTGGTTAACATCACCTACTTCTAAATTTGTTTTTAAATTTTCTAATTTACTAACAAGCATATCACTGGTGTCATTTAGAAAATTTTGTACATACATAGCTCCTCCAAATATAATTATTAAAATTATTAAAATTATAATTACTTGTTTCATTTCTTCTCCTCTTTTGCCTGACAAAAAATTTGACCTTTCCCATCGTATGTTACAACTAATGCTTCTTCAGGAATTATCTTAAATTTTTGAATTTCCTTTAAAAGCCAATTGTAATCTCTTCCTATTGCTTTTAAATTTTCATACATTATTTTTCCATCTATTACTAAATCATAGGGTATTCCTTCATATTCTGGTGTTATTCCAAAATCCTCTGGAATTGCATTCCTTTTTTCTGGCTTTTGAATCACTGTTAATTGTCCACTGGTTTCTAGAATAGCATATTCAACATCCCCAATATTAAATACATTATTTTGTCTTAATCTTTCTTGAAGTTCATTTATTGTAAATTTTTCTTTTTTCATTAATTTTTCATCAATTTTTCCTCTATATATTAATATTGATGGAAGTCCACAAATTATACTTCTTCCCCAAATGCTTTTCATATTAATAATTGATATTACTAATTGAATTAATAATAATGCTAAAATTGGAATTATACCATTTGTTATTGGTATTCCTGTATCTCCCATTGGAACTGAAGCTAAATCTGCAATCATTATTGCAATAACAAGTTCAAATGGTTGCATTTGTCCGTATTTCTCTTTTCCCCATTAATCTCATTGTGACTAGTACTAATATGTATAATATTAATACTCTTATAAATATATTAATCATTTAAATTCTCCTGTTTTTTATAATAATTATATTTATTATATTTTTCTCAAATTTTGCACAAAATATTCTTGAAAAACATTTTTTGAATATTTATTTTTAAATAGTAAATAATAAATATGAACACTTAAAAGCCTAACAATAACAGTGAACTTTTTTAATGTTGGACTATTTTAATTTGTTCTAAAGTTCACGTCCGTTGTTCTTCTGCCAAAATTTTTAAAAATTTTGTGTGGAATTATTGCCGAAGGCTTTATATTTAGGAAATGTAAAACACTTTCCTATAATATAAGAATTAAATATATATATTTAAGTTAGGAGGTTTTTTAGATGTCAGAAAATAATCAAACTAATGCACAAACTTCAAATGGAATGAGTACAGTTTGGCAGATTGTAGGTAGATTAATAGCTGCTGCTATTATACTTGCAATTACAGCATTTTTTACACCAGGATTTCAAATAAATAATTTTTGGTCTCTTGCTGTAGCAGCTGTTGTTCTTACTGTATTAGATTATTTGATTGTAAAATTTACCGGACTTCATACTAGTCCATTTGGAAAAGGTTTTGTAGGTTTTGTATTATCTGTTGTAGTTCTTTATGTTACACAATATTTTGTAGCAGGTTATTCAATATCTTGGTTAGCTGCAATTATTGGTGCACTAATCTATGGTATTATTGATTACTTTATACCTGGCGAACAACAAATGTAATAATAAAATAACAACCATAAAACGGACTTGAAATTTCAAGTCCGTTTTCTATAATTATTGTCCAATATTTATAGTCGTTGTATTTACACTTTCAATATATGAATCTAGTGAAAATTCTTGTTCTTGTAATTGTATATAATAATTATTTTTTCCATTCTCTGTTTTCGCATAAATCTTATCTAGTATACAGTCTCCTATAGAATTTCCATTATCTAAATTTACTAATCCATATTTTCCATTTTTACATACAACTATTAAATTTTCTTTATTATTTCCATATTCTTTTATTGTTAAAACCGATTGTTCTGTAGTACTTTCTGAAGTATATCCCATGCTATCATATTCATTATTTATAATTACTTTTCCTTCTGCATTCATTATTCCATATTTTCCAAATAATTTAACTTGATAAAATATAGGAGAATTGTTAATTACACTAACTTCTTCATAATTTAAATCTATTATTGGTCTTTGATTAGGTTCTTTACTTATAACTCCATATTTATTATCATCAGATACAATAAATACTCCTGCTGATTCAATAAATTCTAAGCTAGTATATCTATTTCCAATTATTGTAGAAAAACTACTGTTCACTACTCCCCATTTTTGACTCTCATTGGATACAACAAGCATGTCATATGATAATGCCTTTTCATTATTATACTCTTCACTTATTTCTATTAATTGATTATTCGTTTGAGTTGGTAAAGATGTTTTATATTCTTGTGTTAAATTTTCTACTGTATTAAATAATATTTTATTATCTTTCTGTGAATATGAGTATGTTATACCTAATCCAACATTTACATCTTCTAATGATATATATAGTAAATTATTCAATTTTATAATATTATTACTTAACTCATATTCTTCATAGTCTAAATTAGAATTCGGAGTTGTTTTATATATTTTATTATTATCTGCTTCAAATTGTATTATCTGATTTTCATTTTGCAAATATCCCTTTGAATTTGTTGGATCTTCACTATATTGTTTATATTCCCCCGTTAAATAATCGTATCCTATTGAATTTGAAATTTTTTGTATTGATATATAATTTTCTCCATTTTCATCTGTTGCCAATAAATCACTTTCAATTGTTATATCAGATCCATCAACACTTAATGTTAAAGGAACTGTTCGATTGCCATATAATACAATCATTGCTGAAATAATTACTATTAATAGAACAACAGAAAGTATTAATAAAAATAATACTATTTTTTTCCCTTTAGGTTGCTCCTTTTTTGCAGTTTCTTGATCTAATAATGTCATTAAAATCCTCCTATTCGTTTATATACCCATATTTTCTATAAAATTTATTTTTAAAATTTAATAAATTATCATTCTCTATTTCTATTCTAACTCTTTCCATAAGTTTAGTCAAGAATCTAAGGTTATGAATAGATAATAATCTTACTCCTAAAATTTCATTTGTTTTTACTAAATGCCTTATATATGCTCTTGAGTAATTCTTGCATGTATAACAATCGCATTCTTTATCTAATGGTCCCCAATCTTTTTCATAGAACGCATTTCTTACAACTACCTTTCCATTCCATGTCATTGCTGTTCCATTTCGTGCAATTCTTGTAGGTAAAACACAATCACACATATCTATTCCTGCAATTGCAGCTTCAATTAGATAATCTGGTGTACCTACTCCCATTAAATATCTTGGTTTATCTTTTGGCATAAGTGGTGCTGTATAATTTAACATTTTTAAAAACTCTTCTTTAGGCTCTCCGCACACTTATTCCACCTATTGCATAACCTGGAAAATCTAAAGCAATTAAATCCTCTACAGATTTTTTACGTAAGTCTTCATAAAATCCACCTTGTATTATTCCAAATAAAGCTTGTTTTTCAGTATTTTTATGAGAATCTTTACACCTTATAGCCCATCTTGTTGTTCTCTCCATAGACTGTTTTGTATATTCATAGCTTGATGGATATGGACAACATTCATCAAATGACATTATTATATCTGCGCCAAGGGCTTCTTCTATCTCCATTACTTTTTCTGGTGAGAAGAAGTGTTTACTTCCATCTAAATGAGATTTAAACTCTACTCCATCTTCTGTAATAGTTCTTAAATCTCCCAAACTAAAAACTTGAAATCCTCCACTATCAGTTAAAATTGGTCTGTCCCAATTCATAAATTTGTGAAGTCCACCCGATTCTCTTACTATTTCGTGTCCTGGTCTTAAATATAAATGATAAGTATTAGATAGTATTATTTGTGCTTTTACTTCTTCTTTTAATTCTTCAGGTGTCATTGATTTAACTGTTGCTTGTGTTCCAACTGGCATAAATATTGGTGTTTGTATATCTCCATGTGGAGTATGAATAACTCCCCTTCTTGCGCCTGAATTTTTATCTATATGTAATAATTCATATGTTACTGCTTCTGACATTTTATTTCTCCTTTTCAGGCGGACAGGGTCGTCCGCCCCTACATTAGTTATTTGCTCAAATCCCCTGAACAAATCAAAAATGGTATATTGCTAGGAAAACAAATAAAAATTTTTGAGATAGTACATAGGTACATCGAAAAAATTTTTATGCCGTTTGACAACGCAAGATGCCGTTTTTCATTTGTTTAAACGATAAGCATTGCGTCACCGAAATGAAAAAAATCTATACTTTTCCATTACTGCTTCCTTATACGCTTCCATAATAAAGTCTTTTCCTGCTAAAGCTGATACAAGCATGAGCAGAGTTGATTCTGGCAGATGAAAATTAGTTATTAATCCATCTATACATTTAAATTTGTATCCTGGATAAATAAATATTTTAGTATCGTCTTCTATCTGTTTTACTTTTCCTGTTTCTTCATCTGCTATTGATTCAAGTACTCTGCAAGAGGTTGTCCCAACTGCAATTACTCTTCTTCCTTCTTCTTTTGCTTTATTTATTTTATCTGCATCTTCTTTTTTTATATAAAAATGCTCTGAGTGCATTTTGTGTGCTTCAACTGTTTCTTCTTTTACTGGTCTAAATGTTCCTATTCCAACGTGAAGTGTTACATTTGCAATAATAATTCCTTTATCTTCTAACTTTTGTAAAAGCTCATCTGTAAAATGTAGTCCTGCTGTTGGTGCTGCAGCAGATCCTCTATATTTTGCATAAACTGTTTGATATCTATCCTTTTCTTTTAGTTCTTCATGTATATATGGTGGAAGTGGCATTAAACCGATTTTATCTAATATCTCATTAAAAATACCATCATACTCAAATTTTACTTTTCTTGTTCCACCTGGCATAATATCTAATATTTCAGCTTTTAGTAAGCCGTCACCAAACATTACTTTTGTTCCAACATGCACTTTATTACCTGGTCTTACAATTGATTCCCATATGTCTCCTTCTATATTATTTAATAACAAAAATTCAACATTTGCACCAGTTTCTTTTTTACCATAAATTCTTGCTGGTATTACTTTTGTATTATTTCTAACTAATACGTCTCCTGGCTTTAAATAATCTATAATGTCTTTAAATATTTTGTGTTCTATTTCCTTACTACTTCTATCTAACACCATAAGCCTTGATTCGTCTCTTTTTTGAATTGGCGTTTGTGCTATTAATTCTTCTGGTAAATCATAATTAAAATCTGATACTTTCATTTTTGTCCTTTCTTTTTATTTAATTCCAAACATTCTAAACACTACTGTAAATACATTTTTTATTTCCTCTATTATGTTTTGTGGTTCTTTATTAAATTCTATTTCTGTGCTATATTTAAAATCACTATTTGCTGGTGGAGTAATTGTATATACTTCACTATCAAGTCCTACTAATTTTCCATCACTTGATTTAATATTGCAATTCATATAATCTTTGTACCATTCTTTTAAACCTACTAATTTTTCTTCCTTATATCCATATTTTTCATAGTCATGTAATTCTGGTATTTCATAATTTCTTTCTTGAAGAATTCTTTCTAAAGAATGTAAAAATTCATGAACAAATACTTCTTCTGGAAAAGTATTTATTATAGAGTTATATGTGTATATATAACTTGATCTATCATTTGGAAGTCTTATATTTGAATATCCTATTCCATGTAAATCCATTGCTCCGAAGTCCTATCCAATCATATACAGGTATTTCTATATTTTCATAATCATCTCCAAGTTTTGTTGCAACAAATATGTAATCATATTCTTCTTTATCTAGATATTCTTTTAATGCATCTTGTACATCACTTGGGTCTAAATAATATCCATAATCATCAGAGTATGTTATTGTTTTTATTGGTTGATTTATTTCATATATGTCATAATCTACTGTCATTTTATTATTAGATAGTTCTTTCATAGATGTTTTAAATCTTTCCATATTAATTTTCATTTTTTCTATTTCATTTAAACTCATTGAAAGTTTTACGTTTTTATTATCTATATTTACATCTAAATTTTTTACTATAAAGCATGCCATGTTCCAATTATTTGAATTATCTTTTATACCCTCTTCTAATTTAAAATCAGAAAACCACACAGTACCTTTTGCTCTATTTTCATTACCACCTAATCTAAAGCCAATTTCAATTGTTTCTCTATCTTTTGAATCAAAAATAAATTCTAGTTTTTGCCAATCATTAGTTTCAGTTATACTTTCTGAACATTCAGTAGAATTTAGTATTGAAATTTGAACTCCTCCGTTGCTTTTTCCATTTTCAGTCTCTACATTTTCAGTTTTTACCATACAACTAAGTTTATATGGAGTATTTTGTTTTATATTTATTTTTTTATAAAACATTGCATCATTAAAATTTCTAGATTCTACTTTATAACTGTAATCATAATTATATGTTACATCTTTATCTCTAGAAAATTTTGTAACTCCCATGTTATATTCTGCTTTAGTGAATTCAGCATATGAATATGTTTTATATACTCCACATAATTTATAAATAATAATTAATACTATTACTGTAAAAATTATATTTACAATTTTTGTTCCTCTATTTTTTTCCAAAATTAATCCTCCGCATTTTCAAGTTTCTTTTTAATCATTTTTAATGCTTTAGGTCTTTCTATTACTATTATATGATTACAACCGTTTGCATCTAAATTTAAAATCCACTCCTACTCGTGTAATTTCCCAAATCTTACTTCCACATGGATGTTGCTTTTTAAATTCTACAATATCTCCTATTTTATAGTCCATATGCACTCCTTTTTGAATGATAAATTGTTGTTTGTTGAATTAAATTAATTTTTATATCCGTAGGGGCAGATTCCATATCTGCCCGCGAATTATTTATTGTTTTTCGGGCGGAAATTGATTCCGCCCCTACACATTTGCAATAAATTTAACAAAATAAATTACAATTTATCTATTCTGAATAAATTTTGTTATTCTATCAATTACTGTTTCTTTTCCTAATACTTGCATTATTTCATATAAGTCAGGTGTATTATGTTTTGTAGTTAGTGTTACTCTTATAACTGTACTAACATCTCCAACATGACCTTTGTATTTTTCTGGTGCTTGTTTATACTCCTTTACTTCTCGTGCATATCCTTTGTTCTCAGATAAGTTCTTTATTTTATTAAACCATTTCTCTTTATCGTCATTTATATCAAAATAATTTTCAATATATGAATTTAATAAATCTTTTATTTCTTCTATATTATCTATTTTTTGAAACTCAAAATTTTCCATTTTGTTGTATTCTTCTTCATACATATAGCTAATTATTTCTTTCACATCTGACCATTTTGATATATCTTTTCTTGGTTTTGCTTTTCCTCTTTCTATATTTAAAACTTTAATTGAATATTCTTTATTATCATTTAACAATTTTTCAAGTTCTTTGTCATACTTACTTGCCCATTTTAATGTTTCGTCATATATCTTTTCTGCATTATATTTTGATATCACATTTTTAGAAACATCTAAAAGTTTTACCATATCAAATACTGCACCACTTACACTCATTTTATTTAGTTGTAATTCAAATTCTGATATAACTTTATCTGGATTTGCTCTTCTCCATGGTTCGAAACTTGAATTTGCAATATTAAGTAAATATTCTACAACTGCATCTGCTGGAATACCTTGTTCATGATAGAAACTTACTGCAGCTTCTGGATCTTTTCTTTTACTAATTTTTCTCTTACTTCCATTTTCATCTTTCATTATTGTTGCTGTATGTGCATATTTTGGTGGTCTAAATCCTAATGCTCTAAACAATTCTAAATGAAGTGGAAGTGATGATACCCATTCATCTCCGCGTATTACATGTGTTACCCTCATTAAATGGTCATCTACTGCATGTGCAAAGTGATATGTTGGAAGTCCATCTGCTTTTATTATAACTATATCTTGATCATTTTCAGGAAATTCAATGTTTCCTTTTATACTATCTTTATGTTTTATTCTTCTATCTTCTCTTCCTTGGGATTTAAATCTTATAATATATTTCTCTCCGTTTTTTATTTTTTCAGCTGCTTCATCTATAGGAAGTGTTCTATATTTAGCCCATACTCCATAGTATCCTGGTCTTATTTTTGCCGCTTCTTGTTTTGCCCTTATTTCCTCTAATTCCTCAGGAGTACAAAAACACGGATATGCTAGTCCTTGTTTTATTAAACTTTTAGCATAGGCCTGATAAATATCTTTCCTCTCGCTTTGCTTGTATGGCCCATAATCTCCTATTTCTTTGTTCTCAGATACCACACCTTCATCTGGAATAATATCAAAATCTTTTAGTCCATCTACTATTTGGGATACTCCATTCTCAATCTCTCTTTTTTGATCTGTATCTTCTATCCTTAAAATAAATACTCCATTAGATTGTTGAGCTAATTTTCTATCTATTATACTTCCAAATAATCCACCTATATGTATAAATCCTGTTGGACTTGGAGCAAATCTAGTAACCATTGCTCCTTCAGGTAAATTTCTTTCTGGATACTTCTCTTCATAATATGCAACCTCTTTTGCATTTGGAAATATTAAATCTGCAAGTTCATTAAAATCCATATTTTATAATTACTCCCTTCATCATTTTTAGCTTTATAATTATACTATCTAAATGTAAAAAAGTAAAGAAAATTTAAAAAATGGTGAAAAAGGGGCCAGGCCCCTTTTTCACCATTTTTTATTTTCTCATTCTTTCCATTGCTTTTATTGTGTTTTCTCTTGTTCCAAATGCTGTTAGTCTAAAGTATCCTTCTCCTGATGGTCCAAATCCAACTCCAGGTGTTCCTACTATTTGTTTTTCATTTAATAGTTTATCGAAAAACTCCCATGATGTTAGCCCTTCTGGAACTTTTAGCCATATATATGGGGCATTTACTCCTCCATATGTTATAAATCCCGCTTTGTTTAATCCCTCTCTAATGATTCTTGCATTTTGCATATAGTAATCTATATTTTCTTTTATTTGCTTTTGTCCTTCTTCTGAATAAACACTTTCTGCTGCTCTTTGTGTTATGTATGATACTCCATTAAATTTAGTAGACATTCTTCTACTCCATAATTTATTTAATTCTATTTCTTCATTTTTTGAAGTTTTGCATTTAAGTTCTTTTGGAACAACTGTATATGCACATCTTACGCCAGTAAATCCTGCTGTTTTAGAAAAGCTTCTAAATTCTATTGCTACTTCTTTTGCTCCTTCTATTTCATATATGCTATGTGGAATATCTTCTTCGGTAATATATCTTTCATATGCTGAATCAAATAGTATTAATGCTTTATTTTCTTTTGCATAGTCTATCCATTTTTTTAACTCTACTTTATTTAAAACTGTCCCTGTTGGATTATTAGGAAGACATAAATATATTAAATCCACCTTTTCTTTTGGAAGTTCTGGTATAAAATTATTTTCTGTTTTTATTGGTATGTATACTATATCTCCATATATACCTTTTTCTTTATTATATTTTCCTGCAGCACCTATCATTACATTTGTATCTAAGTATACTGGATAGACTGGATCTGTTATTGCAACTTTATTTTCATTTCCCAATATATCTAATATGTTTGCTACATCACACTTAGAGCCATCTGATACAAATATTTCATCTGGATTTATATTTACACCTCTATCTTTATAATCATATCTAGATATTTTTTCTCTTAAGAACTCATACCCTTGTTCTGGACCATATCCCCTAAATGTTTCTCCATTTTGCATTTCATCAACAGCTTTGTGCATTGCTTCTATTATAATTGGTACAATTGGTCTTGTTACATCTCCAATTCCCATTTTTATTATTTCTTTTTCTGGATTTTTAGTTTTGTATTCTTCTAATTTTTTTGCTATTGTAGAAAACAAATAACTGTCTTGCAATTCTAAATAATTTTCATTAATTTTATACATAATATACCTTCTTTCAAAACTTGATTTTTCCTTCAAATACTGTTACTGCTGGGCCTGTCATAAATACATGGTTTGTTTTTTCATCCCACTCTATTTCTAATGTTCCTCCTAGTAATTCAACATTTACTTTTCTTTCTGTAAGTTCATTTATATTGCATGCAACAGCAGTAGCACATGCTCCTGTACCGCATGCAAGTGTTTCTCCTGATCCTCTTTCCCATACTCTCATTTTTACATTATTTTTATCCTTTATTTCTATAAATTCTATGTTAGACCTTTTTGGAAAATGCTCATCTACTTCTAATACTGGTCCATATTTTTTTATGTTAAATTCTTTTGTATTATCTACTATTGTTATTGCATGTGGATTTCCCATAGAAATACAAGTAAAACTAAATTCTTTATCTAATGCTCTAATTTTTAAATCTTTTACTGGCTCTTTATCAAAGTTAACTGGTATTTCCTTTGGATTAAATATAGGCTCTCCCATATCTACTCTTACTGTTTCTACTTTGTCATTTTTTACATTAAGATTTAATTTTTTAATTCCTGCTAATGTTTCAACTTCAATAGTTTTTTTGTTTGTTAGTCCTTTATCATAAACAAATTTTCCAACACATCTAATTCCATTTCCGCACATCTCTGCTTCGCTTCCGTCAAAATTAAACATTCTCATTTTAAAATCAGCAATTTCACTTTTGCATATTAAAATTATTCCATCTGATCCTATTCCAAAGTGACGATTACTCATAAATTTAGCTAGGTCTGATATGTTTCCTAAATCAACATCTTTAGAATAACAGTCAATGTACACATAATCATTACCTAGCCCATGCATTTTTGTAAACTTTATCATTTTTATCACCTTCAACCTATGTTAATAATACATATAAAAATAATTATCTTTATAAACATTAGTTTTATCATATTTTTTTGTATAGGAAAAATCTCTTTTTATTTTGATTATATATGAGATTTTCCGTATACAACAAAGTTAGGCTACCTTAATATGCACGATCTTTAGCTCGTGACATAAATTTCGCACATCCTACAAAGAACAACTTAGCGAAATGTCCTTCTTATTTTTTTAAGTATTTATATTAATTTGACTTTGTTACAGTAATATCTAAAAATCCCTTTATTATATTTTCAGTTATTTCTGCATCTGCTGCTTCTAATTCTATTGAAAAAATATTTTCGTCATCTAGATTATACCATATATATTCTTTTTGATATTTCTCGTTATAATATTCAGAGTTTGATTCATATGTTAAACTTTGGCATTTAAAATCTTTGTCTCCTATTCTTATTGTTTTTTCTTCACTTAAATTTACATTTTTATAATAGGTTGTATCTTTTTTGTAATAATCGTAATCCCAATTTATATCGTCTTTATATTCATCATTTGTACACCATTTTAAAGATATATGTGCATCAATTTGGGATCCCAAATTATTGTCTTTTAAGCTATAATATTTGTCATAGTCATAAGAATAATTGCTTTCATATTTAAATGTGCTAGGTACTGAATATGTTACTGAATAGCCGTAAGTTTCATCTTTTACTTCATTTTGAGATGTTGTTATTTTAGGTAATGTTATATCATTATCTGATCCATCTGTTATATTATCCTCACTTCCTATACTACTAATTCCATTACCATTTATTTGATTTTTTATTAAATTACCTATTAGTGGTCTTTCCATCAATTTCTCTAAAATGCTTTGCATATCTTGTTCTGTCATTTCTGTTATATTTATGCTGTTTGATACATTTTTTTTATCTATGCCTTTGTTAAATTCTGCTAGATAATCCATTTCTAGTTTTATAGTTCCTGTTTCAGCAACTTCCATTGTTGTTGTGACTTTTCCTGATTTTTGATTTCTACTACCTTTATCCTTTTCTATTTCTATTTTACCCTTTATTACATCTACTTTTGTTGACTCTGTTTTTGAAGAAACAGTATATGTATATAAATTTTTATCTTCTTTTACAGCCGATATCGTTATAGTATTTGCTTCATCGTCAGAATATATCTCTACATCTAAAGCCAATAAATTATTTAATAAACCTTTTGTATATAAAGATATTTTTATTTTATTTTTACTATTTGCTTCTGCACCTTTAATTTCATCAGCTAATTCTTCTAGAATATCTTTTGGCGATTCTTTGAAGCAATCTAAGAAATTTTCATTTGAAGCTAAATTTGAGCAGACGTTTGAAACTATATTATATAAATTTTTTTGAGATAATGTAAGTGTTGTTTTTGTAACTCTTTTTTCTTTTTCTCCAATATCTATTGTGGTTTTTTCTTTGTCAAATTCTCCTTCTTCTTTTATTTGTGTTTTTAATTCATTTTTTATTATTTTTATAGCCTTTTTACTGTTTTTCATTTGTTCTTTTGAGCTAGTCGTATTGAATATAGCTTCAAGCTGTTCTTTTTGCTCTTCATTCATATCCAATTTAATATATTTATCAAATAATCCTTCAAAATATGTATACATTTCTCCATTATTGTAATAAACTTGAGCATCAACTACTTGATCATTGTCATATTCTAGCCCTAAATCAACAATTTCTTGTTTATTCTCAAAATCCATTTGAGTGCCTAATTTTAAAGTATATTTTTCAATTTCCTTTAATTGTTGTTGTACGTTTGAATCTTCAAATTCCATTGAAATTTTTACTTTTGAATCTAATTTTATTGAGTCATAATAATTTAATTCAATTTTAAGAAGTTTATCAATTGCTCCATCAAATATAAATTGTGGCTTTGCAAAAACTAGAAAATACACTAATATAAATGCAATAAATACTACTGCCACAATTATTCCTCCTATTATTAGTCCTTTCTTTTTGGGTTTCTTTACATTAAAATCTTCATTTACCTGTTCAATTGTTTTCATTTTTAATATCTCCCCCTTATCATTATATTATTACTCTTTTCTTATGTAGTATTAATTATATCTTTTTTATAGCATAAAACTTTTTTATAATCAATATTTTTAAAAAATAAAATGGCAAAAGGAAAATATTCTTTTTTTGCCATTTTATTTTTTATTATACTTCCATAATTATTGGTAGAATCATAGGGTCTCTCTTTGTTTTTTTATGAATATAGTCTCTTAGTTCTTCCCTTAATAATGATTTTATTGTTGACCAATCTGTTATATGTTTTTCTTCAAACTTTAAAATTTCTGCTCTTAATAATTGTTTTATATCTTCCATCAAGTTTTCTGATTCTCTAACATAAACAAATCCTCTTGATAATACGTCTGGTCCTGCAACTACTGTTCCTGTTTGAGAATTCATTGTTAATACTATTATAATTAATCCATCTTGTGATAAGCGTTGTCTATCTCTTAAAACAATATTTCCTACATCTCCAACTCCTAATCCGTCTACCATTATTTTTCCAACTGGTACAGTTCCTGTTAGTTTTGCGTCATATTCATTCAATTCCAATATTCTTCCATTTGTCATTATAAATATATTTTCTGGTTCTACTCCAACCTTTTTTGCTGTTTCGCTATGTGCTATTAATTGCCTGTATTCACCATGAACTGGTATAAAATATTTTGGTCTTACTAAACTAATCATTAATTTTTGTTCTTCTTGGCATGCATGCCCTGAAACATGTATATCCTCTAATGCATTATATACTACTTCTGCACCTATTTTCATTAAATCATCTATTACTTTTGATACAGAATTTTCGTTTCCTGGTATTGGATTTGCAGATATTATTATTAAGTCATTTGGCGTTATTTGAACCTTTTTGTGTTCTCCTGAAGCCATTCTAGTTAATGCAGACATTGTTTCTCCTTGACTTCCAGTTGTAATTATAACTAATCTATCATCTGGATAAGATTTAATCATATCTATATCTATAAATACATTATCAGGTACTTTTATATATCCAAATTTTCTTGCAGTTTCTATCATATTAATCATGCTTCTACCACAAACTGCAATTTTTCTTTTATACTTTACTGCTGAATTAACTATTTGTTGAACTCTATGAACATTAGATGAAAAAGTTGCAACTACTATTCTTTTTGTACAATTTATAAATAGTTTGTCTAAAACTTCTCCTACTGTACTCTCAGACATAGTATATCCTTTTCTCTCTGCATTCGTACTATCTGACATAAGTGCTAAAACACCTTTATTTCCAAGTGCTGCAAGTCTTCCAAAATCTATCATTTCTCCATCAATAGGTGTGTAATCAATTTTAAAATCTCCTGTATGAACTATTGTTCCTACTGATGTATGGATGGCAAGAGAACATGCATCTGGTATACTATGAGTTGTTCTTATAAATTCTACTTTCATCGATCCTAATGTAATTGTTTGACCTGGATTTACTACTTTTAATTTTGCACTTCTTAACAATTTATGTTCTTCTAATTTGTGTTCAATAAGTCCTATTGTTAATTTTGTACCATATATAGGTACATTAATTTGTTTTAGTAAATATGGTATTGATCCAATATGGTCCTCATGCCCATGTGTTATTACTAGACCTCTTATCTTTTCTTTGTTTTTTTCTAAATATGATAAATCTGGTATTACTAAATCTATTCCAAGCATGTCATCTTCTGGAAATGCTAAACCACAATCTACTAATACAATGTCATTTCCATATTCAAATACTGTAATATTTTTACCAATTTCTAATAATCCTCCAAGTGGTATTATTTTTAAATTTTCTTTCTTAAATTTAACTTGTTCTACATTTGATTCTCTTGTTTGCGTGGTTTTTTTCTTTCTTGGCTTATAATTTCTTTTTTTTGATTTCTCTTTAATGTTATTTTCATTAATATTGTTATCTAATTTTTTTTCCATTTTATCTCCTCTCTTATGCTAACTTTTGTATAAAATTATTAACGCACATCAAAAAAAATAGTTTAATATTTTAAACTAATGATTCTTTACCTTTATATTTTTATATACTCCGTTTAAATTAATCATAAATATTATTATTTATTCTTATGTACATAATGAATTTACACTGTAAATATCATTGATTAATATTATTCTTAAATAATATTAGTTTTTTCCGAATCATTATTATTATATACAAAAATCTCATACTTTACCTACATACTAGGTATTAACTTTTTTAATTATACTACTTTTATACAGTATTGTCAAATATAGGCATAAGCAGTAACACATTTTTTTAAAATGAATAATATATATCATAACATACAAATGAATAGTAAATTAAAGTTTAGAAAGGAGATATGCACTATGAGAAATTGTTGCTCATCGAATAATGATGAAATCTTATGGTTTATCATTTTATTCTTATTGCTTTTCTGTGGATGTGGTAACAGAGGATGCTGCTGTTAAAATAATTTATCCTATTTAAGCTTTAAGAAAATGTACTTAATTGTTCAAGGAGGTGAATACTATGCCAGAAAATAGAGGAGGATGCGGATGTGGATTCGGATTCGGTGGAGATTGCTGCTGGATTATAATCCTTATAATATTAATATGCTGCTGTTGTGGTGGAAATAACAACGGATGTTGTTAATACCTTTATAAAGTAAAAATGAACAAAAGGAATATATTACTTTTGTTCATTTTACATATATAATTTATTATTTTTAATGTATTCTAAAACTTTTTTAGGTATATATTTTTCTACATTTTCTCCATTTTTTATTTTATCTCTTATAAAGCTCGAACTCAAATATATTTTATCTATTTCCTCTATTTTTATTAGTGCTCTTCTATTCTTACTTAAAATATCACTATTTATAATAATATCTTCAAGTTTATCATTATCTCTTTCTAAAACAATAATTTTATAATCTTTTAATAATCTTTCTGGATTATTCCATTTTTTTATTTCTTTTAAATTGTCTGTTCCCATAATAAAGCATATATCATATTTTCCTCCATATTGTTGTTTAAATAAATCTAATGTCTCTATTGTATATAATTGCTTATTTTGTTTTAATTCTATATCAGATACTTCTAGCTTGTCCTCATTTGCACATATTAATTTTAACATATTATATCTATGATTATCATCTGCTAAATCTAATTTTTGATATTTTGTGCTTACTGGAACAAAAATTAATTTTTCTATTATTTTACAGTTTTTTATAATTTGCTTTGCTAATAAAATATGTGAATTAATCGGAGGATTAAATGAACCTCCAAAAACTGCTATAACTTTTTTTGACATATCTTAGTTCTCCTTTGTAATCAATATATCACATTTTATATTTTGTTTTCAATATATAAAATAAATTGTTGTTTGTAGAGATAAATTTATTTTCAAATCTGTAGGGGCAGATTCCATATCTGCCCGAAATTTATCTGTTTTCGGGCGGAAATTGATTCCGCCCCTACAACATTTGCAACAAATTTAATTTTATAAATTACAATTTGCTAAAACCTCCTATATCTAGCATGTCTACAGCCACATGTATTATTATTTCCATTATTTGAATTTGTATTGTCTGAATTATTAATATTATTTAAAATTTCATTTAATGTATTGTTTATATTACTTATATTATTTTCATTGTCCTCCGCATTGCTATTTAGTAAATTTGATAGAGTTTCACATATACAATTATTTACATTTGATTTACAAAATAATCTTACTAAAGCAGCAGTTATAAAAGCAAGTATTGTATATGCAAGTGTTGCAATCAAAAAAGTTTCATCAAAAGCAGCAAATGTTATAATTAAAAATATTGCAAATATCAATGCTGCAACAGCAAGTGGGCTGTGCAATATTTTCTGTAATATTGCAGATATTATTATTATTGCAAGTGGAAATGCAAAAAATATTAATAATGTATTCATAATTATACCTCCATATGTATTTTTTATATAATATGTAATTTAGTTCAGTTTTGTTAATTTAGAAAATAAATTGTAATTTGTTTCATGTTCGGAGAATTCAGGGCAGTCCCCAAAATCCCCTTACATAAACAACAATTTATCTATTTTCTAAAAAATTCTATTTTTTATTTGCTTTTTTTATTTTTTATGATAAAATATTTTTAAGAACACTTAAGGAGGATTAATTATGGAATTTAAAAAATGTATGCGTTGTGGATGTTTTTTTATGTCAGATAGCGATGTTTGTTGCAATTGCGAGTCAAAGGATAAAATGGATATAGCAAAATTAAATTCTATCTTAGATAAAAATAACAGTTTTAATTCTGTACAAGATCTTTCTATTTTTAGTGGTATAAATATTAATAATTTAAATAGATATATTGCAAATAAACAATTATCTAATTTAGATATTAATTTATAGATTGATTCTAATTATTGTAATATATATTAAGATGTGGATTATTACCACATCCTTTTTAAATTCCATCTAATCCATTTTCTAAATTGTATAAATTTTTAAATCCAACCTTTTTTAAGATTCTTATTGCTTTTTTACTTCTCATTCCACTCTGACAATATACGATTATAACATTATTTTTCCCCTTTAATTTATAATTACAGCATTTTTCTAATTCATATAGTGGTATATTAATTGCCCCGATTTAAATGTCCCTCATCATACTCCTGTGGACTTCTTACATCTAATAAAATTGACTTTTCATTTATTTTAATAATATTATTTAGTTCTTCTATTGTTATGTCTTCATTGTTTCTGTATCTTCTTAATTTCTCTAAAAATTTATTTATCATACTATCATCACCTATATAAAAATTTAAAAACTCCATTAAAATTTAAATGGAGTTTTAATTATTATATTATATGTTTTATTGTCTAATTTTGTTCTTTTTTTAGTTTTGTTAAATTTCTTTCAAACTTTTCTGTAAGTATTATTATTGACATTATATATAGTATAATTGAAATAGGCATTGTATATTCATTAATAGGTATTCTTGTTATTGCATATATACTTAATAGCAATAATTGCACAATTATTATTACACATATTGTAAATAATATAACATTTAATATTCCTAATTCTTTATATCTTACTATAAAATAAGCTAATATAATTACAGCTGTTATGCATGTTGGAATAATATATGGTCTTATTATATCTAGACCACTTATTCTTGCACTATTTGTTACTAATAAATCATCATTTTCTAATTCTAAGCCATATCTTTCATTAATCTTTGAAACTAAATTGCTTAATTGTTCATCAGAAACAGATTTTGTTATTATTAAAATATCACGATCTAAATTGTTTACTTGTCTTGTTTTAAAGTTCCTTCCAAAAATTTCTGTTATTATAGATTCTACATCAGAAAATTGGAAGTCCGTTTCCAAATATAATTCTATACTTGTATTTTTTCCATATATCAAGCTATAATTCATACCTTTTGTAAATAGCATTATTGCTCCCACTATTAATATAATTAGTATTATTGCTAGTAAAGATAATATTTTCTTATTTTTTAACATAACTTGTTCCTCCTCCAAAATTCAGCTTTTGAATTTTGTATACTCCTTAAGTTTAATTTCGTAATTCGGTATTTCTTATGAGCATTTCTCACCGCTAACGCCATATATTATTTATTCTTCAATTGTTTTTATTGTTATTTGTGTTAATATTAGATTATATAAATACATTGTTATAATTCCCCATACTAAAGTCATTCCTAAACTTGATATGTTAGCAATATTATTAAATGTAAAAATAATTGCTATTATATATATTGGTATTAATCTTAATGCATATTGAGATGTTGTATCTTTCATAAAATTGTTTTTTAAATTTTTAAATGCTAAAGTTATATACATATAATTTAATACTACGGATATCATTATACCTACTACTCCTTCTATTGTTATTTTAATATTTGTATATCTTAATGTTAGTAATAGTAAAGATATATATCCAATTTGCAATATTACTGCAAGTATTCCTTTTAATTTCAACTTTATAATTAAATATATGAACATTACAGTCAATACAGCAATTAAAGTATACATTAAAATATTTAAATCTGTTTTTGTTAACATACTAGATACCGTGTATTCTGATGAATTATAAGTAATAGGCAATACTCCTGAATTCAAAACAGCTGCCATTTGGTTTGCAGATTTTATATATTGCTGCAATGTAGTTGAATCACTTCCCCCACCAATTGCTATATTTAAAGTACCATCTGTTATTGTATCCCCAAAATACGTTGTTCTATATGTTTGTCCATCAAATACAATTGCTACTTCTTTAGTTTCAGTTTTATCTTCTAATTCCCCTTTTTCATTTGTTACTTGCGTTGTTGTTGATATATATTGTTTACTTATTTGTTCAAGCTTTTCCTTTCCATCTTTGTTAAATTTTATTTGCAAATATACTGTATTTCCAGTATCTGTTTGCCCATATACTACTTTGCTATTTTCTATATAACTGTTATTCAACAGTACTTCATTTGTTTCATTATCTTTTAACTCAAATACACCTTTTTGAGATATATTAGATATTATACTATCTGTATTATCGTCTTCTGTAATTTCTATTTGTATTTTTCCATCATCATCTTGTTTTATATAATATTGATCTGCTCCTAATACATTCAATCTATTTATAAATATTTGTTTTGATAATTTAAAATTATCCTGCGTTAATACTTCATCACTATTTACTTTGTTTTCTACCGTTGTATATCCATTTTCTTCTGTATACTCTATTCCTTTTTGTTTTTCTGTAACTTCATTTCCATCCTTATCATAAATAGTAGTAGATTCTACTGTCCTATCAACTTCAAAATTAATTATCCTACTATTTGTAAATTCCATTCCTAATATATATTTTGGAACTCTATTTGCAACTTTAAATTCTTCCTTTTTATAAATTCCAAAAAACGATGCACTACTGATTATTATTACTAATAATATAACTGTAAATATTGTTATTACTTTTTGTGGTTTCACTTTTTACTCCTCCTATAATAATTTTGTATCATTTATAATTAATTCAAACCATATTTTTAAATATTTTGCTGCATATTTACTCATCATTGTTCTATCCATAAAAATTTCAAAATAATCTAATACAGGACAAATATGGTTATCAATTGTTAAATCTAAAATTATTTTTTTCTTTTCATTATCTATTATTAAATCTGCGTGTGTAACAGCGTAATTAACTCTATCGTGTATTTCAAATCTTGTCAAGTTTTTATTTACAACTCTATCTCTATGAACATCAGACTTGTCCGCAAGTATTAATGCAGCTGATATATCACTAACAGCTGTACCTGTTTTTTCATCATGGTTTCCTATTGCTGACATTATTTCTGTTCTGTCTTTTATATTCATTCCCATATCTTTTAAAATATTGTATGCAAGTATTGCTCCTGTATGGGCATGATCTACTCTATTTATTCCATTGCCTATGTCATGAAGATAACCTGCAATTTTTGCAAGTTCAACTCTATGTTTATCATATCCTAAAGTTTCTAATATTTTACCTGCTCTATTTGAAACTATGCTTACATGTCTTAAAGAATGTTCTGTATAGCCTAAAGCATCTAGTTGCTTTTGTGCTCCTATTACAAGCTCCTGAACTTCAGGATTTTTCTTTATGTCTTCTAATGTCAACATGTAACACCTCCACTTTTGTAACTGCTTATATTTTATATTAAATATATAAAAATATCAACTGTTTTTTTAATTTCAACTTTTTGCTCGGAGCAAAAAGTTTCTTTTTTTTAAAAAAAGAAAAAATTTTTTAAGAAAAATGGAGAAATCGCTCCGAGCCAAAAGTTTCTTTTATCTGTTTACTCCTATTATTCCTCCTACGGCTCCGGCAATTATTGCTCCTATTATCATTATTATTGATTTTAAGTTTAATGCAAAATTTCCTTCTATTACGCTTGATAGAATATAGATAAAACCAATATATATTAATCCAACTAATATTCCATTAATTATTCCGTTTTTCTTTACAGTTGACATGGATAAACTACTCCCTATTAATATACTAATTATTGTTATAATTATTGTTACTGTTGGAATTGTACTTTCTGCTATACTAGTATAAGTCAAAAGGCTTGCAAATATTACTAATGCTATCAAAGTTATAACTACCGATATTATACTTCCTTTTACAATTTTTATTATATTATTTCCACTTTCACTCAGATTTTCAGATAATCTCATCATAAAATTATTCACCTCTGTTTAATTTTATGTATTACACTTAAGATTATTACACAATTTAGGGCGTAAATTGATACGTTTACCAATTACGCCCACTACATTAATTTAATCCATTTATTCTTTCATCAATCGATGCAATTATTTCATTAAACTTTACTTGTTTTTCTTTTTCTTCTTCTACTTTGCTTGCTGGTGCTTTCGCAATAAATCCTGGATTTGATAACATTTTGTCTGTTTTTTCTTTTTCAACCAAAACTTTTGATTTTTCTCTTTCTAGTCTTTCTATTTCTTCTCTAATGTCTACTAAATCTTCAAAAGGCATAAATACTTCTAATCCTTTTGCAACTACATTTATTGCATTTTGTGGAATATTTTCTTTTGTTTCTTGTACTTTAATTTCATCACTAAATCCTAGTTTTTTTAAGAACTCTTCTGATTCATTTATAACTTTTTCATAATTTTTGCTCACAAATATTAGTTTAGATTTTTTAGATGGGTGTACATTCATTGTTGCTCTTACATTTCTTATTCCTGTAATTATTTCTTTTAATTCTTCTACTTTTTCTTCTTCATCTTTAAATTCTAATTTTTTATCATATTCAGGATATTTTGATATCATTATACTTTCATCATTGTTATATAATTCTTTATATATCTTTTCAGTAACAAATGGCATAAATGGATGTAAAAGTTTTAATGAATCTGATAACACCCTATTTAAAACATATTGAGCTGTTTTTCTAGTTTTGCTCTCTTTGTTGTATAGTCTTGGTTTTACAATTTCAATATACCAATCACAAAACTCATTCCAAATAAATCCATAAATTTTATCTAAAGCTACACCTAAATCATAGTTATCCATATTTACTTTTATTTCTGATATTAATGTATTTAATTTAGATAATATCCATTTATCTTCTACCATAAGATTTATATTACTGCTGTCATTATTATAATCTTCTAAATTCATAAGTACAAATTTTGCCGCATTCCATACTTTATTTGCAAAATTTGATGCTGCCTCTAACTTTTCTGGCATAAATCTCATATCATTTCCGCTTGACGTACCAGATATTAGAGAAAACCTTAAGGCATCTGCTGAATATTTATCTATTATCTCTAATGGGTCTATTCCATTTCCTAAAGATTTAGACATTTTTCTTCC
>CANRDJ010000011.1 GCA_947629355.1 uncultured Clostridia bacterium
AATTTTAAAATTAGAATTTTACTAAAAATATTGAAAACCCCAAAAAAAAATATCTGGGGTTTGTCAATACTCTGAATGGCACACATGTAAACATGTGTGCCACTGTTTTACCCATTAGTGAGGATTTTGCTTATTGTAGAGAGTGCACCAATCATGGTACAGTGCTACCTTTTCCTGAGCAATTTTTGCTTGTTCTTGCAATTTCTTCAGAGAAGTTGCTGTCAAAATGGTGTTCAAAGACAATGCTGTAGGGGAAGTATTATCCAAATATACACCTACAACCACATCTCCACTGTCCAATAGCCGATGCAATTCATCCCAATTAGGATACACTTTCTTTACTCTGTTTTTGAAATCTTCTGGATAAAACATACTATTGTCCTCCTATAAAAAAATATTTTTTGCTATGTGTAGTCTTACCTAAGATGAAAAAATAGGAAACTACACTTGCATAATATTATTATACATCATTTTACATAAAATTGCAAATTTTATATTGCAATGACTTTTATAAATAATTAGCAATATATTAATTCTTTAAATATTATTTCTTCAATACAAAGTTTATAGTTATTCATAAGTCCACACCATTTCAATGGGTTAGTATTTTTCAAATTTTCATCAATATGATTTTTCTCTAACATTTGTTTCATAAGTATTTTAAATCTTTCTTTAGCTTGTTTATCAGTTTCTATAATATGTTTTCTTAAAGACTTTTCCATAAACATTATAGTATATTCAGCTTTTTTATGATTTTTTAAATACTCCAATCTTAAATGACCATACTTTCCAATATTATAATCTTTTTCATAATCTTCCTTTTCTAAATATAAGTCAGGAATAAAATAATCTCCTTCTTGGTAATTAAGTTATCTCTACCATAATAAAATCCTCCTAAAATTTAATTCTACTACTTTTAGACCTATAATTTTATATCTGCTTAGCTGTCTATAAATACAAATTTTTAAAGTGTACTTAATTAATTCTTACTGGGTTAGGACTTATGACAAAGCCAAAGTTCTATGCTACGATAGAAATTCTAAAGAAAGAAATTGTATAAAAAATTCATAAGCAAAAATAAGTGATTTGTATATACAAAACGAAAAAATAAAAGATTTAATAAATATGATTTTTATACAAATATCACGTCATTATATTCCCCAAGCACTCTAGAATATAATTCTTAATATTTTTCCTTCCTATATTTTTATTTGTTAAAATTTCTATATCCATTATTTCTTTATTACAAACCTTTAAAACTAATTTTCCCACTTTAGTATTAGTGTTTACTGGTGCTTCAAAATTCATTTGTATATCTTTTATTTCTACATTTATATCTTTAATATTATCTTTTTTAATAGGATAAATCTTATGATTATAATTTTCTAATTTTATTTTTACATTATCGTTTTTCCCTTTATATACATTTATTCTATTTTCATTATTTTTACGCCACTCATTAAATTTTTTATTTATTATTTCTTCTAAATTAACTAATTCATAATTAGAATATGTATATTCTATTAAGCTTATTGAATCCTTTGTTCTAAACCTTTTAGTATCTGCTCCTAGTACAACTGTTATAATATTAAATCCATTTCTGTTTACCGATGTAACTAAACATCTACCTGCTCCATTAGTAAAACCAGTTTTTACCCCATTTACTCCGTTTAAATATCCTAAAAGTTCGTTTGTATTATTTATTGCTTTACTATAACCATTAATAGTTACTGTATATGTTTTTGTCTTTACCACTTCTGCTATTTTTTCATTATTTAAAGCATAATCTGCAATTAGAGCAAGTTCATATGCAGTAGTATAATGTTCTGGCTCATCTAATCCGTGTGGTGTTACAAAATGAGTGTTTTCTAGTCCCAAGTCTTGTGCCTTTTTATTCATTAGGTTTGCAAAACCCTCTACGCTCCCTCCAATGCTTACGGCTATTTGAATTGCAGCATCATTTCCAGAACATAGCATTAATCCATATAGCAAATTATTTACTGTTACTTTATCTCCTGTTTTTAATCCTAATCTTGATCCTCCTATTGCTCCTGCTTCTTTACATACTTCTACTTGTGTATCTAATGTTAAATTATTGTTTAACCCTAAGTTTTCTAACAAAACAATTGCTGTCATTATTTTTGTAGTAGAAGCCATTGGAACTCTTTTATTTTCATCCTTGCCATAAAGAACAGCTTTAGAATCTCTGTCTAATACAATTGCATATCTAGAATTTAAATTAGGTTCACTTATTGGATTTGCAGATACATTTTCTATTTCTTGTTGTAACCAAATATAATCAGTTTCTTCTTCTATTTCATATGCAAATATGTTTGTTTGTAATATTAGCAATATATTTAAAATTATAATTATTATAACTTTTTTAATATTTTTCATAACAAAATCACCTTGTTTAATTTTATTAAAAAGATATTTTCTTATGACATAAAGATATATAATTAAAATTTTATTCCATTATTTTCCTTTTATCAATATGTTTATGCAAAAATTTGTTTTATATAAACTAAATTATAATAAAATGGAGAGCTCGTTTTAGTGAACTCTCCACAAGATTGTTTTTTATTTTCCCATAAACATTTGTACATATACTTTTCCATATTTAGGACTCTTTACTACTCCTATTCCAGTATAGTTAAAACTACTGTTCAAGATATTAGCCTTATGCCCTGATGAATTCATCCATGCATTTACTGCACCACTATTACTAGAATTTCCTGCTATGTTTTCTCCTGCTGTCTTATAACTTATTCCAAATTTCTTTATCATATCAAATGGTGATCCATAAATTGGTGATGTATGTGAAAAGTAATTATTATCTACCATATCTTGTGCTTTAATCCTTGCAACATTTTGTAATTCATCATCAGTTTTTAGTACAGGTAATCCATTTGCAACTCTCTTTGCATTTATTAAATCAAATACTTCTTGTTCATCTGAGGTAAGCTGACTAGTTGTTGTATTAGTGCTTCCACTTGATGTATTTCCTGATGAAGTTTTATTATTATTGTTATTAGGATATACTAATCTAATATAATTACTACTTGCTGCTCCTATATAATTATTATCAGTTTGTATTACATACCAATCTCCTATTTTTGCAAATATTCTCACATATTCATTTTTATTAACTAAAGTAATACTTTTGAAATTAGTTCCTGGTCCTTGTCTTACATTAAGACTACTTGCAGTTACTATTCCTGTAGGTGTTCCAACTGTTTGATAGTGTAACATGGCAGTGCTTTTATTACTACCTATTATCAACCCTAAAAATAACAATATTCCTATTAATAATTTAATTTCTATATGTTTTAAAATTTTCATAAAAATCAACTCCTAAAAATAGTTTTTACTATTTTTAGAAATATATACTATTCAAAATGGAGATTTGGCTCGGGGCAAAAAGTTTCTTAAGAAAAATGGAGAAATCGCTCGGGGCAAAAAATTTCTTAAGAAAAATGGAGAAATCGCTCCGAGCAAAAAGTTTCTTGAGAAAAAGGAAAAATGGCTCCAAAAAAAATTCAACAAATGGGGGCTGTCCCCTTTTGTTGAATTTCAGTTTAGTGATCTCTTTTTCTTGGATATCCGCCTGGTGTATTTCCTCCTGGTTCTCTATTACTTTTTTCTACTTTTTCTACTGCTTCTTCATATGAAATTTTGTCATCACTTTCCATTAATCTTAATACTTTCTCAGCTTTATTCTCATAAAATCCTGGCATTGCTTTTGCTCTATCTATAATTCCATCTC
Organism: uncultured Clostridia bacterium; assembly: GCA_947629355.1. Taxonomy (GTDB): domain Bacteria; phylum Bacillota; class Clostridia; order TANB77; family CAG-508; genus CAG-452. The sequence continues at coordinate 3,767 of CANRDJ010000011.1, forward strand.
TTGCTAGTAAGTCTTTAATTATGTCATCTTTTCTAAGTAATCTATTTTGTGCTGGCGTTCCCTCTATTTCTTCTACTTGAACTCCTTTTCCTCCTTTAGATGGAATTCCTCTTTCTTCTAAATCTGTTCCTTTCTCTAATTCATCAGCTTTTTTACTCAAATCATAAGAAGAATTATTTCTATAATCTATAAATTCCCTTGACTCAACTGATTTTTCACGAATATTTTTACCTTCTGCCTCTGGAACTTGAATACCCCAATAAGCTTTTCCATCTCCTGCTTCTTGTCTACAATATAGCATCTGGGTTTTCCCTGCACTATCTCTAATAACAGCATATGATGTTTTATTACCTATTTCATACATTGCTATTGGTCTAACTTCTGTAATTTCTTTTCCATCTACCCTTTTTATTGTTACATTTGGATTTTTACCTTCTTGTTGCTTATTGTTAATTACTTCTTCTTCTCCATCTTTATTAATTCCAATTGTTTCCCATGTGTATTCGTCTTTTCCTGGTAATATGTAAATATCATTATATCCTTTTGCCCATTTTGCTAATACTGGAAAATTATCATTATCTGTTATTCTTCTGTCCATAGAAACATGAACTATTTGATTTGGATTTACGTTATGCCTTTTTGCAATTTGTTTTTTAGCTTTATCTTCTGATTTTTCTTTATCATCTTTTTCTTCTTCATCTTTTTCTTCCATATCTTCAGATAAATCTTCTTCATCCTTTTCATCTTCATCTATTTGCTCTTCATCCTTATTTTTATCTTTTTGTTTTTCTTTTTCTAATTGTAATTCCATTTCTTTTAATTCATTTATTAAATCTTCACCATTGATTTTATCTCCATTGTTTTCAATTTGTTCTCTAAGTGTTGCTTCCCATCCTTTTTCAAAACTCAACTCATCATTTTCATCTAAAGTTAATATGTGAACTCCTAGAATATGTATTTTGTATAAGTTTTCTTTTTCATCTTTTTTTATATCAAGTTGAATATTTATTCCACCTATTGTTATAGGATTGCTAACTATATTTTCCTCTCCATTCATTTCTCTTTGTTTTACTATTTCTACTTCTTGTTTTATTTTCTCATTAAGGGAAATCTCTTTTCCCTCCATTGTTTCATTTTCTGCCATATTGTGCTTACCTCCTATCTATTAAATGATAATACGAATTCTGTTCCTTCTTCTAATTTCACTATAAATGTTTTATTTTTTTGCTCGCTTGTTTCTTTATCTGTAAGTATTACTGAATAAGTATAAACATCTCCTTGTGTATCAAACTCATTGTATTCTACATTATTGCTTGAATAAAAATTCTCTTTTGCATAATTTTCAAATTCTTCTTGTGTTTTAAAATAATTGTTTTTAAATGAATCTGCTAAACAATTATATGCGTATTTGTAATCCTTAGCATTTATTGCTTGCATAAATTTGTCTATATTTAATGCTACTTTTTGCTGATCTGTTGAGTTATTATATTTTTCTAAAAATTCTGGTAAATCAATTGTGTAAGTATCTAATATTAATGTATATTCCATAATGCTATTAACATTAAAAATATAATAATTTCCATATGTATCAATGCATATAATCTTTTTATATCCTTCATATTCTTCTATCTTATATTTATCTAATCCATTTTTTGAAACTTGTGCATAGTATTTTTCATATTCTTCGTAATTATCAAATTCATCATAATCGCGTCTTGCTTCTTTACACATACCAGATAAAACTTCTTTGTTCTTTTCTACATATTGTTTATATTCGTTTAATCCACCAAACTTTTCTTTTCTATATTCTTCGTTTAATGAATTATAAGCTATTTCTGGATTAAATAACGCATTCTCTAAATAATCTTGAAAATACTTATCTACAATATCTACTTCATCATAATATTTATATGATATTGTATTATATTCATTTTCCTTTATACTATCTTCTTGATTTCCAAATGCTTTTGCTGGTTCTACTATTTTTTTCTCATACTCTTCACTATTAATTGGCATTATTGAAAAACTGTTTGTAGATGTATCTGTATTAACAATAAAATATATTATCTCTGTCCCTAATTGATGTTTTGCATAATATGTATAATATTTACTTCCAGCTACCTCATACATTTCTATTGTTTTACTAATATTACTATTGGTATATTTTGTAATATACTCGCCTATATTTTCTAATGTTATATTTTTTTCATCTATATACTTATAGTCTATTAATGAATAAATTGCTTCGTTATTATTTTCAGTAACATATTCTATATATTCTTTTATACATCCTTCTGTTGTAAAAAATATATTATCTATTGTTACTTTTGTTGGAGTAACGCCATCAATCATTAGTCCAGGATTATTTATTCCGTTTAAATATGCTTCCTCTTGTTCATTTAATTTATTAGATATATCCAATTTTCTACTAAAAACTATAAATAATAATATTCCTAAAAGTATCACTAATAAAATTATTAATATTATGATAGTTTTTTTCATGCTTTACCTCCTAACCATTTATAGATATATAACCCACAATTTCTGCAGCATTTATTTGATATTTGTGTTGGCTTACTACACTAGATTGCCATCCACCTCCACCAGTATTTCCTTCAATTGTATATACATTTAATCCATCACAACTTACTACTATACCAGTATGGCTAGCTGTCTTATCTTTACCCCAATTAAAGAAAATAATATCTCCTGGATTAGGTGTATAATTAGCTTTCTTAACTCCTGCAAATCGACCTCTATTTCCTACAATTTTTACTTTTGAATTTCCTTGATCAAACAAATTTCCTATTAAATCACATGCCGCATATGGTGTAGGTAAAATAGATGGTATTAATCCACATTCATTATAACAATATGATACAAACATTGCACACCAATCTGCTCCAAACCAGATATCTGTCACACCATTTGAAGGATTATAACTTGTAAATCTAGAGTGTCCTTCTCCCTCAAATTGTAGTGCAAAATCTACAACTGATGAATCTCCCCCTGTTAGTTCAGTTCCATCGCTTAATACATATTTTCCTTCCGTAAATAACTTCCAGTTTGCTGCCTTTCTATCTGCATATGAACTTCCAGTAAAAAAATTTGCTAATCCACTCCTCGTTTGTGCCTGTGCTCTATTTTTAAAATCTTGTGTTTTTCCTTTTTCATAATAATTTTTATATAAATTTGCTATATTACCGTCTCCTGATATATATTGACCACAGTTTCCATATTGATAACAAACGTTTATTAAAGCATCTAATTCATATGGTTTTAAACTTGCTCCTTTTTTTTCTAATAAATCTTTTAATGTATTTTTCTTATCATTTATTATTTTAAAAAATATTCTATCAACAATATCTACATCAACATATACATCTTTTCCTTTTTGGTACTGATTAATTAAACTTTGAAGGTTTATTCCTTCATCAGCAAAGTATTTGTCATTATTTAGCTTTCCTGACTGATAAACCATTACTCCATAAGAAAAATTTAAACATCCATCTGAACTTGTATAATACAACTTATACTGGCTTTTATCTTTCTTAACATAATCTTTAACAGAATTATAATCGTTTGTTTTTCCATTCATATATAAGCTTAAGGCTTCATTTTCCCAGCTCTTCATAAATTCTCCAAATGCACTGCTTCCACTTAAGGCTGATTTAAACTCACTTGGCTTATATAAATCTAAATCTAGTTCTGTTACTCCTCTGCTTCTTCCATCATACATATAAAGCATATATTTTATAACATCAACAAGTTCTACTGTTTCATCTCTTTTTTCCATCATTTCGAATAGCCAAGATTCTATACTGTTTATTTGATTTCTTGCTCCTGAACTATTATCATATGCAAGTAGAAATTTTTCATATTCTTTATTTTTATCTCCATAACCATTACCTGGTTTTCCACTTTTTGTTGCATAAAAGTGAGATTCTACAGTTGGATTTGAATCAGCTGGATACTTAGTTGATGATGTTGTATAATTTACGTCTAAGTCTATTCTCTCAAAATTTTTTATGTTTAATCTATCAACTATACATTTAGGATCTATATTTGTCAAAAATTGGTATCCCGTTTTATTTGAATTAATTTTATATGTATATTCAAGTGAAGGTATTGTTTTTGTTGTATTTGTTTCATTAACTTTGCTAGTTTTAACAATGATACTATTTGGTAAATTATATTCACCTGTCCCTTTTCCTTTTTCATCTTTAGTTTCTCTATAAATTCCTCTAGCATTACTCCTGATAAGTGCCCCATTGGTCCAACCTTCTACTGATTCTATATTACCTCCATCTATAACTTGTATCTGTTTATAATTACCATTATCATCTTTTCCTGAAAGTATATTTACTGGTGGAGGTGATATTGTTTTTGCTTTATAATTTGAAACTTCATCATTAATAAATTTTTTTACATCTTTATCATTTTCAATTTTCTCATTATCAATTACTGTATCTTCGCTAGTTTTTTTGTATTTGCCTTGTTCTTTTGTTGTAGTAACTGATGGTTCTGTTGTTGATGGGTCTTGCTTATTATAAGTTTCTTTATAATGTAGCATCCATGTATCTGCTTCTGAAATTCCATATCCATATGAATGACTTGTTATTTCTGTATGAATTTTAACAGTTGTTTGGCTAGGTGGGTCTGAATAATTTGTGCACTCTTTATTTTCATTATCTTTTCTATAATTTAAAAAATGATTATTTTCGTTGTCTATATTTTGACCAACCTCTTCTACTTTATAATTTATTCGTTTTTCGTCTTTAGTATATATAGTATATTTTCTTGTTTCGTCACTTTCTGTAAATGTTTCTTCTTCTTGTATATTTATAACTATTTTACTATCTAAAATACAATCTACTAATTCCATGCAAAAGTCTGGTTCTTCTGTTATTACTAATAATTGAACTAGAAAATCAAATGGCATTATAAACTGTTTTATTTTTTCACTATATGCTATTGGTTCTGTTGTAATAGTATATTCATCTTTAGCAGTTTCCTTTTCTGAATCATCTATATTTTTTGGATATGTTCCATTTACTGTAACTACTGTATGGTTCCATTTTGCAATAATTAAATTACCTTTTTCATCAATTGTAAAATAATTAATTGCATCTTTATTATTACTAGATACTAATGCATCAAAATCAGATTTTGCCTTATAATCTAGTATTTCTGGATTATTACTATTTGTATTAGTTCTTTGAACTAATATTACCCCTGGAACTTCATTTCCATCTTCAATTTTTCTTGGTTCATATTCGCCATTTTTAATTTTATCTTCATATGGTCTTAAGTCTAAATATTGTGTACATGCCTCTGCCTTAATAAATGCAGGAAAACAATGTAATTGTTCTTCAGTATAGTAATCTAAATTTGCACCATTATCCATTAATGCACCAAATACTGCAAGTTCAAATTCATTAAATTTTGATGCTGATTTTTGTGTTTGTTTTTCAAATTTTTCTTTTATATTTTTTAAGTTATCAGAATCATTATTATATGAAATTTCATATCCAGTTGCATTATTACTTGGTTTTACTACTATTTTGTTAATAATATTTCCATTTTCATCTGTAGCCGTAGTAGAAGAATCAGAAGAATAAGAAGTTGAAATTGCTTCTTGTTTTGCACTATTGACTTTATCTTCTTTCCAGCCATCTACTACATATAATATACCGACATATAATTATAAGTGCAACTAAAGTCACTGCTATTGTTATTGCTATAATAGGTAAAAAATGTGCTATAATTTTAGCCATTATTTTTTTTCTTTTTTGTTTTTTTGCCTCATCTTTTAACTTATCTTTTCCTTTATCTGTTTGCTGTTTTAAAAAACTACCACTTTTATTTTTTTGCTCTTGTTCTTCCATTCTTCTCACCTCCGTTTGCTTCATATATTATTACAATTTTATTTTTTATATTTCGTCATTAAAATTTCATTTCTATATTTTGTTTTTGTTGGTTATTACTAATACTTATATCTTCAAATATTATTTTTTCTATCTTTGTTGTTGGTTTATATCCTCTATTAAATTTTATTTCTAAAGTTTTAGTCATTCCATTTAAAATTTCAAACTCATTATCTGGTATTTCATTTAAAAATGCTATATATTTTAATTCATTTTTATCTTGTAAATATATAGATTTAGTATTTTCTTTTGTATTAAATATTAATTTAGATCCTGTATTGTTCTTAACCTCAATTTCATATATTTCATAATTCATATACATCTTTTTAGATATTATTTTTACGCTTATACTGTTTTGTGTTGTAGAAATATCAATATCTTCTTTTCCTATATAATTGCTTATGTTTAATTTATATTGTCCATTTTCATATATAATTGTATAATAATCTTCAATAGGCATATAGTCTCTTTGCCCTGTACTTAATAAATCTGACATTATTTCTACTCTATATGTATTTTTGTTTGATGTTGTTATCCATAAATTACTATCATAACTTCTTTTTTCTGTAAAAATTCTGTTGTAGTATTTTTGTATAAAATCGTCTCTTGTAGGATATAACTCTTCTTTGCATTCTGTTGAAAGTAGATTATATGCACTTTCAATATCTTTACTATTGCAATAATCAAAGAAATTTTTTATTAAGTCAATTGATTTATCTGATACAGTCTCATCTATTTCTTCTCCAGTTATAATTGAATAATTATTATTATAAGTAGTAGTACTAGCATTAGTACTACTACTTTTATCTTTTGTATTATTTTTATAATAACTGTTTAATGTTTGAATTAATACAATTACTGCTATAATAGTCAATATAACTATCCAAAACATTTTTCTATTACGATTATACCATCTCAATATATTATTCATAATAATCTCCTGGCCTTTATAGATGATCTATTAAGTTCATTGCTTCTGTAAGTTCATTTCCTTTAACGCCTTGTTCTATTAAGCTTTGTCTTATATCTTTTTTCTTCATTCCATCGCGTTCTGCTCTCTGACGTATTTTTTGTGCTGCAATAATTTTGTTTTGAGCAGTTTTTGGATCTTCTGAGCTTAGATATTTTAGTCTTGCATTAAATGCTTTCTTAATATCTTCTGATTTTGTTATTCCATTACTATGGAACTCTCTTATTAATCTATCTCTCTCTCCTCTTGGAATACTTAATTGGTTACATACTTTATTAAAGTCGTGATCATTTCTTAATTCTTTTATTGATTGTTTAGTATTAAATTCGTCTGTTCCCCATTTACCTTCTTTATATTTTTCTTTAACAAAACTTCCGAATTGTGATCCTCTATTTGTTACAGTATCTCCTACTTTATTTGCTCCCATATATCCTGCAAGTGCTCCTGCTCCGGCATATTGAAATGCCTTACTAGGATCTCCTGTTGCTATACCTGCTGCTAAACCTACTGTTCCAAGTGTTGCTGCTCCTGCTGCTCCTATTATTCCTCTTCTTGTCATTCTTCCTAATGTTTTTGCTCCATTCTTTAGGTTTTTCTTATTAAAAATGTTTCCTGCAACATTTCTTACTCCTGCACCTCTTGAATATACTGGATTTACTGCATTATTTATGTCTTGACCCCATAATTGTCTACCTGGTGCTCCTCCTGGTGCTCCTCCTGGTGCTCCACCTGGTGCTCCTCCTGGTGCTCCACCTGGTGCTCCTCCTGGTGCTTCTCCTGGTGCTCCACCCGGTGCTCCTCCCGGTGCTCCTCCCGGTGCTCCACCCGGTGCTCCTCCTGGTGCTCCACCCGGTGCTCCTCCTGGTGCTTCTCCTGGTGCTCCTCCTGGTGCTTCTCCTGGTGCTCCACCCGGTGCTCCTCCTGGTGCTCCTCCTGGTGCTCCTCCCGGTGCTCCTCCTGGTGCTCCTCCTGGTGCTCCACCCGGTGCTCCTCCTGGTGCTCCTCCTGGTGCTCCTCCTGGTGCTGCAATATATCTTGGTGTAGATCCTCCTGATTCATCTGAGCCTCCTGATGCTTTTCTTGCCGCTTGTTTTCCACTTCTTTGTCCCATTTTGTTAATTGCATTCATTACTAATGCACCACCAGCTGCTGCTCCCAATTGTCCAGCTGAAGTTGCCTTGTCAAATCCAAACATCTTTCTAAAGAATTTTTCTGCTGGAAGCATAAATCCTATTGCTACTACTGCATAAAGTGGATTTTCATTTACTAGGTTTATTGCAGAATTTACAAATATGTAATATATCAATAAATGCATAGGTTGAAGAAGTGCATTAAAGATGTATTCCCTTAGCCACATTGTAAAAGCCTGTGCTTGTCCATCTTTTATTTTATCTATTGGATATGTTAGTGCAATTAGTGGAGCTATCATTGTAAAAAATGCTAAATATAACAACCTCTTAAGGTATTGTATTGTAAATAGTACGGTATATATTACCAAAACTACGTATATGATTAGAGTTGGAAAAACTTGGGAGAAATCTGTAGTTTCTGAATTCTGAATTGTATTTCTTAAATTAGACATTAATATATCTTCTCCTCTTGATCCAACTATACTAACACTTAACACATTTGTTATTTTTTGAGTTATTTCTGTTATGAATAACATAATATATTGTAAAACAAACAATATACATATTGCTGCAATCCAATCTCCAACCATTTTTTTGTATTTAGCTTTTTCTTGTCCTGTACTACTAATCAAAATTCTTATTCCTACATATACAAGTACTGATAATAATCCTACTAGTGCTATAGCTCTTAATGCTTTATACCATGTTGCTACTGTATATTGTAATGTTAAAGCAGATGAAGTTTTTTCTACTGGTGGCTTATTATGCTCTTCTTTAACTTCATATACAACCAAATTATGCTTAGCCTCATCAGGCATATGAGGTGAATTGAGATTACCAGCATGTTCTTTAAGATATTCTTCGCTATTATCAATTCTATGAACAGCTATATACTTCTTGTCTGTTTCTTCATTTATCCAAATACGAACTTGAAACTCAAATATACCAACATAAAAACTTTGCTGGTTATCTTCATTATATCCATATTCATTTATATCTTCTTCATAATTATATTCTTTACCTTCGTTTTCTTTTCCATTGTCTGGATGTACATATTTTGTTTGTATATTTTCATATTTTTGTTTATCATCTTCATCTTTAGATGCATTTATAAAATTAACTTTTAGGCCTGGTACTGTTCCTGAAAATATAATTCCTGGAGAATATCTAATATAGTAGGACTTTATTTTATCATCAGTATTTGGAACAGCATTATCACTAATATCACCATAACCTATAAAATAAGTTTGTAAACCCTGTATTATTAAATCTGCTACCCAAGATATAAATTGTGATATTGGTTTAAACAAAGCTCCTCCGGCATCTGCCTGAGAAATAGTCGGTGATATAAAGTTAAATGACATTACTAATAATATTGCTATTATTATTTTTTTACTAAATTCCTTGTTTGTAAAAAGTTTCATATACTTTTACCTTATCCTTTCATTTAGCTATCCTTCGTTCTTTTTAACCAATTTATTTAAGTTTGTTTCAACAAATTCAAATTCTTTTTTCGTTGGTGTTATTTGAAGTATTGCTGTATCTGAACCTACTTTTAGTAATCCTTCACCAATTAGGCAAGTTACTAAAAAGCTTGCTTCACCTTCGCTTAATTTAAATACTTCTTTTAAATAATTTATTTCTGATTTATCTTGTGCCAAAAATAACTTTGTATCTGATGATGTTAAAACTGCTTGTGCTTCTGGATTCTCATAAAAGTCTTGAAACCTTTGTGAAATAATTGCAAGTGATACATTCCTTTTTCTAGCACGTCTTGCCATTTTATTTAAGAATTCTACTGCCTCTGGGTAAGGTAATAACATCCATGCTTCATCTACTAAAACCCTTTTCTTAGTAGCTTTTTCTCTATCTTCACTGTTTTTCTTAACATATTTTTCCCAAATCCAAGAAAGTAAAACTTGCTGAGCAAGTGGTCTTGCAAATCTTTCTTCTAATTGAGAAATGTCTAAGTTTATAAAAGGCGAACCTTCTAATAATTCAAATGTAGATTGTCCATCAAAATATGCCATTTGTCCATTACATTCTCTTACATATTGTTTCATAACTTTTATTAAATAACTGTAATGAAATTGATAGTTAGAATCTGTATTTTCTTTTGCTTTTTTTGATAATGTTCTATACCATGATCCAATTGTTGGCATTTGCTTTTTTGCTTTATATAGGGCATCTTTTCTATAATTGCTATCAGATGCCTCATATAAACTGTTTGGATCACTTGTAATTCCAAGTCTGCTATATTCTTCTGCTACTGTTTCTGCAATAATTTGTTTTGTAAGCTCATTTACCTCTAAACTTCTTGTACTACCTCTTGCCATTGTAAGTAATGCTTGTGTTACATCCTCTACTTTGTTTTCTACATTTAAAACTGATCTTTCTTTTCCTGTTATTTCGTCTTTTATTTTTTCTGGTTCTATATCAAATATATTTATAATTGTTTTTGATGTTGGTCCGAAGCACTACGTTTATTCCACCGAAGTGCATCTGCAACAACAGAATATTCACCTTCTGCATCTAATGCCAAGCTTTCTATTCCCATTAAAACTGATGATCTTGATATTAATGTTTTCATTGTAACAGATTTTCCAGCACCAGATTTAGCAAATATAACCATGTTATAGTTTGTAAGTGATGGATGGAAATTATCAAATAATATTGGTACTCCAGTTTGTTTGTTAAATCCTAGTGGTATTCCTGTTAAATGTCCTACCTCAGATGTTGTAAATGGGAATACTGTTGCCATTGAATTACGGTCAAATGTATGACTTTTATTTATACTATTTTTCATTAAAGGTAAATTTGATTTAAATGCTTCTTCTTGGATTGCCCATGCTGATTTTATTCCTACTAAATTTTTTGACATTTCTGTTGCAAGCATTTTTGAATATGCATCTAATGTTTGTAAATTATATGCAAATAGAGTTGCTACAATTGTTGCCTCATATAGTTTATTAAATCCTGCTGCAATTTGATCTCTTAATTCTTCTGCTTCTAATCTTTTTTGTGTTATTATGCTTTCTCTATTTATATTCCCTCTATCAGCTGCTACAATTCTTTCTGTCTCTAATTGATTAATTGTTCTATTTAATTCAGTTTGTGATCTTGATTCTGCTATTGGATTTATATATATAGATGTATTTATATCTCCGAATAAATACATATCCCTAAATAGTTCTGGAAAAGTACACATACGAGGTAAGCTTGATACAAAAAAGCTTCTTGCATATCTTGTTGTATCAGATATAATTTCTAAGTGGTCTATGTTAGATGCATCTATTCCAGATGGTGCTATTAATTCTTTTATAGTCTTTTTTTTAAGTATTTCTAATTCTGGTTCTTTTGCTTGCTCCATTTCACGCATTCTTTCTTGTTCTTCTAGTTCTTGTTGTTTTTTCTTTTTCTTTGACATCAGCTTCTACCTCCTTTTCTTTTGTATCTTCTTCTTTTATTCTTTTTATAGCTTCTTTTGCTACATCTTTTCCAACATAGTTTTTATTTTCTTTGATTATTAAAGTGGCTAGTTCTTGTACTAATTCATCAAAACTTTGCTCTTTCTTTTCAACTATCTTTTCTTTTTCTGATTTTACTTCATCTACTTTTGCCCTTGCTAACTCTAATGCTTTTTCTTCTACTTCCTTATTTATTGCCTTCATTCTCTTATCAAGAACATCTGGTGCTGTAGAATAAACTTCTCCATATCCTGCACGAAGTGCTTTATCAATTCCATATGTTTCTGATTCATCTCTATTGTATGCAACATATAAAAGCTGTGCTAAATCATTTGAATCCATTACTCTACATTTCATACTACATGCAAATAATGTTCTTGTTATTGATTGTGCTCTTGTATATAACTCAGAAAATATCATGTTTCTCTTTTCTTCTTCATCTAAAAAGTTGTTTCCAAGTTCTGATGAATAATATGGAATTATTATGTAATAGTGCTTTCTAAGCACATTTTTATTTAAACTCATAGTCTCAATATTTGATACTATGTCTTTACCATAATCATACAAATTTTGTTGCCTTGCAATTTCGATTCTTATTTCTTCTAAATCTCTTTTATCATATCCTCCAACTTGTAACATTTTATTGTATTGATTTCTCTTTCTATCTAGCTCATCTTTTATTGCATTTACTTTTTTATTATAATTTTCAATACTAGAACTAATATTAATTGTTCTTGTTTGAGTATAAATTTGTATTGGATGTCTTAATGTATTCAAAAATTGAATAAATCCTTGCTCTACAGATGTTTTTTCTATTTCTGACATTAAATCATAGTTTATTCCTTCACACTCAATACCCATTAAATATCTTGTTCCGTTATTTTGAACAATCATATTATCTTCTATTTTATCAAACTCCATAAAATCAAATACAGAGAGTTTTGTATATCCACCTTGTGAAGCAGTAGTTTTACTGCTTTTGTTTTCTTTATTAATTTCTTTTGTGTCTTTCTCTTTTTTACTTTTTACAGACATTTGCCAATATATAAATACCAAAACTAAGATAGCAAAGAATAAAATTATTACGGCAATTGTTAATATTTGCATTAAATCCATTATTTCTTTCCCTCCTTAGCATACAAATAAATTCTTTTTTTCTTTTGCTTAAATTTTATTAATCTTAAAATAACTTCATCAATATTTGCCCCTCCTGCTTTTCTTGTTATTTCAAAAGCATTACTATCAGGAACTTTAAATGTTCCAATTGAAAATCCTATTACTGCAAAAACTACTGCAATTCCTATTCCTACATAAGTCCATTTTATGAGGGAAAACAAATAATAAAATATTAATCCAAAAGCACCACCTATTGCTGTATATATTAATGCTTTAGTTGAAAATATTGCTAAAATTCTTCCGTTCACCTTTTACATTTCTTGGTATACTATGTGTAGCCAAATTGCATTCCTCCTTTGTATAACTTTTGCACATAATTTGTCTAATTATACTTATATTAATTATATCAAATATATGTAGCTTTTGGAAGATTTTATGGAAAAAATATATATTTTTCATATATTTGTAATGTTTTTGTCATATAATTAAGAAAAGAACAAGGTTGTAATCCTTGTTCTCTCTTTATTTCATTTTTAATTAAATTGTTGATGCCCATGTATATACCATGTCTGCTAAGTTTACTGCCGCAAATATTAATATTGCACCAATAAAGTATGGGAATAAGGTTTTTTTGTATTCTGCTTTTTCTTCTGCACTTCCCATCATGTATTTTATTCCTATTACTATTAACATTCCTACTGCTACTATTGTTCCTACTACTTTTACAATACCAATTATTCTAGAACCAATGCTAGAAACATTTTCTGTATCAGATGTGTCTATTGATACCTCACTTGGTCTAGTTACACCTTTTGGATCTTTTGCAAATACTGTTGTTGATGCTAGTATTATAGCAAGTATCATTAATACTATAGAAATTACTTTTATACTTCTTTTCATAGTTCTTTCCTCCTTATATTATTTTATATTATAACTTTCTTGATTTTTCAAGAAAACTTTAAAAACTGAATAATTAATTACAAAGCAATTGCCCAAGTGTAAATAACCTGCGATATGTTTGATGCTGCAAATATCAATATTGCTCCTATAAAGTATGGAAATAAGGTTTTTTTGTATCCTGCTCTTTCTTCTGCACTTCCCATCATGTATTTTATTCCTATTACTATTAACATTCCTACTGCTACTATTGTTCCTACCACTTGTATTATTCCTACTACTTTTCCACCAACTGTCTTTACATTGCTTGTTCCCTCTGCATTTGTATTAATTTTACCTTTAAAAGTCTTCGGTGAATAATCAGCAAAACATATCGTTGAAAAAACTAACAAAATACTTAATAAAATCATAAAAATTTTTACAATGCTTTTCTTATTCATTATATCACTTCCTATTTATATAAATAAATGATTATCTTTCGATATTTTCATTTATCTTTAAATTTTATTTAAATTATTATATTATAATTTACTTGCCCAAGAATAAATAATTTCTGCTAAGTTTGCTGCTGCAAATATTAATATTGCTCCTATAAAGTATGGAAATAAGGTTTTTTTGTATTCTGCTTTTTCTTCTGCACTTCCCATCATGTATTTTATTCCTATTACTATTAACATTCCTACTGCTACTATTGTTCCTACCACTTGTATTATTCCTACTACTTTTCCACCAACTGTCTTTACATTTTCAACAGCAGTTCCGCTTGTTTTAATTTCTCCACCTGATGCTATTCCGTCAGGATTTTTTGTAAATTCTTGTGGAGTATATGTTTTAGCATCACCATCATCAAAGCTGTCTGCAAATACCTTCGATATGCTTGCAAGTATTAATAATGTAGCTAGTAGTACTAATATAATTTTTGATATGTTCCTCTTTTTAATCATAGTGTTTTCTCCTTTCTTAAATTTTATTTTACTATTTTCTAAATTTGTTTTGCCCATTCATATATTACTTGTGTTATATTTGAAAATCCAAATATTAATACTGCTCCTATAAAATATGGCATCATTGTTTTTCTATATTCTGCTTTTTGATCTGAACTTCCTAAAACATATTTTATTCCAAGTACTATTAGCATACCTACTGCTACCATCGTTCCTATTACTTGTATTACACCTACTATTTGTCCGCCTTTATCTTTTAAATCGTCTACCCCTTGACCATTTGTCTTTATTGAACTTTTAAATGTATCAACTAATGTAGTCCCTAATACAGTATTTGATATAATAAATAGTATTATAATAGAAATTGTTAGAATAATTAATATCTTTTTATATTTAATCATATATTTCTCCTTAACACATTTAACTTATTGTTTATACGTACACTCAAATTATAAATCAAAATCTTGTGGAGGTTGTACTGGACCAACAAAATCAGGATCTCCTTCTTGTGGAAGTTCTGCATCATTTCCAATATTTACTGCTATTTTCCATATTGTAAATGCTCCAAATACTACAATACATCCCACTATAAATGGAAGTAAAGCCTCTTTTACTTTTGCCTTTTCATCTGCACTTGCTACCATAAATTGTATTCCGAGTATCATTGCCACTATTACAGCTACCATAATACCAATTGCAAGTAATACATTATATATATCAGCCGATGTTTCTTCTAATTCTGTTGAATTTATTGTATCACTTATATTATTTCCTTTAGTTAAAAAAGTCCTTCCTGATGAAAAAATATTTTTTCCTAGGGCATGTGATACAGGTAAGCAAAAATTTGTTGATATTATAATTATAGATATAGTACATATAAATAATTTTATAAATACGCTTTTGCCCATCTTATATCACCTCTTTTTATTTAAATATTTTATACGCTATATTAACTATATTTGATGCTCCAAATAATAATATAGCTCCTATAAAATATGGAAACATTCTTTCTTTGTATTCAGCTTTTTCATCTGCACTTGCTGCTACATATCTAATTCCAATAATTATCATTGTAGCTGCTGAAACTATAGTTCCTACTACTTGTATAATACCAGCTACACTTCCTCCAAATTTATACATACTTTGCACATCTGTTTTTGTAGGACCACTTGATTTATAATTATCTGGATTAATTTGTGAACAATTTATTGTAAGAGGTAATATTATTATTGATATTATTATAAATATTGATATAATAAATTTACTTTTTTTCATGATATACCTCCTATTATATTAAATTATAACACAGTTTTCCTTTTGTTTCAACTACTATCTTGTTTGTTTACTTTATATTTTAGCATATTTTTTATTTTTTTGTAAAGTTTTACTTAAAATAACATATTTTTGTAATATTTTAGACATATTTTATGCATATTAAAAGTGAAGATATATATTACATCTTCACTTGTTACTTATATTTTTCCAAATTTCTTGGTTTGACCCATTTATTAGTCTTTTTTTGTAGTACTTTGTTATTAATTCGTCTAATTCTATACTTAATTTATATGTTTTATCATAATTTTTTTCATTTGTTATGCTTTCATGTAATTTTCGTCTTAATTCTAGGATTTCTTCATCTAACATAGACTATCAACTCCTTTTTATTCGATTTTTTCTTTTGTATATTAATAAAATACCATAATTTTACATTTAGGTCAATAAAAAAACAGCATAAATGCTGTTTTTAAGGCAACTTTCGTATGCCAAATTTCTTGGTTTTATAACATCTGCTTGGTTTTTATTGTATTTTGTCTTTTTGTTTTATCAAAAAAGATAAAAAGCGACAAATTGTTGTTTGTTGAATTAAATTAATTTTTATATCCGTAGGGGCAGATTCCATATCTGCCCGCGAATTATTTATTGTTTTTCGGGCGGAAATTGATTCCGCCCCTACACATTTGCAATAAATTTAACAAAACAAATTCAATTTATTTATTTTTATATTTTTCTCTTAAATATAAAAAAACTGAAATTATTAATATTATTAAAGATAACAATTGTGATATTCTTATATTTCCCATCATAAGGCTATCTGTTCTTAATCCCTCTATTATCATTCTTGCAAATGAATACACGATTAAATATATAAGTGTTATATGTCCTTTATATTTTCTTTTTTTCGATATTAAGGTTAGTATTATAAATAATGAAAATGTAAGTAATGACTCATATAAAAATGTAGGATGCACTTCGATATATTTTCCTGATTCATAAATTCCCATTCTCCATGGAAGCTCTGTTATTTTTCCATATGCTTCTTGATTTATAAAATTACCCCATCTACCTATTGCTTGTCCGAAGTGCCAAGCATGGAATAATGTAGTCTAATAAATCTAATAAATTGATTTTTCTTTTTTTGCAAAATATGTAACAGGTTATGAAACCACCAATTATTCCCCCATATATTGCAAGTCCACCTGCCTTCAAATTAAAAATTTGACTAGGGTAACTTATATAATATTCTAAATTAAACAATATGTAATAAATTCTTGCTGATATTATTGATATTGGTATAACATATAAGCTTAAATCTAATATATCAGAAAATTTAATTTCGAATTTACCATCTTTGATTCTAAAAATTATTAATGCAATTATAAATGCTGACATCATAAGAATAGCATACCAATAGATATGTATATTTCCTATTGAGAATGCTATTCTTGATAATTGTAATTTTAAATTTAATCCTGGAAATGTTATTGTATTCATTTATTTTCCTTTTACTATTGATATTACTGTTTTATCTTTTAAAAATACTTCTTTTAATATTTCATAAGTGTATTCTAGTGTTATTTGCTTATAACTTTCTAAATAATCAAAGCTATTTATGCCTTTAAAATAGTCTGTAATAAACATTCTAGCTATATCTGAAACATTATTATATTCTTTTACAGCATTTCCATATAACATATTTTTTATCCTTTCGAAGTCTTTTAAGTTTAATCCTTCTTCCTTTAATTTTTCTATTTCTTGTTCTATTTTTTCTAGTACTTTGTCTGGATCAGTCGACATTCCTGTTATCGCAATATGAGCATAGTTATCTGTAAATTCATATTCTAAAAATGGCTCAGAAATCAATAGCTCTTTTTCATATAATTCTTTATATAATCTAGAACTTTTTCCAATAATTATATTTAATAATATTTCTATTGCTATATGTTTTTTTACAATATCTTCATTTTTTTCTGGAATTTTATCTTTTATTCCTATAACAAACAAAGGCATACTTACTTCCATTTTTTGTTCTATTCTTTTTTTTATTATTCCTTCAGGTTCTTCTTCATATATCCTTTTTATTTCAGCTTGATTTGGTTTATCTATCAATCTCTTTTTGACTTCCTCTACAAGCTTTTCTGGTTCAAAGTCACCACAAAAACACATAACCATATTTGATGGGTTATAGAAAGTATTATAGCATTTATATAAAATCTCTTTATCTATTTTATATATTGATTCTACACTTCCTGCTATATCAATTTTTATAGGATTATTCTTATACATATTTCTTATTGCATTCATATATACTGCCCAGTCTGGATAATCATCATACATTTTTATTTCTTGAGCTATTATACCTTTTTCTTTTTCTACATTTTCATCTGTAAAATATGGTTTTTGTACATAGTCCATTAATTCATCAAGTGCAGGATAAAAATTATCTGTAGATTCAAAGAGGTATGTTGTGTAATTATTAGTAGTATATGCATTTGCATTTACTCCTAAAGCAGTTAATGTATCCAAACTATTTGTTCCATTTTCTTGTTCAAACATTTTATGCTCTAAAAAATGTGCTACCCCATCTGGAACATTTGTTGCATTTTCTTCTCCTGGTACAATAAATTTATTATCTATTGAACCATAATGCGTTGCCCACATTACATATTTTTTTCTAATTCCTTTTTTAGGAATTATCATAACTGTTAATCCATTTTTTAATTTTTCTATATATAATTTTTCTTTAACACTTAAGTTTTCTATGATTTGCATAAAATTCGATTCTCCTTTTTTATAAATTGTTGTTTGTTGGGTTAAATTTGTTTTCAAATCCGTAGGGGTCGCACCCCTGGGCGACCCGCGATTGTAATTTATTTGATAACCTTTTACGCGATTTAGGGCAATTCCTTCGATGTATTCGGGTCGCCGAGGGCGGCGACCCCTACAACATTTGCAACAGATTTAATCGTCTGGAAATTCAGGACAGTCCCCTTTTTTTCCTTTTGGAAAAAAAGAGGGACAGTCCCTAGAATTTCCTCTCACAAACAACAATTTATCTAATTTCTCAAAAAATAAATTGTATTAATTTTAACTTTGTTTCCAACATTTTTAACATCTTTTAATTTCACTTCGTTTATTTTTTTTATATATTCTTCAAATGTTGTGAGCATCCCTGATAATTCTTGACCGATATAGTATGTTATTTCAGAGTCTTGTTCATCTTGTGCTGACTGTATTCCTGAGATCATGTATTTTTTGCTGTTTTCTAAATCCTCTTCTGTAAAATTCCCATTTTTCATTTCTTCTAATTGTTCTTTTATAATTTTTAATGCTTTATCATAGTTTTCAATTTCTATTCCACATCTAATGTAAATATTATTTTTTTGTCTTACATAGTTAGATCTAGCTGTGTATGCAAGACTTGCTTTTTCACGTACATTTTGAAATAGCTTTGATGTCGCACTTTCTCCTAATATTACATTATATATAGATACAGGAAATTTTGAATTATAATCATTTAATTCTACATCTAATCCTATAACTAATTTTCCTTGTGCTATATCCATTTTTTCTTCTATTTCTTTTTCTTGTACTTCTTCTTTGTTTTCAGTTTGTTCATTATTCACAATATAATTTGGTTTTCTTTCCTTTAGCTTATTTATATTCTCATTATTTTTTACAACCTCTAATATTTCTTTGGTGTTTAATTCTCCTGAAATAAATATATCAATCTTACTTGTATTTATTAATTCGATATAATACTGATATAAATTCTTTGAATTAATTTTATCTAAATCTTCAGTGTATCCATATTTATATAATCCATATGGTTCATCTTTATACATTTCTTCTATACATTTATTTAATGCATATTGATCTTTATTATCAATTTTTGATTCTATTAATCTTTTTATATTGTTTTTTTCAGCTTCAACGTATTCATTTTTAAATTGATTGTTTTCAGTAAGAGGGTTCAATATTATATCTAATAGTAAATCTATACTATCTTTTGACATATTTTGTTTGCTATTTTCTGGAACAAAGTTATCGTTTAAGGCTTCTAAATAAAATTTTATTACATGGTTATCTCCTATTTTTTCTATACCACAATCAAAACTTGCACCATACATATTTTCTAATTTCTTAGATATTTCTTCTTGAGTATTTAAATTTGCTGTTCCCCTTTTTAAAACTGCTGGAATAACTGTATCAAAAGTTACTTTTTCCCTATTTAATGGCAAAGTTATAAATACAGCCATCAAATTAGTTTTAAATTTATTTGTATCTATACAATGCAATTTAACGCCTTGTTTTATTTCTTCTATACTATATGACATTTAATATTCTCCTTTTCTAATGCATAGGTCTTATATATATTATTGACATCAATTGTTAATCTATTCTTATTTTTTAATTTAATAACTCCCTAACTACTTCGTTTATTGCTTTTCCATCTGCTGATGCACCTATTTTTTCTTTCGCTGCTTTCATTACTTTGCCCATATCTTTTATGCTTACTGCTTCAACATCTTTTATTACTTCTTTTACTATATTTATTATTTCTTCTTTACTTAACTGCTTTGGTAAGTATTGTGATATTATATCTATTTCTTCTTTTACTTGATCAATTAAATCTTGTCTTCCACTTTTTTCATAATCTGCCAATGAATCTTTTCTCTTTTTAGCCTCTTTTGCTATTATTTCTAATATTTGATTATCCTCAAGTTCTATTTGTTTATCTTTTTCAACTTGAAGTATTGCTGCTCTTATCATTTGAACAACATTCTTTTTTAATATTTGTTTTTCCTTCATAGCCTCTTTTAAATCTGACATTAATTTTTCTTTTAACATATTATTTCCTCCTTCAAAACTCGAAATTTTTTGTACTTTTGCTATTCATTATTTGCTTTTAACTTTTATTTTTCTATAAAAAACTAATAAACATCTCATAAAACAAAAGGTGAAAGCTTTTCCTCCTAACTTCCACCTCTAATACCAATTAAAATTTTCTTTTTCTTGCTGCTTCTGATTTTTTCTTTCTTCTTACACTAGGTTTTTCGTAGTGTTCTCTTTTTCTAACCTCTTGTAAAACACCATTTCTTACGCATTGCCTTTTAAATCTTTTTAATGCGTCTTCTATATTACCATTATTAACTTTTATTTCTGACACTTTATTTCCCTCCCCTCACTACTGCTACTTCTACCATTTAGTGGGATTTAACTTTAGATATTATATATTAAAACTTACTAATTGTCAACGTCATTTTTATAGTTTACATGATTTTGCTTGTACGTCTAAAGTGTATTACATATTAATAACTAATTTATTAAATTTAGATTTTATATACATTTCTAATTTAGTCATAAATTCATCTGGTTTAATTTCTTTATTTGCAACCATTTCTAATCCCTTTTCCCAACTTGCAGTTAGTTTTGGATTTAACATATCTGGCATTGAAGTTTTTACCACATCATAAATTGCTTCTCCTTTTATTGTAGGAGTAATTATTTGTGTCTTATTGTTTATGGCTATGTAATTAATTTTTTCTAATTTTTTTATAATTTCAGCCCTTGTTGCACTAGTTCCTATTCCTGCACCTTTTATTTGCTCTCTTAGTTCTTCATTTTCTATAAGTTTACCTGCATTTTCCATTGCTAAGATCATTGAACCTGAGTTATATCTAGTAGGCGGAGTTGTTTCAGCTTCTCTTGTTTTTATTTCAATAACATTTAGTTCTTGTCCTTTTTTTAAATCTTTTAACAAAGAATTTCTTTCTTTTGTATTATCCTCTTTTTTAGGTTTTAAAACTTCTAAATACCCTTGCTTTATGCATATCTTCTCACTTGCTGTAAATATTTCATCATTTAAATTAATAGTAAGTGATACTTTATTAAATTCAGCAGGTGGATAAAATATACTTAAAAATCTTTTTACAATTATTTTGTATATATCTTTTTGTAAGTTTGAAAGTTCTTCATAATTTTCATAGCCTTGCCCTGTTGGAATTATTGCATAATGATCTGTAATTTTACTATCATTTACGTACTTTGTTTTTATTAAATTAGTAGAATATTTTTCTTCTACCATTTTTAATATATAACTTTGAATTTCTTTATCTTTAAAATTTTTTGCAATACCATTTAAGTTTTTAGATATTTCTTTTGCAACCGCTGTAGATAATACTCTTGCATCTGTTCTTGGATATGTTACTAATTTTTTTTCATATAATTCTTGTATTACTTTAAGAGTTTCATCTGGTTTAATTTTGAATTTTTTTGAGCACTCATTTTGAATTTCTGCTAAATTAAATAAAAGTGGTGGATTTTCTTTTTGTTTAGACTTTTTTAGTTCAGATACAATTGCTGTTTGATTTTTTAAGGAATCTATAAACTCATTTGCATCTTCTTCTTTTTTTAATCCTGTTTCATTATATAATTTATTAGATTTATACAACCTAGAATTTTCATTTACTTTCCATTCTGCTTCTACATTATTATTATGTTCGCCAAATCTACCTACTATTTTATAATACTTGGTTTTAACAAAATTTTTAATCTCTCTTTCTCTTTCCACTACCATTCCTAAAACGCATGTCATTACTCTACCTATTGCAATTGAAATTCTTTCTTCGTTTATTTGCTTTGCAACTCTTCTTCCATGTGTTATAGATAAAAGCCTTGAAAAATTAATTCCTATTAAATAATCTTCTTTTGCTCTTAAATATGCAGCATCTGAAAGGCTGTTATATTCTGACAAATCCTTTGCTTCTCTAATACCTCTTAATATTTCTTCTTCTGTTTGAGAATCTATCCATACTCTCTTTTTTATTTTACCTGTTACTCCAATCATTTGATCAACTAATCTATATATATATTCTCCTTCTCGACCAGAGTCAGTACTTACATATATTTCATCTACGTCTTCTCTTTGCAAAAGTGTTTGTATTATTTTAAATTGATTTTCAACTGCTGGTATTATTTCATATTTCCAATCTTCTGGTATAAATGGAAGTGTATCTAGTCTCCATTGTTTTAAGTTTTTATCATACTTTTCTGGGTACGACATAGTAACTAGATGCCCAACGCACCAAGTTATAACCCAATTGTCACTTTCTAAATACCCATTTTTTCTATTTGCATTTATTTTTAAAGCTTTGGCAAAGTCCATTGCTACTGATGGTTTTTCTGTAATTAATATCTTTTTCATTTTTCATCCTTATGGAAATTCAGGACAGTCCCCTTTTTTTCCTTTTGGAAAAAAAGAGGGACAGTCCCTAGAATTTCCTCTCACAAACAACAATTTATTTCTCTTTTTTTATATCTAATTTTATATGAACTTCTCTTAATTGTTTTTCTGTTACATTTCCTGGTGCACACATTAATAAGTCTTGTGCTTTACTATTCATTGGGAATGCTATTACTTCACGTATGTTTGGTTCGTCTGTTAAAAGCATTATCATTCTATCTACACCTGGTGCTATACCTGCATGAGGTGGTGCTCCATATTGAAAAGCATTGAACAATGCAGGAAATTTATTTTCTATTGTTTCTTTAGTATATCCAGCTATGTCAAATGCTTTTATCATAATTTCTGGGTCATGGTTTCTTACAGCTCCTGATGATAATTCTATTCCATTACATACTAAATCGTATTGATATGCAAGTATTTCCAATGGCTCTTTTTCTTCTAGTGCTTTAAGTCCTCCTTGTGGCATTGAGAAAGGATTGTGGCTAAATGCTACTTTTCCTTCATCATCTAATTCAAACATTGGAAAATCTACTATCCAACAGAATTTAAATGTATCTTTTTCTAATAAATCTAATCTAGTTGCAAGTTCTGTTCTTATTTGTCCTGCTATATTTCCTACAACACCTTTTTTATCTGATATGAAGAATAAAGAATCTCCTACTTTTGCTCCTATTTGTTTTAAGAGTTGCTCTTTTGATTCTTCATCAATAAATTTTGCAATAGGTCCTTGAAGTTCATTTCCTTCATTTACTTTAAGCCATGCTAAACCTTTTGCTCCACATTCTGAAGTTGCAAAATCGACCATTCCATCATAGAATTTCCTTGGAACATCTTGGGCGTTAGGTAATACTATTATTCTTACTATTTTACCCTTGAATGCATTAAACTCAACATGTTGGAATATTTCTGTAACATCTTGTATTATAAGTGGATTTCTTAAATCTGGTTTATCACTTCCATATTTAAGCATTGCTTCTTCAAAAGGAATTCTTGTAAATGGTGTCTGGCTTATTTTTTTATCTGTAAATTCTTTGAATGTGTTATACAAAACACCTTCCATTACATTGAAAATATCTTCTTGAGTACTAAATGCCATTTCCATATCTAATTGATAAAACTCTCCTGGTGCCCTATCTGCTCTTGCATCTTCGTCTCTAAAGCATGGTGCTATTTGAAAATATTTATCTATACCCGATACCATAAGTAATTGCTTGAATTGTTGAGGTGCCTGTGGTAGTGCATAAAATTTACCTGGGTGTACTCTACTTGGTACTAAATAATCTCTTGCTCCTTCTGGTGATGAGCTTGTAAGAATTGGAGTTTGAACCTCTGTAAATCCTCTTTCAACCATTTGATTTCTTAAATATTGAATTACTTTTGATCTTAATAAAATATTATTTTTTAATTTATCATTTCTTAAATCTAAAAATCTATATTGAAGTCTTAAGTCCTCTCTTACTTCTTTATCTTCGTTTATTTCAAATGGTAAGTTTTTTGTTCTTTTCCCTAATATTTCGTAACTTTCTATTGCTACCTCTACTTCACCTGTTGCAATATTTTTATTAATTGTTTCTTCATCTCTTTTTTTAACTGTTCCTGTAATTGTACATGTTGATTCAACTGGTATTCTAGATATTTCATCAACTAGTTTGTCTTCTCCAGAAATAACAGCTTGTGTTATTCCATATTGGTCTCTTAAATCAACAAAAACTAATCCTCCTAAATCTCTTATCGTTTGTATCCATCCTGCAATTTTAACTGTTTCACCTACATTTTTTAATGTTAATTCATTACAGTTATGTGTTCTGTACTTATTCATTTCGTTTCCTCCTTATATAAATAAAAACATCCCTGCATACATATTGTATACAGGGACGAAGATAACTTTATTTTCTCCGCGGTGCCACCCTTATTGGAATTTTATTTCCCGCTTTTTTTAACTTTTATAAGCTCCAATGTGTTTCATAATTAAACTTATCTATAAATGCTTTCAGCCTAGGCATTTACTCTCTTTAAATAATTATATTAATTACTTTCATTGTTAAATGCTCTTTTTGGATTTTTATATTTTATACTATTTTCCCTTTTTTGTCAATTATTTATACAGTTTTATTTTATCTGTTTTTCATTTGGAAATTATTTACATTTATTCTTTCTTATGCTATACTTGTTTTTCCTTTCGCTTAATGGCAGAAAGGAGGTTATTTATACAAATGAAGAATTTAGTTAAAATGCTAGTCTTATTATTAATTCTTTTAATATTAAAAGAATTTAATACATAAGGCAAAATGCACTAGTGACAGCTAGTGCATTTTTAATTTACACAAATGAATTTAATTAAAATACTTCATTCATATATATTATATTAGTATTTACAATATTTGTCAATATTAATTTAATTTACTTTATTAACTTTTGCAATAAGTACTGTCATATCATCTTTTGCAATTCCTAATCCGTTATCTATAGCTTCTTGTAACAAAATATCTGCAATTCTTTGTATATCATCTGTTTCTATATTTTCTAGTAGTTCTTTTACCCAAATTTCCTTATTAGTAAGTTCTTCGTTTGATTCTAGTATTCCGTCGCTACACATTACTATAATTTCTCCACCTTTTAGGTCTTTATCATATACCACTAAATCAATATTATCTACAATTCCTGCAGGTAGAGATACTGCTTTTACAACTTCAACGTTATTATTTGATTTTATAAATGTTGGACAAGCTCCATTTTTTATAAATTCTATATTTCCATTGCTACTGTCAAATACAGAAATATCAATAGTTGCATACGTTTCCTCATTAGAGTTTAAATTCACAGATGAATTAATTAATCCTATTGAAACATCTCTATCAAATCCTGTTGTAAGAAGTCTTTTTAGCATTTTTATAACAGTTGAGCTGCTTTTTTTTGCTCTTGGACCTGATCCCATTCCATCACTTATTGCCATCATATATTTTCCATCATGTAATTTGGTCTGTACACTAGTGTCTCCTGATACTTCACTATTGTTTTTAGTAGCAGAACTTGATGCTACTTCAATTTTAAATTTTATCTCTGGGCTTTTTACTTCTTCATTTTTTTCTTTATCTTCTATATCTTCAGCAAGTGAAGATATAACTTTTGATACTCCTCCGAAGTTGATTCGCAAGTACTTTTTTGTTACTTGCTTCTTTTTGTTTCCATATAAGATTTAATTTATTTATTCTATATGTATGGTTAATTGCTTTTACAATTTGAGTTATATCATTTTCAATTTGATTATTTCTTTCATCTTCTTCATTTAAACCTATAATGTAACTATTATTAATTTCAAATATGTGTATTAATTCTTCCCTTGTTATTTCTTCTTTTTCCTCTAACAAATCATATACACTATCTAAAATACTGTCCTCATCATATATTATATCTTCATATAGTAAGTTGTCTGAAAAGTCTTCTATATTATTTAATAATTCTTCCTTAAAACTTTGCTTACTATCATCTTTTAATTCTTCGTCTGTTTCAATTGTTGTTGCTGCAACTTCGCTATAACTTTTAGCCATTTCTGAAATTGTTTCAGAAACAGTATTTAGTTTATATATTGTTTCCTTATCCCCTTCAATTTGTCCACCTGTAGTAGGAAGAAGTTTTGTTCTACCTATTATATCTGATATATCAATATTAATATTTTTTGGAAGTAATAATAATCCAAGTGAAGCAATTAAAATCTCTCTTATTGTTATAACTGGAACTGTATTTCCATTTGCTACATATGTAAGGATTGCATTACCTAAAGCAAATCCTATTATAACACCTATTTTGCCGAGTTTATTTAATATACCTGCTATCATTCCGAGATATTGCATATGATGCAACCAAAATTGGACTTGATGCCCCTATGATCCCAAGTACCATTCCTATTGTAATTCCGGATGTTGCTCCAATCAGCATTCCGTTTTTCCATCCTAAGAAAAGCACTAACATAATACTTAAAATATTACTAATTGATAATCCGAAAATATTTAATCCATGTAAAGAGTAAATTGCAATTGATAATAAAAGACTTGCTCCAATTACTTCTTCTACTGTAAATGCTTGTTTTATTCCGTATTCTTTTATTACTGTAATTGAATTTGCAAATATTTTATAAAATATATATGTAAGAATTGAAAAAACAATACTAACTAATAAATCATATACTAAAAACATTGTGAAGAACATTTTTCCTGCTTGCACAATAAATGATGATATCATAATATATAAACCTAATTTTAGTTTTTCGTTTCTGTCTTCTTGAAATTTTGGTCTAAATATTAATGTCATTACTATAAATAATAAAGTAGTTAATAAATAATTTAAAAATCCACTAGCTCCAAATCCTATTAGAGTACCTAGAGCTGTTGCAATATACACAATTCCTGCTGGTATTCTATTACTGCAAGTAGCCGCAAATATGGCAAGTCCAAAAGGTGCAAATTCTCCGTTAAAGCTTACCATGGATACCATGAATGAAATTGCATATAAAATAAAGTCAGATACTGAAAAAAGATTTTTAATATTTATAATTTTTTTTCCTTTATTATCAGTATCAAAACTTTTATCTTCTTTTATTTCTTCATCTATTATGTTTTGAAACATCTTTACCACCTTCAATAACTTTCTCTAATCTTTTGTATACAAGAAAAGTGAAATTGCCTACTTTCCCCTGTCTAACTTGAGCTTCCAAATATAATTAGGAATTCTCAACAGACCAATCACCATTATAGAATTTATATATAATAGGAAAGTTCAACCTTTTTATTATATATAAAATTTTAGTCGCTTGTCCTAATTTTACTACTTCTATATAGATTTTTTTGTCATATCTAGTTGTCAAAATAGAAAAAGTTTTTTGCAATTTGTGATATATTTATTTAAAATTACTCTTTTGTTTCCTTTATTTTTTATAAATTGTTTTGTTTTATGTATGTTTTACGCTAGTTCTGTAAAATATTCGTTTATCCTTATTATAAGTTCATGTTTAGCTTCTTCAATTGTCATTCCTTCTAATTGTGCACCAGCAAGTGTAATATGTCCTCCACCTCCGAAGTTTTTCTAGTATTATTTGAACATTTATATCTCCTATAGAACGTCCACTAATACAAATTTTATCTCCTAGGTTACCCATTACAAATGATGCTGTTATATTACTTATTGTAAGCAATTCATCTGCAGCCTTTGCACAAATTAAATTGGCATTCTTATCCTTTTCTTCATATTCTGAAATTCCTATAGATTCATTTATTATTTCTGCTTTTTTCACTATATCTGCTATTACATTATAACTTTCTAAATCACTTTGAAACCATTTTTTTACTCTTATTATATCAATACCATATTTTCTTAAATATGCCGCTGCTTCAAAAGTTCTTACACCTGTTTTAAATGTAAAGTTTTTTGTATCTACCATAATACCCGCATATAGTCCTTCTGCTTCTACTTGATTTAATACTATATCATTAGTTCCATATTCTATAATTTCTGTTACTAATTCAGATGCTGATGAAGCATACGCCTCATGGAAAGTAAGTATTGCATTCTCTATAAAATCAGCACTCTTTCTATG
Source organism: uncultured Clostridia bacterium (assembly GCA_947629355.1). Taxonomy (GTDB): domain Bacteria; phylum Bacillota; class Clostridia; order TANB77; family CAG-508; genus CAG-452. The sequence continues at coordinate 32,335 of CANRDJ010000011.1, forward strand.
GTGATCTACTATAACTATATTTTCTGTTTTATCTAAAAGCTCTGGTACCTCAACAAAATTCTTTTTATGTGTATCTGTGACTATTAATAAAGTATTAGAATTTATTTTTGACAAGGCCTCTGACTTATCGATAATAATATCTTTATATTCTTCTTGCTTATTTAATGTTTCTATAAAACTGCTAATAGCCAAACTTTTAGTATTATTTACCACATATACATCTTCCTTGATTGTTTTGGCAAATCTATATAATCCTAAACTAGATCCAATTGAATCAATATCTCCATTTTGATGTCCCATAATTATTACATTTTCTGCATTTCCTATTAATTCTTCTAAAGCATGTGCCACAACTCTAGCTTTAACTTTAGTTCTCTTTTCTAATTCTTGAGCCTTTCCTCCAAAGAAATTATATTTCCCATTTGTTTTTACTACTGCTTGGTCTCCACCTCTTCCAAGTGCTATATCCATTGCATCATTTGCTGTTTGATATCTTTCATAATCTGTTTCCCCTTCATTAGATATAGCTATACTTAATGTCAATTGTAATTTTTCACTAGTTTTTATCTCTTTTATTTTATCTAACACACTAAATTTTTCATTTTGCATTTCTTCTAAATGTTTTTGTTCAAATACATATACAAATGTATCTCTTTCTGTTTTTATCATTATACCTTCTGATTTAATTGCCCAATCATATAATGTTTTTTCTATTTCTGCCATTACTTGTGGTTTTTCTTCTGCAGCTATTCTTTGTATAATTTCTTCATAATTATCAATCATTATAATTCCAACACAAGTTTTAGAATTATTATATTTATTTAATAATTCTTTTGTTTCAGTAATATCTATAAAGTATAATATAGTCATATATTTACTAGTTTTTCTTTTATCTTTTTGTTTTATTTTTACATAGTCGCCAATTACATGGTAAGTCTTCTCATCTATATCTACTTCTTTATCGACTGTTGGTATATTATTATTATCGATATCCATTTTTATTTCTTTTGTAATTTCATCAATATAGTTATTAATTCCAACATTAGCAAATTCTCTATTAAACTTAGAGCTTCTCCAAATAACATTTCCATCTGTTTCAAGTATAATTAGTGGAAATGGTGAATTTATTAATGTGTTTTTTGCTGCTGAGTCCATGCTTATTGTAAGTTCATTGATATAGCTAGATATTTCAGATTTTCTTTTATTATATACCACTACCGTATACAAAATTATTGCAAAGTATAAAATTATACTTGGAATAATATATGTTGTAACATTTATACATAATAAAATTAAGGCTATCGCAATTATTGCAAGATATACCTTCGTTTTAGTATCCATATTTTCAAACATTTTCATATTGTTTTTTTGCATATTTTCACTCTCTCTTTCAAAATGCAAAGCGTTTTTATGTAGGCAACCCTTGGTCGACCCTGCAATTATTAATTGTACCTCAAAATGGCTATTTTGTCAATTTTTCACTAACATAATCAGCTATTTTTGCAAAATCTTCTAAGGATAATTTTTCGCCTCTTACTTTTAAATCAACCCCTAAATCTGCTAGCATTCTCTCTACTTGTTCTTTAGATGCTAAATTGCCATTTGTAAGGCCATTTAAAAGTGTTTTTCTTTTTTGCATAAACGCCATTTTAATTATTTTAAATAATAATTCTTCATTTTTTACTTTTACTAATGGTGTGTCTAAAACATCTAATTTTATTACACTCGAATTAACTTCTGGCATTGGTATAAATGAAGTATTTGGAACGTCTATTACTTTTTTAGGCTCTGTATAATAATTTACTCCATAGGTTATCGCTCCTGAATTTTTTCCACCTGGAGTATCTACTAATCTATCTGCAACTTCTTTTTGAACCATAACTGTTATACTTTCAATATCTAATCTATCTTCTAATAATTTCATTATTATTGGTGTAGTTATGTAATAAGGTAAATTTGCAACTATTTTTGCGGTTTTTAAATTATCACTTTTATTTTCTTTTATTAACATACTTAAATCAACTTTTAAAACATCTGCATTAATCAGTTCAAAATTATCATAAAATTTAAAACGGTCACTTAAAATATTAATCATCCTTGTATCTAATTCTATACATATAACTTTTCCTGAATTTTCAAGAAGCTTTTTTGTAAGCGTTCCGAAGACCTGGTCCTATTTCTATAATTAAATCACTTTTACTAACACCTGATGCAGTAATAATATTATCTATTACTTTATCATCTATCAAAAAATTTTGTCCTAATCTTCTATTTGCTACTATATTATATTTTCTTAAAATATTCTTTGTTTCTGTATATGCGTTCAATGTAATCACCTTTTACTATTATACAATATATTTATTTTGTAGTATATACTTATTTTTAGAAATTTTAGTATTTCTTTTAAATTTCAATTGATTTTTAATAATTAATGATATACAATTTTTACAATATTTGATAGTAGGTGTTAATATGAAAAGGAAAAAAAGAGTTGTTAAAATAGATGCCTCGGGGCAAAAAAAATTATTTGTATGTCTTACTATAAGTCTTATCATACTTTTTTTACTAGTATTTCGTATAGGATTTTTACAATTCGTTGAAGGTGCCAGTTTAAAAGAAACTGCTGTTAAAGAACAGCTATCTAGCAAGACTATAACTCCAACTAGAGGAACAATTTTTGACTCTACTGGTAAAGCTCTTGCAATTAGTGCTAGGGTTGATACCGTTTCTATTAATCCTTCTAAAGTAAAATATTCTGATGATACAGAAGTTAATAAAGAAATTTTGGCACATGCTTTTAGTGATATTTTTAAATTAGATTATTCTGAAACACTAGAAAAATTAAATACAAAAACTTCAACATTTGTAATTGCTGAAAAAGTAGAAAATGACAAAATAACAGCTTTACAAAATTGGATGGAAAATAACAAAATAACATCTGGTATTGAAATCAATGAAGATACAAAGAGGTATTATCCATATAGCAATTTAGCTTCAAATCTTATTGGATTTATTGGAGCTGAAGATTCAGGGCTTGCAGGGTTAGAATCTACATTAAATGATACTCTCTCTCGGAACACCACGGAAAAATTTTGACTTCTACTGATTCAGTTAATGGAGAAATTCCAAATGGTCAGCAAACTTATGTAGAGGTTCAAAATGGTAGTAATGTAACTCTTACAATTGATGTTAATATACAATCTATAGCAGAAAAATACCTTGAGCAAGCTGTTACTGATAATAAAGCAGATGGTGGAAATGTTATAATAATGAATCCTTCTAATGGTGATGTTTTAGCAATGGCAACATATCCAAACTACAATTTAAATGAACCTTTTTCTATAAATAATTCCAAATTAAAGAAAAAATGGGACAAACTTTCTTCTGAGGACAAAAGCAATGCATTGTTCAATATGTGGAAAAATACTGCTGTTCAAAGTACTTATGAACCTGGTTCTACCTTTAAAATAATAACAGCTTCAGCTGGATTAGAAGAAGGTTTAGTTACTCCTGATAATCATTCTGATTTCTATTGTTCTGGTACTGAAAAAGTTTCTGGTATAGGAATGCGTTGTTGGAAATATTATGATCCTCATGGATCAGAAAGTTTAAGAGAAGCTCTTGAAAATTCATGTAATCCTGCATTTATACAACTTGGACAGAAGATAGGTGCTCACACTTTATATAAGTACTATAGAGGATTTGGTTTGTTTGATACCACTAATCCATACTTTTATGGTGAATCAAATAGTGTGTTCTTTGATGAAAATAATATAAATGAATTTAACGTTGCTACAATGTCTTTTGGTCAAAGATTTACTATTACTCCTATTCAATTAATAACAGCTGTTTCTTCTATAGCTAATGAAGGAGTACTAATGCAACCACGTATCGTAAAAGAAATTAAAAATACCGATACTGGAGCTATAACAACTATAGAACCAAAAAGTTTAAGACAAGTCGTATCCAAAGAAACTGCTGAAACTATGATGGACATGTTAGAATCTGTTGTAAATGATGGTACTGGTAAATATGCTAAATTGCCTGGATATTCTATTGGTGGAAAGACTGGTACATCAGAGCCTCTATCTGGAAATGAAGATGAAGGATATGTAGCATCATTTATTGCAATGTCCCCTACAGTAAACACTCAAGTCGTAGTTTTAGTTACAATATATGACCCTAAGGGCGACAGTCATCAAGGAAGCCAAGTTGCAGGACCTGTTGTTAAGCAAATACTATCAGAGGTTCTTCCATACGTTGGTGTAGCTTCTAACAATACCTCTGCTACTAATTCAACACCAACAAAAACATCTATACTTCCTGATGTAAGAAATAAAACTATATCAGAAGCAAAATCTATATTAAAAACATCTGGCTTTAATTTTAAAATAACTGGAGATGAAAATGAAAATTCAACATTAATTATAGATCAAGTTCCAAAGCCTGGTGTTACGTTGATTGAAGATTCAACAATATATCTTTACACACCAAATAATAATATTCGTAATACTACTACAGTTCCGAATTTAAAGGGAATGTCTTATGCTCAAGTGCTAAATTCTATAAAAGCATCTAATTTAAATGTTGTCATAGATGGACTAGGAACAGTTGTCAGTCAAGATATAGCTGCACGGAAAAAAAATAGAGCAAGGAACTGCAATAACAGTTACTATGCAAACTGAAACTGCTAGTGGATATTAAGAACAACTCCCATCTTTTTTCATAAACAAAATGAGTGGTGAACTTTCACCACTCATTTTGGGATATCATAGCATTACGGATGGACTATGTCCAAATCCCAAATAATTTTGCCGACGCCCATTTTTCCATCATCTGTAGCTGCGTAATGAATTCCAATTAATTCATCATTCTGAACAATAGGAGATCCACTTAAGCCATTAATAAACTCTATTTCTGAAGAAGAATATAAGAACATATTTTGATTTTCTTTAAATGCATCAATGCATATAGCATATTTGCAAATACTTCCTTGTTTCTTAATTTTAAATAATAAATACACTATTTAATTTATAGTGAAAAATTAAATGTCAAATTAACTTTCAAATGCTATAAGACATTCTATAGTAATCATCTTACACCATCCTCGTATTATATATTTATAGTATTTAAAGTCCACTATATAAGACTTATGATATACTTATCTAAGATACT
>CANRDJ010000012.1 GCA_947629355.1 uncultured Clostridia bacterium
CATATTAATCTCCTTTTAATGTTTTGTTTGCACTTACATTATATATTGGATTTTAATATGTGTCTATTTTTTTATTTGTTTTGTTGCTTTAATTTTTTGAATTCATACATTTATAGTATATTCTAATTTTTAAAAAATATTCCAACAAATATATATTAGAAGCGAAAAATAACTTCCGCTTCTTTCTAATTATTTATAATTGGAATTCTTAAAACCTCTCCCATATAAATTAAATTTGGATTTTTAATATCATTTAATTCTACTATTTGTTTTATTGAAACATCAAATTCCTTTGCAATTTGGCTTAATGTATTCCCATTTTTTACAACATATAATATGTGGCTAGTATCATGTATTTCACGATTAATTACTGGTACTTTTAATTTCTCTCCTACATAAATTAAATTTGCATTTCTAATATCGTTAATTTTAGCTAAATATTCATATGATGTGTTATATTTTATTGCAATTTTACTTAAACTCTGCCCTTTTTTTACTGTGATATATTTAAACAATCCATCTGATTGTGTTGTATCCGTAGAAATTTTTGATGTATTATTTAACAATATTCCATTTGTAAAATAATCTTTATCAACACTTCCATCTATACCTTTTATTTTTCCTCTATCTGTGTATTGAAAGCCTACCCAAGATGACCATTTACCATTATTGGCTGGCTCTTCAACAAAATAGTCGGCAACCCATATTGCATATTTTTTTGCAAGTTCTTCATTAAATATTTCTGTTGCATTAAATGCATCGCTATAGATTACACATTCTTTTTTAGTTAATTTCTCTACAGTTTCTAAAAATATTTTTGAAATTTCATTTATCTCACTTTTGCTCAAATTTCCAAAAACTTCAAAATCCATCGCAAGCTTACAATCAGGATTAGTTTCTTTTATATTTGAAACAAAAAAATTTGCTTCTTGTATTGCTTCTTCTGTTGTTTTTGCAGTTAGGTAATGATAGAATCCTATTTTTAAATCATTTTTCCTTGCTTCCTCATAATTTTCTTTAAAATATGGATCAACATAGTCTGTTCCCTCACTTGCTCTTATATATACTACATCTATTCCAGCTTTTTTAACTTCTTTAAAGTCAATTTTACCCTGCCATTCGCTTACATCTATTCCATCATATAACTCATCGTTAGACGGTGGAAAGGCAACTACCGGGATTGTAACTGATAGTATCATTATAAATAAAATCAATATATTAATTAATACTTTATTTTTCATAACAATCTCCCCCTTTAAATTTTATGCCTAAGATTTTGCTTTATGCTATTATTGCATAACTTTTAAAAATATGTTAACATGTACTAGGTGATAATTATGAAATTTATTAATGAAATAATCGAAATGTTTAAAAATTTATCCCTTGAAAATATTATCGATATTGGAATAGGACTAGCAATAATTGTAATATTTAAAATATTTAGTTCTTTATTTGCATATATCATAGTAAAGATGTTTAAATTTAAAATAAAAGATAAAAAGAAAATTAAAGAAACTGGATTTTATAAGCCATTAAAAACATTCTTTGTATTGCTTGGAGTATATATTGGAGCTATATCCTTAAATTTACCAAAAGATATCTTTAGTATTGTAACTAAATTATTTAAAATATGTATAATTCTACTTGCAGCAAAAGGATTTGCTAATTTATTTGATTCTAGTTCTGAAACTTTTGGTAAAATTAGAGAAAAACTTCATATCGATGGAACAGACACAACAATAAATTTCTTCAGTAAAACTGCAAAAGCATTAATATATATAGTTGCAGCATTTATTGTAATTGCAGAATTTGGATATGATTTAAGTGGGCTAGTTACTGGTCTTGGAATAAGTAGTGTTGTAATTGCACTTGCTGCACAAGATGTTGCAAAAAGTATCCTTGCAGGATTATCAATTATTTCAGACAGACCATTTGATATTGGTGACTACATTGAAGTAGGTACATATGCTGGAACTGTTGAAGATATAACTTTTAGAACTACAAGAATAAGAGATATAAATAATCAAATAATTGTACTTCCAAATAGCTTTCTTACAACTACTTCTATAATTAATGGAACAAAAAGAGAAAAAAGAAGATATGATTTATTGCTAACACTAGAACTAAATACTACATTAGAAAAAGTTGCAAATTTAACAGAAAATATAAAACTTGCATTAAATACTAACCCACATGTTTTAAAAGAAAATATTAGAGTATTATTTGATACAATTTCTGCTGATGGAATAGATTTATCTGTTAGTTTCTATACTGATATAATAGATTACGAAGAATTTTTAAAATTTAAAGAAGAAGTAAATTATATGCTATTAGAAATAATTAAACAAGCAAATATAGAACTTGCATACCCATCTCAATCAATATATTTAAAAAAAGAATAGGAAAATAATATGTTAGATAATTGTACTTTATGCCCACATAGATGTAAGATTAATAGATTAGCAGGAAATAAAGGAAGATGTAAATGTGATGATAAATTAAAAATCGCACTTGCATCTATTCATATGTTTGAAGAACCTTGTATTAGCGGTAAAAATGGATCTGGCACAGTTTTTTTCTCTAATTGCAATCTTAATTGTATATATTGCCAAAATTATGAAATTAGCAATTTAGGAAAGGGAAAAGAAATAACTATTGAGCATCTTGCTGAAATTTTTTTAAGACAGCAAAAAAAAGGAGCTCATAATATTAATTTGGTAACACCAACAATGTATGTATATCAAATTATTGAAGCAATTAAAATTGCTAAATCAAAAGGTCTCCGGAATTCCTATTATCTACAACTCAAATGGATATGAAAACATAGAAACAATTAAACTATTAAATGGATATATAGATGTTTATCTACCTGATTTAAAATATTACACAAATGAATTGTCCAAAAAATATTCTAATGTAAATAATTATTTTAAAATTGCAACAAACGCAATAAAGCAAATGTATAGTCAAGTTGGGCAAGCTAAATTTGATGAAAATGGATTAATTAAAAAAGGTGTTATTATTAGGCACTTAGTACTTCCAAACCATATGCAGAATACAAAAAACATTTTAAAATGGATTTCAGATAATATGCCAAATGATATTTATATTAGTGTAATGTCACAATATTTTCCAACATATAAAGCAAAAGAAGATATTTTAATGAATAGAAAATTAAATAAAAAAGAATATAAAGAGATTTTTAACTATCTATATTCTTTAAATTTAAAAAATGGCTATATTCAAGAATTAGGTACACATGAAGAAGAGTATGTTCCTAATTTTGACTTTAGCGAATAATTTTAGGGGAAAAAGGGACCAAAGAGACCCCTTTTTCCCTAAAATTATCTTTTAAATATGTATTCAAATCTATTATTTACTGTTTCCCAGTTTATAATGTTCCAAAATGCATTTATATATTCTGTTCTATTTGCTTTATATTGTAAAAAATATGAATGCTCCCACATATCAATTACAAGAATTGGTATGCAACCCCATAGTGTTAAATTTTGATGTTTTTCACATTGAAGGATTTCTAGTTTATTGAATCTTGGTACCCACACTAAAAGTCCCCATCCGAGATGCTTCTACTGCTTTACTTGCTTCGTTAAATTGATTTTTAAAACTATTAAATGATCCAAAATCTTTATTTATTTGGCTATATAATATTTCTCCCATTTCATGTCTTGATTGTGGCTTCATATTTGTAAAAAATAATTCATGTAAAATGACGCCTGACCCTTGAAAACTTAAGTTTTTTTCTAGACATTTTATATTTTCAAAATCATTTTTTTCTCTTGCATTTTTTAATTCTTCTTGTACTTTATTATAATTATCTACATATCCTTTGTATAAAATATTATAATGAATATTTAATGTTTCTGCATTATAGTATGGCTCTAGTGCATCTAAACGATATGGCAACTCTATTTTTTTAATCATAATAAAAACCTCCATAAATTATATCCTTTTAATATTATGATATATTTAAGAATTTTATGAAGGCTTTATAATATTTATAATCTCTCTATTTTTATCTTTTAAACTAACTAAATATATAGATAACATAGCTATAACAAATGTTACTGCATATATTAATAAACTTACTTTCCAGTTGCCATTTGAAATATTTGCCCCTACCATAGTTGAAGTAATTACTGATGGAAATCTTACAAATGTAGATATAAAAATAAATCTAAGTGGTTTTACAGGTAAAAGTCCTCCCATATATACGAATAAATCCTTTGGTGTAGCTGGTAAAAAAAACAATATAAATAAAACAATATCTAAATTTCTAGGATTTTTCAATAATTTACTTTTCATGATTTTATCAACTTTTTCTGTCTGAAAAAAGTTATATAGATATTTATGCCCTAATTTTCTAACTATAAAAAATATTATAGTTGTTGTTATAAATATAGATACCGTTATAAATAAGGTTCCTCCCCATACACCATAGCACATACCCGCTAATACTTCAAAGGGTTCTCCTGGTAGAACTACTAGTAATATCTGTAGTATTTGAAGTCCTAATAATAGTAATAATCCTCCAAATCCCATACTATCTATCTTTTCTTTAAATGCTACTTGCCCCTCTGCTGTAGATAAATCTTTTATGAATGGTGCAAGTTTGCAAAGGAAAATAGAAATCGCAACTATAATTGCTATTGTAAATATTATTCTTATTACTTTAATTTGTTTATTTTTATTCATTATATTAATTCCCTTTTTATAATATGTTAATTTTACTAAATTGAATATAGTTTAGCATTTTAATTAATAAAAGTCAATTTTAAATATAATTATATAAATTGTTGTTTGTATGAAATGGGTGAAAAAGGGGCCAGGCCCCTTTTTCACCCATTTCATATTGTTAATCCTACAAATTATAATTTCTTTGACTAATGTGATATAATATGCTAAAGGAGATGAAAATTATAATGAATTTAAATATAGTACTTGTTGAACCAGAAATACCACAAAACACTGGAAATATTGCAAGAACTTGTGCAGCAATAGGTGCGAAGCTTCATCTTGTTAAACCATTAGGTTTTGAAATATCTGACAAATATTTAAAAAGAGCAGGTCTTGATTATTGGGATAAGTTAGAAATTGAAGAGCATGAATCTCTATCTGATTTTTTAAATAAATATATTCCAGAAAATAATAATATGTTTTTTGTTACTACCAAGGGAAAACACTGCTATTCAGATGTAAATTATTCTAAGTTAGATAATATATTTCTTTTGTTTGGTAAAGAAACAAAAGGTCTTCCAGAAGATTTATTAAAAAAATATATAAATAACGCAATTAGAATTCCAATGAGAAAAACCTTGCGTTCACTTAATTTATCTAATTCTGTTGCAATAATTGCATATGAGGTATTAAGACAAACAAGTTTTAAAGGCTTAGAAGAAATTAGCAAATATTTCGATGAGTAAAATTTTACAATGTTTGAGGGACACACCTCGCTCATAAGCATTCCTTATAAATCGAGATATGTCCCTCGTTTTAAGAGTTATCCTGTTTTACTTATAATATCTTTCTTCATTTTATTCATTATTTTTTTCTCTAGCCTAGATATATAACTCTGAGAGATTCCGAAGCATATCTGCTACTTCTTTTTGAGTTTTTTCTGTTCCACTAGTAAATCCAAATCTAAGCTCCATTATATTTTTTTCTCTACTACTTAACTTTTCTATAGATGCTTTAAGTAAAACTTTATCTACTTCATCTTCAATTCCTCTTGATGTTATATCAGGCTCTGTGCCAAGAATATCAGATAATAATAATTCATTTCCATCTCCATCTTGGTTAAGTGGTTCATCAATTGAAATTTCACCCTTTATTCTATTGCTTCTTCTTAGATACATAAGCATCTCATTTTCAATACATCGTGATGCATATGTAGCAAGTTTAATGTTTTTATTTGTATTAAAAGTATTAATAGCTTTCATAAGCCCAATAGTTCCAATTGAAACTAAATCTTCTATTCCAACTCCAGTATTTTCAAATTTTTTAGCTATATATACTACTAATCTTAAATTTCTTTCTACTAATATTTGTCTTGCTTCAAGATCATGATTTGCTAATCTTTCTAAAAGTTTTTCTTCTTCTTTTGGTTCAAGTGGAGGCGGAAGTGTTTGACTTCCTCCTATATAATGTATAGGAAGTGTTTCTATCTCCTCATCATTTAAGTATTTAACATATATTGTACTAATCTTAGACTTTAATATTTCTAGTATATTCATTATTTGAACCTCCTTCAAAACTCGAAGAGTTTTGTACTCTTCACTTTTAACTTTTAACCATTAACTCGTTATTGATATTAGAATTTTCTAATAAATCCAAACCTATTAAAGCTTTGTATTTACCATTTTTACTTAAAGTTCCATTATATATTCCTATTATCACATCATTTATATTGATGGTATTTTCTTCCATCTGAATTGTTACATTATCTGCTTTTAACCCTAATAATATTCCATTTTCTTTACCTAATGAAGTAAACGGAATTATTCTTATCTTTGAAGAATAGTCTCTTAAATCGATATCTTTTCCATTTATAATCTTATCTAAATTATCTAATATGTAATTTGGAATAACATTTATTAGTGTATTTTTTTCTACTACTATTACTGGCATTTTTGTAATTGGTTCTTTTAAAAAATTTCCTGTGTCAATAATTGCATTAATATACGTATATTTTGAGTTTATGTTTATTTTTATATTACAATGTAAATCATTTTTAGTTAATCTTCCTTTTATATTTTTAAACGCTGTTGTAATTATAATAAATCCTACAATTCCTGCTGTTATAATTACTTTAATTGGATATGTTCCTACTAATACTCCGCTTTTCCATTAATATATTTTGTGGACTTACAAAATATAAAAAAGCAAAAGCAACTCCACCAAATGTAAATGATGTTAAATAAAATATAATTAATTGCTTAAAGAATTGTTTTATATTTTTGCTATCAAATGCTATATATACCATTGCTATAGATAAAACTGTTTTTAGAAATATGGTGGAATATATTTCCAGAATTGACATATATGAAATAATGGCATAAATACTTCCAATAGCACTTGATATAAATGTTCTAATTATTTTTATTGGTGCTTTAACTATAATTCCTGTTGCAAATAAAATAATATAATCCATAAATAAATTTTCTAGAAAAATGATATCTACATATATTGTCAATAGGTCACCTCTTTTTATGGTTGGTAACCCCTATTTTACTATAGCTTGTATAAATAATCTGTCATATCTTGAACGCGAAAAAAAGAAATAATCTACTAAATTAGATTATTTCTTTTTTATTATTTATTAAAATTATATTTTTACTATTTATTTCCTTTTTTTCTTAAGAAAGAAGGAATATCTAAATCACCTTGTGTATCTTTATTTTCTGTAGGTGTTGGTATAGAATTTATTTTTTTATTCCATGTGTTTGTTACTAAGTTTTCTACACCTATACTAGATATTGATGAATCCTCTTTTTCAAATCCAGTAGCTATTACTGTAATTGTTATTTCATCACCTAATGTTTCATCAGTAACAACACCAAATATAATATTAGCTTCTGGATCTACACTTCTTTGAATAAGTTCAGCAGCTGTATTTGCCTCTTGTAATCCTAACTCATTTCCACCAGTTATATTAATAATAACTCCTCTTGCTCCTTCTATTGATGTTTCTAGTAATGGACTTTGAATTGCTTGTTTTGCAGCATCTTCTGCTCTGTTTTCTCCACTTGCTCTACCAACTCCCATATGAGCCATTCCTGTATTTACCATTACAGTTTTAACATCTGCAAAATCTAAGTTTATTAATCCAGGCACTGAAATTAAATCTGATATACCTTGAACACCTTGTCTTAAAACATCATCAGCCATTTTAAAAGCCTCTACAATTGATGTTCTTCTATCTATAATTTGTAATAATTTATCATTTGGTATAACAACTAATGTATCTACTTTTTCTTTTAAATTAGAAATTCCTTTTTCTGCTTGGTTTGATCTTTTCTTTCCTTCAAAAGTGAATGGTTTTGTAACAACACCTATTGTTAAAATACCGAAGCTCTTTTGCTGCTGCTGCTACTATTGGAGCTGCTCCTGTACCTGTTCCTCCACCCATTCCGGCTGTAACAAATACCATATCTGCTCCTCTTAATGATTCAGCTATTTCTGCTTTGCTTTCTTCTGCTGCCTGCATACCTATTTCTGGATTTGCACCTGCTCCTAATCCTCTTGTTATTTTTTCTCCTATTTGTATTCTTGAATTTGCCTTTGATAGTTGAAGTGCTTGTCTATCAGTATTAACTGCTATAAATTCTACATTTTTTATTCCTGCCTCTATCATTCTATTAACAGCATTATTTCCTGCTCCCCCAACACCAATTACTTTAATAGTTGCTGTACCATCCAACATGCAATTATTCTCTTCGTATTCTGTTTCTATCATATTGTTTAATCCTCCTTAATTATTGAATTTGGAATTTTTAAGTTAGTATTTACTTGTTATACCACCTATTTTTATTCCATATATATTTTAAAAATTTAAAACTTAATCTGTTTTTTGTGTTTTTTACTTATTTACTTTTTTCAAACACAAAATTTAAACTATGAATAGAAAAATTCTTTTACTCTTTCTACTATTGTTTTAAACATATTCTCTTCTGTGCGTACATCAATGCTACTAGAAACTGTTTTTGCATAAGGCCTTGATGCTACATATCTTACCATTGCATAACTTGATCTATAATTTGGTTTTATTGTACTTATTAGCCTTCCAGTTGATATTTTTACAGGTATATTTAAAATTATTTTCCCTGCAACATCACTTTTATTTATATTTGTTATACCTTGACCTGTCAAAACTACATTATTAATATTAGATTTTATTCCCTCATTTGATATTTCCTTATTTACTAAAGAGAAAATTTCTTCTACTCTTGCTTCGATAACTTCTATTAATTCTGAACTTTTTATAGTTTTGGTTCTCTCTTCACCCTTATATGTATTTAAAATTATATCTGTGTCATTGTCTATAAAAGATTTAAGAGCTAAACCATATTGTCTTTTCAGTCTATCTGCTTCATCTTCACTAATATTAAATACATAAGCTATATCAGATGTTATATTATCTCCACCAAGTGGTATTGTATTAGTATGTACAAAAGACCCTCCTTCAAATACACCTATATCAGTATTCCCAGCTCCTATATCTAATATCATAACATTGTCCTTTAATTCATTTTTATCTAATATAAGTCCTCTTTCTGCAAGAACATTTGGTACTATTCCATCTATTTCTATACTAGCTTTTCTAAATATACTTGTTAATTTTCTTATATAGTCTTTATCTGCCAAAATAACTTGTCCCTTTACTGTAAAAGCAGAACTTAAATTCCCTACTGGATCATCTATAGTTCTTCCATTATCTAAAGAAAACTCATTTGTTACTATATCTATTAAAACTTTATCATCTGGTATATCGATATCTTTCACTTGCATAATGGCTGAAGTAACGTCTTTAGTTGATATCCCAGCATATTTATCTTTTGCTTCTTTTATAATACTATTTTGTACAATTGTTATATATCTACCAGGTATTGTAACATATGCTGAATGAATCTTTATGTTAGCTAATTCTTCAGCTTCTTGTATAGTTTTACAAATAGCTGATGATATTTCTTCTTCATCTATAATCTTGGATTTTTTCATTCCAAAACATTTACATTCGCTTGTAGCAATAATTTCTACTTGATTAAAATTATTTACTTCACCAACTACTGCATTCACTTTAGATGTTCCTATGTCAATACCTACAATTATATCTCCTATAGCCAAGACAAATTCCTCCGTTTTATTTATAAATTTTATTTTCTATAAGAATATTACATTTTGGATAAATTGTCAATAGAAATGTTACATTTTTGTCATGTTTTTGTAATCTTTTTGTAATAAAATAGTAGCCCTTGTAATAATATGTCGTAAGGGCTACTTGCATTTATGTCTTTTACAAGGTTTGAGGGACAAACCTCGGCATACGAAGTATTCCTCATAGTTCGAGGAATGTCCCTCTTTTTAAGTTTTCTGCTCTGTCTGCTGCAATTAAATTATCTATCATTTCATCTAATTCCCCATTTAAAAAATTTTCCATTTGATATATGCTCATACCAATTCTGTGATCGGTAATTCTTCCTTGCGGATAGTTGTATGTTCTTATTTTCTCACTTCTATCTCCTGTTCCTACTTGCGACTTTCTTTCATTTGCAAGTTCAGCATCTTGTTTAGCTTTTTCTTGTTCATATATTCTAGATTTTAATAATCTCATTGCATATTCTCTATTTTGAAGTTGCGATCTTTCAGTTTGGCATTCTGCAACAATTCCTGTTGGTTCATGTATCAGTCTTACTGCTGATGACGTTTTATTAACATGTTGTCCTCCTGCACCTGATGCTCTAAAAACTTCCATTCTTACATCAGATGGATTTATTTCTATTTCCACATCCTCTACAACTGGTAAAACCGCAACGGTTGCAGTAGATGTATGAATTCTTCCACTACTTTCTGTGTCTGGAACTCTTTGTACTCTATGTACACCACTCTCAAATTTTAATCTACTATATGCACCTTTACCCGTAACCATAAATGTTATTTCTTTATATCCACCAAGTCCTGTTTCATTTTCATTAAGTACATCTATTTTCCAATATTTATTTTCAGCATACATCGAATACATTCTAAATAGAGTTCCTGCAAATAATGCAGCCTCTTCTCCTCCTGCTCCTGCTCTTATTTCACATATTATACTTTTATCATCATCTGGATCTTTTGGTATAAGAAGTATTTTTAATTCTTCTTCTATTTTTGGTAATTGTTCTTTTGCTTTTTGATATTCTAATTCTGCTAATTCTTTTAATTCTTTATCATCTAACATTTCCTTTGCTTCTTCAAGATTTGATTTTACCTTTTTATACTCTTTATACTTTTCAGCTACATCAGCAATTAGTGCATGTTCTTTCATTAATTTTTGCCATTCACTTTGTTTTGCAATAATTTCTGGATCACTGATTTTTTTATTTAACTCCTCATATCTTTTTTCTACATCATCTAACTTTTGAAACATTATATATCTCCTCTTTAATTAAATTAATCTAAAATATTATACACGATATTTTTATAATTTTCAATGGTGGCATATCATAAAAACATAAACATAATTTATAAATTAATTAAATTATATTTAATATTTAATTTATCTAAAATATCTTTTTCTCTATTTGAACAAGTTAATATAATTATCTGATTTCCTTTGTAATTATCAGCAATAAATTTTAAAATATTTTCTAATCTTTCATTATCAAAATATGCAAAAACTTCATCTAGTATAATTGGCATTTTTTCTTCTGAAATTTCATTTATTACAGATAATCTAAGTGATAAATATAATTGATCTATTGTCCCTATACTTAAGAGATTGCAATTAATATATTCACCATCTTCTTTTTCAACTACTAATCCAATGTCAGTATCAAAATTTACATTTTTATATTTACCGCCCAGAAATTTTTTCTATTAATAAAGATAATTCTTTTGTAAATTTAGGCGTTATATTATTTTTTATTTCATTATATGATTCTTCTAACTTTTCTTTTGCAATATTTATGCTTCTTTCTAAGCTATGTAATTCTTCTATTTCTTTTTTTAAATATTCAATTCTTTCTTCACATTCCAACTTTTTATCTAATATTTCAGTAATATTTTTTTCTTCAATTATTATGCTATTTAATTCTATCCTTTTATTATTATATATTTTATTTATATAGTCTATTTCATTATTTATTTCATTTAATTTCTTATTAAATAAATTAATTAAATCTTTTTCAGTAATATTATTTTTATATTCATTTTTTATATCTTCTAATTTAATATTATTTTCATTTTTTAATTCTTCTTTTAATATATCTATTTCTTTTTCTTTATTTTTTTTATTTTCTTCTAATATTTCTATTTCCTTTTCTATTTTTATTTTTTCAATATTTTTATTTTTATCTAATTTTTTATTTTCTATTTTTTTATTTAAATAAATTATTAAATTTATTAATAAATATATAATAGTAAAATAAATTATTGCATTTTCTACTATATTAAATAATTTAATAAAATTAATTAAAATATTTAAAAATATTAATAGCATTGCAAAAAATATATTAATTATATCTAATTTTTTATTTTTTATTTTTTTATTTTTTTCTTTATTATTAAAATCTAATTTATTTTTTAAATTATTTATTTTTTCATCAAATTCATTTTTTATATTATTATTAATAATTATTTTTTCATTTTCTTTTTCTTCACACTCTTTAATTATTTTTACTTTTTTTAATATTTCTATTTTTTTTTCTAAATCATATAAATCTTTTTCTACTTCCTCTTTTTTAATTTTCAACTCTTCATTTTTAATATAATTATTATTTAATTCATCTTTTAATTTTTGCAGTCCTTTAAGTTCTTCTAAAACCCTATTAAGAGGTCTATCTGTACTCCTTTCAGTTCCTACATCCTCTAATAATTTTTTAGATAAATTATTCATAACTTTTTTATATGAAATATTATCTTCACCCGATGATAATATATTTGCTATTTTTTGTGTTAATAAATTTTGATTATTATTATCTAGCACAACCTTATTTTGTTCTACTAAATTTGTAGATAAAAATAATATTTCATCTACTCTTGTTTGATCGTAAAAAAATTGATTTCCCTTTGTTTTATCAATATTAAATTCCTTAGAAATATCATCTAAATTTTTATTATATATTTTGGGATTCTTTTTTGAAAATTCTCTAAAAACTTCATATTCTTCTTTATTATCTAATGTATATTTTATTTTTCCAGAAAAGTCTTCACCCTTCCATGGTTTATATTTATCAAAATCAGAAATTTCTTTTCCGTTTTTATTTTTTGATGCACCATAAAACATACAAGAAATAAATTTTAATAATGTAGTTTTTCCTGCTTCATTTTTACCATATATTAAATTTATATTATTTTCTAATTTTATTTCTTTATTTTTTAATTTTCCAAATTCATTTACTTTTAAATAATTAATTTTCAAAAAATCACCTTCTATTTTTATAATTATTTATTTTATTTTAAATTATTTATTTTATTTTAAATTATTTATTTTATTTTAAATTATTTATTTTATTTTAAATTATTTTTTATTTTTTTATTTATTATTTTTTATATTTTGAATTAAATTTTAAATTAATTCTTTTAATTTTGTATTTTACAATTTTGTTAGTTTACCTTTATTTACATAATTTTGGTAATTTCTTTTTATTTTCTTTTTTAAAAATTTAATATTGTTTTTAATTTATTTTGTTTTCATTTTTTATTTTTTTGGATAATCTTTTTTATTTGTGCTTTAATGACAATTTTATTGACATTTACATAAAATTTAAAGGCTGTTACAGTCGTTTTGCACTTTTAAAATTTAATATTTCATTTTATCTCATATGCTGTTATCTTTCCTTTATTCCCATACTTCTTATGAGTTATCCACAGGTAAATTTCTTCTGATTCTTTACCAGTTTTTTACTTTTTTTTATTCATTTTTACTCAAAGGATTTTAACCCTATCTCAATTGCTTTTTTTACTTCATTTTCATCAATTTCTTTATTGTTTAACTCTTCCAGCATTTTTTTAACAAAAATTCCTTTTAAATTATTTTGCATTGCTAATTTATTAAAATCATACTTTATTTCTGATTTATTTTCTATTTTTAATATATTTTTATTTTCTTTTAATTTAAATATTTTATTTTTATTTATTTCTATATTTCTATTTCCAATTAATATTATTTTTAGAAAAATATTTTCATTTACTTTTATTGAATTTATTTCTTCAATTAATTCTTCTTGAGAATTAATTGAAGAAATATCTATATTTTTTTCTTCAAAAATTCTATTATCTAATTTTATAAAATTTATTTTATTTTTATTTTTTGAATTTTCTAAATTATTTAAATTACTTTTTTCAATTTTTTTCTCAAGTGTTACATCTAGCATTCCATGTTCACCTAATTCATCAAATCCAAATGAAATCATAGAACCTGGATAAATAAAATTATATTTGTTTTCATCTGTTTTTTTGTGTATGTGTCCAAGTGCTACATAGTCAAATCCTACTTCTTTTAATTTGTTCGTACTAACTGGATTATATTGTGCATCAATACTTTTACTCGAATCTAATGCTCCATGCATTAGTAAAATATTTATTTTGTTTTTATTTTTTATTTTGATTTCTTCTACTTTGGAATTAGAACAGTAAAAGTCATTAAAGCCATAACCATAAATGTCCACATCTTCTAATTCTATTCTTTCTATTTTATCACCAAATATTGTTACATTTTTATTCCAATTAAATGTATTATAAAAAGAATTTTTTAAAAATGGATCATGATTTCCTGGAGAAATAAAAATTTTAGTATCAGGTA
Source organism: uncultured Clostridia bacterium (assembly GCA_947629355.1). Classification (GTDB taxonomy): domain Bacteria; phylum Bacillota; class Clostridia; order TANB77; family CAG-508; genus CAG-452. The sequence continues at coordinate 14,519 of CANRDJ010000012.1, forward strand.
TTGTTTTAAATAGATTATTAATAAATTCTACTGTGCTCTGTCTTATATAATCTTGGTTGTATAAATCCCCTGCAATAAGTAGATAGGGAATATTTTCTTTAGATATGTATTCAATTGCTTTTCTAAATGCTTCTCTCTGTTCAAGTCGTCTTTTAGTTCCAAAGTCTCTTTTATCTGTTAATACTGTAAAAGGGCTATCAAAATGTACATCTGCCATATGTATAAATCTCATATAATTTCCTCCAATATATAATTTCTTGCTATTATACCATTGATATGTATAGGTGCTCTCTTTTTTATTTGTAATTCAATTTTTTTATTTAAAATATATAAAACTGCCTCATCTATTCCTTTATCTGCTAATTCATTTAAGTATTCTAAATCTTCAAAGTTTCTATCTTTACTTGTCCTATCTGCTATAAATAATATTTTAGAGTATATATCCATATCTTTATTTCCAGTTGTATGGTTTGCTATTGCTTGTCCCATACTTTTAGAGAAACCAAATTTTTTTATACATATATCTTTTCCAATCTTTGCATGAAGAAGTGAAGTATTTTTTCTTTCTATATCATCAATTTCAATATGATTATCTTTTACATATTTTAGTTTTTCTTCTTCACTCATTTCTTTTGCTACATCATGTGCAATTCCTATTTTTTCTGCTATTTTTATATCTGCACCATATTTTTCAGCAAGTTCTCTTGAGCGTTCCATTACACATTTGCTATGATAATATCTTTTATCTGATAGCTGATTTTTTACATATTCTTGTATTTTTTCTAATTCCATTTTTTTCTCCTTTATTATTCGGTTTGAGGGACAAACCTCGCTTACGTGGGTATTCCTCATAGATCGAGGAATGTCTTTTACAAGGTTTGAGGGACAAACCTCGCTTACGCGGGTATTCCTCATAGATCGAGGAATGTCTTTTACAAGGTTTGAGGGACAAACCTCGCTTACGCAGGTATTCCTCATAGATCGAGGAATGTCCCTCGTTTTAATGGGCTAATTTTATTAATTCATCTAATAGCTTAGAATATTCTAATCCACTTTGTTCCCATAGTTTTGGATACATACTAATCTCAGTAAATCCTGGCAAAGTATTTATTTCATTTATATATATATCATTTGTTTCTTCATCTACAAAGAAATCAACTCTTGCAAATCCCTTTCCGTCAATTGCCTTAAATGCTTTTATTGCAGTATTTCTTACTTTATTTGATAATTCATCGTTAAGTCTTGCAGGTATTGTAAGCTTTGACTGGGCATTATTATATTTTGCGTCAAATGTATAAAAGTTTTCTGCGGGTGTTATTTCACCTAAGCAAGAAGCTTTTACATCTTCATTCCCCAATACTGAACATTCTATTTCTTTTCCTACTAAATTTTCTTCTATTAGTATTTTTGTGTCATATTTAGATGCATATTCTATATATTTTTCTAATTCTTTTATATTATTAGCCTTGTTTATTCCAACTGATGATCCAGAATTTGAAGGTTTTATAAACATTGGATAACTTAAATTGTTATCTATTATTTTGCAAATATTTTTCAATTTGCATCTTCTTTCATTGAATTCCTTGTCAATATATATGTATTCATCATTATCTTTTCTTATATATTCATAATTTGCTTGTTTAATATTTGCTTTATTAAATATTATTTTTGCATATACTTTATCCATAGCTACACTTGATCCTAAAACTCTACATCCTACATAAGGTATTTTTAGTAATTCAAATAACCCTTGAATTGTTCCATCCTCTCCATATAAGCCATGTAAAACTGGGAATAACACATCTAGTTTTTTTAAATATTGAATTATATTATCAATTATTTGGATATTTTCTATTTTATCTCCAACTTGATATTTTTTAGATATATCTGTGCATTCATACCACTTGCCATCATTATCTATATAAATCGGAAAAATATCATATTTATTTATATCTAGTTTTTTTGCAACTGAAGTTCCTGAAACTATTGAAACATCATGTTCAGTAGACATTCCACCAAATATAACTCCTACTTTTATTTTGTCCATAATACCCTCCTATTTATATCTTATTCCTTCTTTATATTTTCTAAAATCCCACTAAAATTCATAGAATTTGAAGCCTTTAATAATATTAAATCTCCTCTTTTAATATTATTCTTAATAAAGTCTGACGCATCATCTATATTTTTAAATTTAAATATATTTTGCATTCCTAAGTTTATTGCTTTGTTTGCTATATTTTCAGCATATTCTCCAACAGTAATCAAAATATCTATTTTATTTTTTACAACTTCTTCTCCAACTTTTTCATGTAGCTCTTTTGTATACTCTCCAAGTTCTAGCATGTTTCCTAAAACAGCTATTTTTCTATTTGCATCTGTCTTTCCCATTACTTCTAATGCTGCTTTCATTGAATCATAACTTGCATTATAGCTATCATTTATTACTTTTATTTCATCTTTTATAACTTGAATATCCATTCTCTTTGCTGTTAATTTAAACTCTGATATTCCTTTAATAATTTTTTCTTTTTCTATTTTTAATATATCTCCTATTGCAAATGCACAAATAGCATTATATATAAAATGTATTCCATTAATTGGAATGCTTGCTTTTATTTCATTAATTTCAAATTTACTACTGTCTTGTAACTGTATAATATTAGTTGCCATATATGTGCTTTTGTTTTCTATTCCATATGTATATATTTTATGCTTATTCTCTTTTTTTGCCCAATCATTTAGTAAATCATTATCATTATTTATTAAAACAAATCCTTCTTTACTTAGCCCTTCTAATATTTCTAACTTTGCTTTTAAAATATTCTCTCTTGAACCAAGGTTCCCTATATGTGATGTACCTATATTTGTTATTACACACGCTGTTGGTTTGGCAATATTGGTAAGCAAACTTATCTCTCCAAAATGATTCATCCCCATTTCAACTACAACTGCTGTATGGTCTTTTAATTTTAGCAATGTAAGTGGCAAACCTATATGATTATTTAAATTTCCTTCTGTTTTTAAAACATTAAATTTTTGTGCTAGTACGTTGGCAATTATATCTTTTGTACTAGTTTTTCCGTACACTTCCAGTTATTGCAATTACTGGTATGTTATACATACTTCTTTTATACTTTGCTAATTCTTGAATTGCTTTTATTGTATTATCTACTTTTATAATTACCTTATCTTTAAACTTTTCTATTACCTTTTTGTCTACCTCATCATCAGTTATACATCCTATTGCACCTTTTTTGAAAGCATCCTCTATATAGTCATTACCATTTACTCTTTCCCCTTTTATTCCAAGATACATATCTCCCACATGAATATCTCTCGTATCTTTAGAATATGAGTTTATTTCTAAATCTTTACTTCCTATTATTAACTTACCATTACAAACTTCTAATATTTTATTAATAGTTATTTTTTTATTATCCATATTACCTCTTTTATATATTTATTTATCTTTTGTTTATTTTATAACATTTTTTTATAAATGAAAATAGTTTTGTTGCAAATATATCTCTCAAGATTTAAGATTTTTAAGTACTTCCTTATTTTCTTTTTCTAATTGTTTTAAACTCTTTTTGGGTGTAGGCATATTTTCTGGCATAGTTCCGTCCTGCTTGTTTAATTGCATTTCTAACAATTTTTCCAATCTTATTATGTGCCTTACAAGCTTCTTTTTCGGTTTGTATATTGTCCCTTTTTAATTTTTGTTCCGCTTGAGAAATTCTAAATAAATTTGCTATAAGTTCATCACTTCCCATATTGTCTAAAATATCTTCTCTATATCTTAATCCTTTTCTTTTTGCAATATCATCAGCTGTTTCCCCATTATATAGTCCTTTATATCCGCTATTATGAAATTTATCAAAATTTCTAACTCCTGCTTTTTTAGCAGTCTGATTTAATGAGTAATTTCCTTTCCTTGTTAAATTTCTTTGATAAAATCTCTTTTCGTCCTCAGTAAGCAAACTATATTCTTTTTCGCTAATTTCTTGTTTTCTTGTTTGAATTGCAAAATAGGTTTGAGCAAGTGCAATTACTTTTTTTCTACTATCTCCATTTTGAGCTATTAAATAGCAAGCATAACGAGTTAATTTGTAATCAATTTGTTTTCTTTCTGCACCAGAACCTATTTTAACCATTTTGTCGGCGCCGACAAAATGTTCAAACGTGCTAATACCAGTATTTTTACATGCTTCCATTGCCTTCTTAATAACATTTTCAAATTTCCTCCATTCTTTATAATCTAGAACTGTTTGTAATTCTCTTGCGCACCAATATTCAACTCCATTTTCATCAACATGCTTGATTTCTTCAAAAGTTTTATTACCATGATTTTTAATTTTTTTTAATTTATCCATATAACATACCTATCCTTTCTAAAAATATCTTTTTTAATGTTTTGATATAAATATAAAACATTTGTTTGCAAAAGTCAAGGCTTGTTTTAAAAAAATATGGAAATTTATTACAGCAGATTCCTGTTTTTTCACAATAAAGCAAAGCAAGGCATCTATAAAAATGCCTTACTTTTGTTCCCTTTTTGTTATCTAATATTTTTCATTTTTTATCATAATTTTATCTTTTAAATAACCACATAATTTAAATATTTTTGTACGCAAAAATTCTATCGCGCAACATATTATAAATATACAACAACATGATACTGGCAATGCCCATATAAATTTTGTAACACTATCAATTAAGTCCGTATGTAATATGTTTTTATATAATATATTCCTTATCAAAGGTGCCTCATGTATTATATACACTGCTAATGTTAAAGGAGCAATTTTTAGAATAATATTTTTACAATGCTTTATATTCAAGTTTTTAAAAAATAAAAATAGATATATACTTGAAAATGCAATAGTTATAGAATTGTAATAATAAAAGACATCATAATTTATTTTGTTTTCTAAATTGCATATTCCAGCTACTTTCCAAAGAACCAACCTTGAGCAATATATAATAAGAGAAATTATTACATATTTTATAAAACATGAAGCCGTACTATATTGTTCTCTCCCATATAATCTAATATAGGCTGCAATGCAGTACAATGTAACAAACCATAAAATTCCATAACCTTTAGTTGCATCAATTGATGTCATGTTTATTCCAGTTAAAATAGATGATGCACAATTAATAAATAATAAAATTATAATTAACCTTTTAAATGCTTGTTTATCAATATTATTTAAACATGCATTTAAATAAGGTGCAAATAAATATAACACAACATAGCATGATATAAACCAATATGTTTTTAGCATTATTGGGAAAAAATATATTAAAGATTGTTTTATAGATATATTTGTATTAGTAAAAATTTTAAATATTAAAAATATACTAATGCAATAAAATATTACTTCTCCCCAAATTTTAAATACTTTTTTATAATTACATACAGATTTTATAGAAAAATATCCAGTTATCAATACAAAACAATTAACTGCTACCATCGAAAAAGCTCTAATTAACCATGCTATCTCTGTTACTGTATTTGTTAATACTCCTCCAGATAAAAAACCTCCTTTGCCACAATAATGAAGCATTAACACCATTAACATTAGCACAATTCTTAGTAGTTCAATTCCTACATTTTTTTGAGATTTCATTTTAGGTTTAGTTATTTTATCTTCAATATTTTTAGGTTTAGTTATTAACACTTTCTTTCCACTCTCCATATTCCATAAATACTAGCTTTGTATCACTTTCTATATTATAAAAAAGTTTAAATCTTTTTTCAAATGTTTCATTTACTGGATTTGGGCATTGCATATATTTAATAAATGGTAAATTTGGCAAGTATAACACTTTTTCATTTAATTTATTTTCTTCAATATATTTGTTTCTTATTGTTTCTATTTTAAATACATATCCATATATAAACATATAAAATATAATTAATATTACTGTAACAGGAATTAGTAAATAATTAATATTAAATTTTGTATCAATAGTTAAATAATCAAACATTTCAATTGCAATCATTACAAACAAAATGTAATTTACAAAAAAATTCCTTGGGCCGATTGGAGTTACTATAAATAATGGTGCTGTAATAATTAAAATACTTGCTATTTCAAATAGCATTCTAAATCTTCTATTCTTATCAGTAATTGTTATGATCGTAGTAGCTATAATCGTTATACCATATAGTAATGTAAATACCCCCTCAAAATACATTTTATATTTATCAATAACAAATATATTAGAATTGTTACAAAAATAAATAAATGTTATATATGATAAATATAGTAATATAATAATCTCAGAAGTAAGTAAAGCTACTTTTTTTATTGGAATTGTTTTTTTATTTTTATTAAAAAACTTATATATTAAAATAAGCATTAAAATTCCAATTACTATGTCTAATATAAAATTGTTTTGTATCAAAAAATAATATATTGTATTAAAATATACCCTTATACATCTTATAATTATATTACCATGCTCTATGGTACGATAACCATCAGTAGAATTCATTATATTATGATATGCACCATTACTAAACATTAATATAGTTCCTAATATTGAACCTATAAAATAGAATAAATTAGATAAGTTTATTTTTTTGCTTTTACAATACTCATAAATCAATATAAAAATACTAAGTACTAAATTATAAATTGTTAGATTTTCCACGAATAAAGATGAAATAAATCCTAATATCATCATAGGAACAATTAACCAGTTAGATAGCTTTGCTTTTTCACCATTAAATATATCTTTATTCAAATAAATAAAAATTAATATTAATAAGAATGGTATAACATAATTTGTAAAACCAGATGTCCAAGCTAAAGTTTGAGCTATAATACTATATGGCATTAATAATATTAAAATTAATGCTATATATATTATTTGATTGTTTTTTTTATTTATAATTTTGTTTATTAATTCAATAATAATTGCCATAGTCAATGTAATAACAATCGCTTTTAAAATTCGAGAACGAGTTAATAGTATTACTAATATATTTCCTGCCCATCTTCCATTATAATTAGAAAATAAGTTTGTTAATCTTTTAATTCCTATACTTGTTCCCCATGCCCAATCATCATGCGTATATGGAATAAAATAAAATATAACTGCTATCAGCAAAAATAATATTACTTTTACAATTTTATCTAATTTAATATTTTTCATAACTATCTCCTATTATTAGTTTAATCTTCTTTATTATTTAAATGACCTTTTTGTATATATTCTTTCTCTATAAATATTGGTCTATTTTTTGTTTCAATATAAATTCTTGCTATATAATCTCCCATAATACCTAAGCAAAATAATATTAATCCACCAATTAATAATACACAGGATAATAAAGTTGCATATCCTGGAACATCTATCGTAAACAATAATTTTTGTATTATAATAATAATCATATATATAAATGCAACTAATGAAAACAAAAGCCCACTATATGTCGCAATTCTTAAAGGTGCTATAGAAAATGATAAAATACCTGAAATTGCATACTTAAACAAACTTTTAAAATTAAAATTGCTTTTACCATGAATTCTATCGTCTGGAATGTATGGAATATAGCATGTTTTAAATCCCACCCAACTAAATATTCCTTTAGAAAAACGATTTTTTTCTTCAAGATTTAAAATTGCATCAACCACATATCTCCTAAATAATCTAAAATCACTTGCACCATTTACAAATTCCACATCTGACATTTTTGATATTATTTTATAAAACTTTTTCTTAAAAAATGATATTATATTACTTTCTTTTCTCTTTTCTTGATAATAACAAACACAATCATAATGATCATTATTTTCAACAATTTCTAGCATTTTTAATATTAATTCAGGCCTTTGCTGCAAATCCGCATCTATAATAACTACGTAATCTCCTGTAGTTCTTTTTAACCCTGCATACATTGCAGCTTCTTTGCCAAAATTTCTTGAAAAATTTATTATTTTTATTTCAAAATTTTTTTCCGCTTCTAATTTTCTTAATTCATCGATTGTATTATCTCTAGAACCATCATCTACAAATACTATTTCTACTAATACATCCATATTTATAAATGTTTTTTTACATTCTTCATAAAATAAACTAATATTTTCTTGTTCATTATGGCATGGCACAACTAAACTAATTTTTTTTGTATTTTCCAATAATATCACCATTTGTAATTATAATTTATTGTTATGCTTAAAGTCAACATATAAATTGTGAATTAGCGTAATTGGATATATATTTTTTATACTAGCATTTACTTACAAATTTTTAATTAAATTTACTGGTATATTGAAAAAAACTCCTTTTGATTAAAAGGAGTTTTTTTACATTTTTATCTCTGCCATACTTCGTGTACATTTTTTTGATAATTAATAATTTCTTCATTTGTTAAATATTTTTTTCTCTTTTCATCATATCTTAACACAGAAAGCTGATACTCTGGTATATCATAATATGTTAAAAAACAACTATTGAATTTCTTTTGTATTTTTTTTATTTCATTCTCAGAAATATTTTGAGCCATTTCTAAATAACTGTTATTATAATTATTTTTTACATAGTTTAATGATTTGATATTATCATATATTTGTTTATTTTTTACACTATCAATATACTCTATATATTCTTTACCATTAATAGGGAATATAATATCATACCCATTGTATTGCAATATTTGTCCACATCCCAATATATTTTTTTCAATAGTCCTATAATCCAATTGATAGCCAGTACTATCTATATAATAATCCGTATTAGTGTCATTATACTTTTTACTTACCCTCTCTAATTTTTTCATTAAACTTTTTAAAGGAAATGGTAAAAGCATTAACATTTTTACTTTTGTTTTTAAACTTTTTCTTATAAAATATCTCACATTATAATGTTTCCATTTAAGAGAAATAAAATGATTTAGATATCTTATTTTCTTAGCATGTCTTTGTCTTTTTTTAATATCATTTGCTGTATTATCTAAAGGAATAATTGATACAAAAAATCCGCTATTAAACTTATCTTCTATTCTTTTAGGAATACTATTATCTCTTATGTAAGTATAATTTAATCTTAGTCTTGCAAATGAACATTTATATTCTGGATCAGTTTCATTTGTTTGATAGAAATATTTATTTTCCAATTCATTTTGTGCAATTTTTGAAAATTTTTCATAATCTTTTCTTGGCATTGCTATTTTTAATGGTTCCCTAAACATTTTTCCAAATTCATCTACATCTTGTAATTTAATATATGCATTTATATTAGAAACAAAATATTTTAAATTGTATTTTTTACATATTTGATGAATATCATTAATCATTTCTAATGAAACTTCTTGCATTCTTTTTAAATTATCTGGAAGATATTTTATTGTTAAATATTTTTCATAATCTTTTGGCAAATCATATTTTGGAGCATATATACCAAAATCCAATTGTGTCCAACGATGATGAGAAATTCTTGATGCTGGTGGTAACCATTTCATATAATTTTTTCCATATAAAGAAAGTAGAAAATTATGTGGATCTTTTTTATCCATTATTTTAACACCCTCAAATGTTACATCTTCATAGGAATCTACTCCTTTTGATGACATTCCTCCATAATTACCATTAATAATTGCATCATCTAGCAACCAATCTGTTTTTTTATCACCACAACATGTTGTTAACTTATCCTCTATATAGAATAATATTTTTTTAGGAATAAATTTCCCCATTAGCACAACTAATAACTTATGTTTTGATTTTTTTGCAATTCTATGGAACATCTTATAATTCTCAGCACATCTTATATAAAACAAGGTAGATGAAACTATTTTTCTTAAAAATTTATTATTTGGTAAATAACTTAATTTAAAAATATCTATAAATAATCCTGCTGAGATTTTCTTTTTATCCCAATATGTAGTGCCTAACTTTGTAAACTTAATTTCTAATCTTGATTGAGTTCTTAAATGTGTCTTATCGGTTTCTCTACAGCGCAAGAAGAAACGATTAGTATCAAGTTCTTCCATTGCAACTTTGATAAACTTGTTATAGTTTTCTGCCGTCATATCTATATCAATATCATCATCCCATGGAATGAATCCTCCATGTCTTACTTGTCCTAGTGATGTTCCACCACCAAGTGAATACTTTATATTGTGCTTTCGGCATATACGATCTAATTCTTTCAATCCCTCTAGCTGTATTTCTTGTAGTGCTCTTAAAACTTTATCACTATTTGTTTTTAATTCTAATACTTGCATAAATATGCCTCCTAATGTAAAAAATGCTACATTTTATCTCTTAATTCTTCTCGTAAATGTTCAATAGTTCTTTTAAATCCTGATTCTATATCATACTTAGGTTTCCATCCTAATTCTTTTCTTATTTTTGTTGTAGATAAAATTCCGGATTTAAAAGTATTAACACCTTTTAAAGGTTCATTTGGTATATCAAAAACTAATTTTAATTTTTTTTCTGGTTCTAAATTAATTAATGTTTCAGCTAATTCCTTAATAGAAATTTCAGAATTTTCATCCCCAATATTATATACTAAATCATTAGAGTTTAATAAGACTAAAAACATTGCTTTAATAGCATCACTAATATATGTATAAGTTCTTATAGAAGAGCCATCGCTCTTTAAGATAATATCTTGGTTGTTCATAATATTGTTTAAGAAATCGGCCTGTACTCTACCATCATAAATAGACATGCCAGGACCATATATATTTGCGGGCCTAACAATTTTTGTATTAAGTCCATATTCTTCTTTAAATGAACTACACATATTTTCACCGGCCTTTTTTCCTTCTGCATAGCCATTTCTAGGTATTAAAGGATTTACTTGTCCTAATGGTCCATCTTCTGTAAAATATATTTGTTCATCAAGTGGCTCACCATAAATTTCACGAGAAGAAACAAACAAAAAACCATCAGAATTTTTATTTTTAGCTAAAATTAATGTATTGGCTGTTCCAATCGTATTTGCAAAATTAGTTTCTACAGGTTCTTTACTCATAATTTTAGGGCTAGCAGGAGATGCACAATGAATTATATAATTAATATTACCATTGATATTTAAAGGATTAATAATATCCGCTTTAATAACTTCAACATTTTTATTAGATTTGATGTAATTATCAAGTTTTTGAGGATTCCTTACTAAAGCCTTAATTTTAATATTAGAATCATATAGTTCATTTAATTTTATCATTGTATAAACAAAGTAAGAGCCAATCATACCAGAAGCTCCTGTAACTAAAACAGTTTTTCCCTTAAATTTATCTAATAATAAATTTGAAGTACAAAATTCAATTATTTCTTTAGTATCTTCATCAATAATTTTAGAATATGACATATGTCCTCCTTTTAATTTTTTACTGCATAATTATAATCTTCAATAACTGTTGCAATATAGTCTTTTACAAGACTTTTAGCATCAGATTTTAGTAATCCATCACGGACTTTTGTATATTGAATTGGCATATATTGATGTAGCATATATAAAGGTATTTCTATGTTATCAAAATTTCTAAATAATTTTTCTTGAGCTTTTTCAATTTCTAGGTTAGAAAAATAGTATCGGCAACGGTCGGAAAAACTATATTTTTTTAATATTTTTATTTGTTCTTTATTTCCAGTATAATATTTTTCCCAATATTTAGGATTACTATCCATATAATTTTCTAAAATTTCTATAAAATTAGCTCTTTTTTCATTTGGAATTAATTCTTTTTCTATCATACTAAGTGAAAACAACCCTTCTCTTAATCCAAAGGTTAAAGCAGGTCCAACTTTTAAAATTGCAACACCATCTTTAACCATTTCTCTTAATTTATAGTTAGGTTGAAAATCTGTAGAATGTCCTTCAAATACTATGTTAGGATAATGTGTTAGGCATTGGGTTAAATCCTTAGCTTCTTCACGATTATAAAAATGCAAATTTGAAGAACCAAATTCTACACCTGGTTGAACGACTACTGCAATAATATGATTCCAAGCATCATCTAATCCATATTGTAAAAAAACTTCTTTATAAGTTTCCAAAGTATTTTTAAAATCGTTTGGTGTAGTAATCGATAAAGTTTCTTCTTTTTGTGTTCCTCCTGGAATTGGGACTTCACTTCCAATAACAAATACCGGATGTACAGCATCTTTATTTTCCTTTTTTAATTCTTTATACGCATCTTCACAAACAGCATATAATTCTGCTCCTCTTCGAGCAATTGTTTCATCTAATAAAGGTTTACTTTTATCATCACTGCCAAGTCTCATACTTGTATCTAAATGAATTTTAATGAATCCTGCTAAAACAAACTGTTTTACTAGTTCCCTTGAATATTCCATTGCAATATTTTCGTCTAAATCCTGCCAAGGTTGTGGCCCTAAATGATCTCCCCCTAAAATAATTTTTTCTTTATCGAATTTTACTTTATCAGCAATTCTATAAACATATTCTTTAAAATCTTTTGGATTCATATTCATATACCCACCAAATTGATTTACTTGATTTGAAGTTGCTTCTATTAGGACATATTCATTATTACGCTTAGCTTGTTCTAGCGCAACTTCTATAACTAATTTATTAGAACTACAAAAAGAGGGTATTCCAGAGTGAATACCTTTCTTTCTTTTATTTAAAATTAATAAAATCGGATTATCCATTTTATCACATCCTATCTTTATAATTATTCAGAATAACCTGCAGCAATTTTTTTAAATATTTCCATATCAATAGAATAAGTTATTTTTAAATTTAAAGCCTTTCCCATAGGAACAGTTTTAAAAGGAACACCAAAATGTTTAGCCAATGCTCCAGCAGATGTCATTTGGTTTAAAGTATCTAAGTCTGTTTTCGTATATATATCAAATGCTTTCCCAAATTTAAATCCTTCAGGTGAAGCTGCAGCAACTATTTCTTTACGCTCGAGGATTTCTTTTACATCTGAAGTTTCTTCATCTATTTTATAGATAGTATCACATTGATGTTGAACCAAAGATGCCGCGCCGTATTCTTTTATAGTATTTATAACTTTAGAGACACCTTCTTTATCTACAAGCGGATGAGTTGCATCATACATTAAAACAACATCGTCATCATTAGCCATTTTCTTTACTTCTTGCAAACCAAATAATATTGATTCAGATCTACATGAACCTCCATTAATAATTTGAATAGCTTTTTCAAAATTGTTTTTGTCAATACACTCTTTTGTATACGATGTAAAGTTTGGATTTGTTACTATAACTATATCATCAAGTTCAGAAATTTTATTTAATTGTTTTAAAATATATATAAAAACAGGTTCTTCATTTACTAAATGAAATTGTTTTGGAAGGCTTTGACCAAACCTAGTCCCAGAACCTGCCATCATAAGTAGTAAAAAATTACGAGTTTTTTTCATCATATTCACCAACCTTTTAGAATAAAGAAATTATATAACATCCTTTTAATTTTATCAAGTATTTTTTTCAATTTTCAATAATTTAAGACTTTTTGTTACATTATTTTTATTCATAGATTATTCTTGTTTTGAAATTATATAGGTTAGAGGATGTAATAAGAAAATAAAAGTATATAAACAACTCAGTAATAAAAAATATAAATTGATTTAAAAATAAGTACTTGTATCAATATAATAACATAAAAACGGTTAATAAAAAAAGAAAACACTTTCTATCTATATTTTATAGTAAGTGTTTTCTATCACTTTTTTATTTAAATATATCTTTTATTAATAATAACGTATACACTTTATTGCTTTCTAATTTTTTCTCTTTTTTTGTTATATATACATAGTCCCGTAAAAATAGCAATTGCAATGATAGATACTATTAATCCTTTTTTTAAATATGGTGTACTATATTTCATGTAAATTTCATGTTCTCCTGCATCAATTTCTATACCCAAAAAATATTTGTTAGATGTAAAAGTATCTACTTCTTCTCCATCAACATAAACCTTCCAGCCATCGCTATACATTGTTTGGAATTGTAATATTCCATCAATTTCAGCATTTACTCTTCCTTTTAAATATCCATTATCCCATTCTGTTGCTTCAAAATTAGATCTCCTTAAATTCTCGATATCCTCTTTATAATTATCCATAGACACTGCATAGACTTTGATATCATCTAAAGTGTAATTTCCTTGTTTTGATAAAGTAATTTTTATTTTCCCAGACGTTTTATCATAATATCCTAAATTAAACATAAAATTAGTATTGTTTACATAGTAAGCATCTGTGTAAAGATCATACATTGAATACGACTTTAAGATTTTATTAAAGTCAACTTTTATTGTATAGGCTGTATTGAGTTCATAATATTTATATTTTTCTTTTACATTTGCAATTTCTAATGGAGTTGAATTTTTATTAATTTCTAAATCAATCATTTCCTTTTTAGAAAATGGATAATAATTCAAATTTTCTATTGAAACATATAACTCACTATTTTTTAAATTATCTATTTCTATTTCAAAATTATTCTTTTTAGTGCTTTTTACAACAATATTATTTGAATCTTTAATAATATTGTTATCATCTATTATTTTATAATCAATTTCTTTAATATTATTTGAATAATCATAATTAGAATGCATAAGATTCTTTGTATTTGTATCATTTCCTAACACCGTGGTTTTTAATAAGCTACTTTCTTTTTCTAATGGTGATAAGTTATTGTATTCTTCTTCTGTAATATAATTATTGTATAAAATACCAAAAGGTAAATAATAATTGTTTATATAAATTTTTGATTTTCCTTTATATTCATTTTCCATTGTATATCCATAAGGAACAATTCCATTGTCGTAGTTTATTAAATATTTTACTCCTAGAAAAGTAGTTATTCTTGTACGATAGTCATATTCTCCTGAACCTCTAACTAAATGATATTGGCTATTTCTTAACTCTGAATTAAGTTCACTATAGTTATTAGGAATTATAGAATAATAATATCCAATTGATTGAAAATGATCAAGAATTGATATATTCATAAAATCATATGGATATCTACTAACCTTATAAAAACTTGAATCTTCCTTTTTAATATAATTTAAAGCCGTTCCAAAATCTGGTAAACTACTATTTGCTGTCTCTGTCAATTCACTTAATGAAAAAGCATCCGTAGATTCTTTAACATAGCTATGCCCTTTTATACCATATATATATTTAATTGAAGTAGCAATACCTATGCAAAATAGTAAAATTAATACTATATTATACAAATTAAATTTTTTCGAAATATTTTTTATATTATCTCTATATCTTAATACTAATACCCAAATTAATAACATTGCCATTTGAATCTGGAAATATGCATTTAATTTATTGCTAAAAATAGCATTAAGTATTAAAAACGCTATAACACTTGCGATAATAATTAGATAATCTTTTTTATCTAATCTGTATTTATCATTAAAAAACATTGTAGTTACAAAAGCAAATATAAAAGCATAAACAAATGACCATCTATTATTTTGAAAATTAAATCCTACAAAAATTGAGCTTATTTTAGCAAATAAAATTGGTAATATTAATACCATTAACAATAAAAACAATGGATAATTATCTTTTCTCTTTCTGAAAACAAATACTGACAGTGTTACATATATTAGTGACTGAGTACCTATAACAAACCAAAAACCTGTATTTTTTAAATTTAATAAACAATTTACAAGATTTTTATAATAACTTAAAGGATAATTACTAACAATATTTCCGCCTGTTCTTTGTGAAGTTATATAAGACACTCCTGTAGGTAATAAAATTACTGCTGAAATCATAATACCAATTAAACTATATAATATAGTTTTCAATAAAACGTTTATTATTTTTTTAATTCCGTCTTTTTTATAAGTATAAATTGCTAAAATTATTCCATATATACCAATTATTAATGACAACATATAGGCAAAATAAAAACTAACTATAAATGTTATTGCAATTATTATTGTATAATATATAAATTTATTCTCTTTAATAATTTTTTCTATTCCTATCATTAAAAGTGGTAAAAGGATTACTGCATCAATAAAGTATGGATGGCGTATGGCAGCATATAACATATATGAAGAAAAAGTATACATTAATGTTCCTATTAAAGAAGATGTATTATCCATTTTTCTATATTTTGTATAGCATAAAAATGCGATTCCAACAAAATACATTCTAAGTACAACTAATATATTGTATAAAATACCAACATCCTTTGTTCGGACTATAATTGATAGATATGAAAAAAAATCGCCTGTTATAAAATAAGCAAAATTACTAAATATATCAAACCCATTACCAGTATACCAAATAAATGTTGATAATTTACCTGTTCTAATAAAATTAATCAATAGCTCTCTCAGATAAGTAAGGTTAACTATGTGTGCTCGAAATCCATCACCATCTCTAACAAACCATTTTTTATAATATGCAAAAATACATATCATAACAAACATTAGTATAGCAAAAATCAAAGAGTAACTCATTATGCTCTTAAAGAAATCATTTTCCTTTATTTGTGCTATTTTATTTTTAATTTTTTTCATCATTAATCTCCTTGTTTTGTTTTAATAGTTCTTCTTCTATAATATATCTTGGTCTCTTTTTTACTTCATAATTAATTTTTCCGATGTATTCACCTATAATACCTAATGCTAATAATTGAATTCCTGATACTAAAAAGATAGTTGTAATTATAAAACATAAATCAGATATATTATTATTAATTTGTTGTAATATCACATTACATATTAATACAATAAAGCTAATTAAAAACATCAAAAATCCCAATGCGGAAATCAATCTAAGCGGTACAATGCTGAAAGATATTATACCTTCCATTGCAAAATTAATCATTTTCTTTAATGAAAACTTTGTTTTGCCAGCAACTCTTTCTCCTCTATCATAATATGCTATAGAAGTTTTATATCCTATTTGAGGAATAATTCCTCTTAAAAATAAATTATTTTCCTTAAATTGCTCTAATCCTTCTAATGCTTTTTTACTCATTAATCGGCATTCAGAATGATTTGGAACCATTTCTATTCCTATAAAATTCATAAATTTATAAAAAAATCCTGCAGTTATTTTTTTGAAGAAAGTATCCTTTTTTCTAGAACTTCTAACTCCATATACAATTTCCGCACCATTTTTATATTCTTCTAACATTTTATCAATAACGTTAATATCATCTTGTAAATCTGCTTCTACACTAATTGTTACATCTGCATATTCTTTTGCAACCATAGATCCAGCATATAAAGCATTTTGGGTTCCTCTATTTCTAGATAATTTTATACCACAAAATAAATTATTTTCATTATGAATTTTTGTTATTAAATCCCAAGTATTATCTTTAGATCCATCATTAACATATAATACTTTGCTTTTTTCAGAAATAACATTATTTTTTATTAAAGTTTGCATTTTTTCATTTAATGCTTTGGTTGTAATTTCTAAAACTTCTCCCTCGTTATAACATGGTACTACAAGGTATAATATAAAATTTTCTCTCATTAAGTACTCTCCATTCTATTTAAATTTATCTTTTTACTTCAAATTGTTTTTATATCTTATTTTATTTTTTCAATAGATTCAACTAAAAATTCTGAATTTTTAAATATTAAATTTAAAGTAATTGAAAGATATTTAATAATTATTGTAAGAATCAAGAAGATTCCAAAAAATCCTGAAGCTAAAAATAACATCGTAGGAGTCCATCCTTCTACAGGATTATTTGTGAAAAAGATAACTACTGTATATAAGCCAACTAATATAATAAATACTAACATAATTATTGAAAATATTAATGTTATCTTATAACTTATATCTGTAAACAAAATTAAAGAATTTATAGCTGTTTTACTTCTTTCTTTTCTTGTTTTTTTATCTATCTTTTCTGTTTTATTAGTAGTAGGATTATATTTTATATATCCTATTGATAATCCACTATTTGCTTGAATTGCCTTACGATATGGAACAGATTTATTTATTGAATAAATTCTATTTATTGCCCTACGAGATATTATTTGAAACCTTTCTGTATCTAATTCATATGCAAAATTTGAATTTTTATTAAAAACTTTATAAAATAATGATGATGATTTTCTTTTCTTTCCATTAGGTATTGCATTAACAATATCATAACCTTGTAATGATTTTTCATAAATTTGGATAATAACATCTAAATCATAATCTATTAATGCGTTATCAAATTGATATACAAAATCACCTATTGATAAATCTATTCCAGCATTCATTGCTATTTCTTTCCCTTGATAGAAGCTCATATTAATTATAGAAATGCTTGCATCACTTAATTTTTCAACACTTTTTTTGATTTTTTCTACAGTACTATCTGTAGAAGCATCATTTACAAAAATAATTTCATATTTTAAAAATTTGCTATTAAGTGTAGTTGATAATTGTTTTACAAAATTTTCTATATTACCTTCATTGTTATGTACATATACTACAGCAGATATAAAATTTTTTTCTTTCATTTTAACACCTCATCTAAATCATATACTGTATTTATTTTTCCAGATAAAACACTTATAAAAGTAGGATTAGTAGTAAATTGTTTTATAACCGTTGGTCTAGAATCATCAATTTCTGATGCTAGCAAAATTGGTTTCATTGAATATAAGGATTTAACATATTCAAATCCAAACTCTTCTTTTAAATATTTTTTTGCTAATTTTGACATGTATGTCCATGCACTTTCTGGCTTAGCTGGGCATTCGTTACAATTACCTAAATTATATGGTGTACAATATCCACTTTTTAATTTGTTTGCTTTATCCTGGCATGGAAAAGTTGGTAAACTTTCATATGATGTCATATGTGGTGTAAATGTAACCGAAGTCAATGAGTGATATCCAGTCTTACCAAATGGCATAATTGAAAAGAAAGGTCCATCCATAACAGTAATTCCAACATTTTTAAATTCCTCTGAAACATTGCATAAAATAATTTCACATAACTCATATTTAATTTTAAATTGTTCTAGATTTAACATTTCTAATATTTGATTTACACTACCATAAGTTGCATTTAAAACAAATTTACTAACATATTTTTTGTCGTCACAAATTACTTGATATACTTTGTCCTTTTCTTCAATTTTTTTAATATTAATATTAAATTCCAAAGTTATATTTTTATATTTCTTTATTTCACTTAAAAAATAATCTCTTAATATATGAGCATCATAAGTATATTCTCTAGTTAAAAAACAACCATCACACATTCCTTCATTAAAATATTTAGTTGGAGATAGTTCATTACATTTAATTTTCGCATTTTTACAGAATTTTTTAAATTGTTTAGCATCTGTCCATGAAAAATTAGAACTAGTTGCATATATTTGATCAAAATCTGACAGTATTGAAAAATCAAAATCTTTATTGAATCTTTCAAAATAATTTGCTGATTTTATTGCAGTTGAATATGAACGTGGATAGTGATATCCCATATGTACTCTTGCTTGATTAATATACGTTGCTCTTTTAAATGCAGCATCTTCTTTTTCTAAAACAATAACATTTTCACCTTTTTTACCACAGTATAGAGCTGCATACAAACCATAAATTCCTGCTCCTATAATTATTTTATCGTAATTTTTTACATCATTATTTCCCATAAATACTCCCATATATTTTTTCTACATAATCTATAACATCTTTTGTACTTTCAATATCACTTTGTTTCATTTCAATAGAAATTATATTATTATAATTATTGTTTTTTAATATTTGAAATAACTCCTTATGTATTTCTCTCTTTTTAATAATTTCCAAATTGGGCTCACTAATGTGAACGTGATTAATATATTTTATATTATTATTAATCACACTTAGGCTTTCTTTATTTTCTATTATTGTTCCTAAATCACAATTTATTTTTATATTACTAGAATTAACTTCTTTAACAAATTTTATTGCATCTATAGTATTATTCAAGAAATTAGTTCCATAAATTGTTGGATTTGGTTCGACTGCAACAATTACACCTTTTGTTTCTGCATATTTACCTAATTCTCTAAAAAACTGTATTGCTTCATCATAATTTTTATCATAATTATTCATATTTCTGTTCTTTGGATTTCCAAACACAATATTAGAACAATTTATAGCTGAAGCAAAATCTATAGCCCTTTTTGTATATTCTAATAATTCAGCTCTACTGTTTTCACTCTCAAAAATATTTTTATTTTTTCCATACCATATAGACTGCATTGAACTAATTTTAATATTATATTTTTCTTCTATTTTTTCTTTTATATTTTTTGCTTCATCTATATGATCATATGGATTGTTACCTACTAACTTAGTTGGAGCTATTTCTAAATGCTTAATTCCTCTATCTTTTAAGAATTCATACATTTCATCATTGTATTTTTCTTCCCATGCTATATTTGAAATGCATAACCCATTTTCTTCCAACGTGTTTTCTAAAACAAAATTTTTTATATCTTCTAAAATAAACTCTTTGTTTAAAATATATCCATTTTTACCATCATATATTTTATAGTGTTTAGTTTTAAAATTATAATTTGGTACTGTTGAATCTAATACATTTGTAAATTCTTCATTATAAATATACTTATATAACTCATTTATTGTTATCGGTTCCGTAGCTAAATTTAAAATTTTTATATTATTTTTTAAAGCTATTTCTATATGTTTCCATAAGAATTTTAAATTGTAAAATTGAAATGTACCTCGACTATCAGTAAAATTCAATGCTGAAAATCCTAAGTCTTTAAACATCTCTTTTAACTGTTTTTTATTCGATTCGTCTAAGTCTTTGCATTTGTAAAATCCATTATTTTGATTTGTATAATAACCTTCTAATTTAGGATTTAATAAATTTAATTCTTTAAATTTTTCTTCTTTTAATAAACTTGGTATAAAATGAATTAAGTCATATATAAAATTCTTTTTCAAATTTTTGCCATATAGTGC
Source organism: uncultured Clostridia bacterium (assembly GCA_947629355.1). Classification (GTDB taxonomy): domain Bacteria; phylum Bacillota; class Clostridia; order TANB77; family CAG-508; genus CAG-452. Next base: position 35,468 of record CANRDJ010000012.1, read on the forward strand.
TGGCAAACGCACAATTAAATAATCTTCAAAATTGCTTTGAACCCAATTTTCTAAATATCTTCTGTTTCTTCCATAAGCTTCATGGTTTTCAGGAATATTCGAATCCTCATCAACATTCACAGGACTACTGTAAACATCAATTGTAGATATTAAAATTATTTTTTTAGGTTCAATTTTTATAATATTTTCTATTGCTCCTTTTATCACTTCGAGATCTGCATCAGGATTATTGTTTGCTATAAATTTTTGTGCAGGCACTCCAGAATAAACTAATATATTTGGTTTTTGATTAAAAGATTCTTGCACGTTTTTTGAATCAAATCCTTTGTCAAAATTAAACTGCTCAAATAAATTTGATCCAACAAATCCTGTATAACCTACTAAAAAATTTTTTTCTAATTTACACATATGCTCACCATTACTTGTATTTTTTATTTAATATAATCAATATTACATAAATATTTATATAATATATCTATGTTATTGTCAACAATATTGTCAAAAAAAGTATAATTATCAATGTTATACTTTAAATAAGTGTTTGGTTTTCAAAAAAAATATAGGCACTTAATAAATGCCTATATTTTTATTATTTGTGTAACGAAAACCCCCTGTTTTACAGGGGGTTCTAAAAGCTTCTAGCTATGAGTAAAAAAATTCCTCCTTTTTGATATAATAATTATG
>CANRDJ010000013.1 GCA_947629355.1 uncultured Clostridia bacterium
AAAGTCCTTATTTTTAGGAACTTTCTTTAATACAATCATTTTTTTACTAAAATAGATTTTACTTTAAAAACTAACCTTTTTTCCTTATTTTACTTTGAATAATAAAAAAGTTTTTTTATTATATATAATTATTTTGTTTTTTTGATTAATCATTTGTAAATAAAAAATAGCACCCTAATTTATTATAGAGCGCTATAAATTTGCTAATATTTAAATTTCAAAGTTCTTAGTCATACCAATAAAACGATAAAATTAAATATTTCTTAATTGATATTCTTTACATTTTTAGTTATATTTATTATTTATACATTTTTCTTTTTCAACATTTTTTGGAATTTTTGTATATTTATATGTTACTTTCAGTGTAATTTGAATTAATTAGCAGTATACAGAGCAGGATTACCCTGCATTGCACCATTCCTTTCACAAAACAAATTTATTTCACAATTTGCCATGTATCTCCAACCTTTTCTTTGTTAATTTGGATGTCAGATGATAGAGAAACTACGGGACGCACAGGATACGCAATACCGTTATGGCCGTTTTTAGAATTATACAAGCTGTAAGCACCCACGCTACCAATCTCTACATCGTGCACACGGAAATCCGCAAGACTGGAGTTTGCAATCATACAACGAGACGAAAGCCAATATCTGTCGTAGTTTGAAGTTGTGTTGTTAGTTACATCTTTTATGAATATGTTTTGATATGTTTCATTCTTCCAATCATTTTTCTGCATTTCTCTATACCAATAAGTTTGGGTTATTTTTATTTTGCTTTCTGCTTTTTTTGCTTCTGTTTGATTTATTAATTTATTTTGCTCACCTAAATCATATTCCGTTCCTTGTTTGTCATCTACCCATCCTTTTTTCTCTTTTGCAAATATTTCTGGGTAATATCTGCATCCATCATCTGTATATTCTTTTGTACCTCCATATTTTCCTGTTTCTACATATGAGTTTTCATATTGTGTGTAATCATATTTTGTCTTATCTTCTATATCTTCTATTTTTAGGTTTTGGGCTGTTCCTTTGCTTGTTGAATATAGGGTGCTACACACTTCATCTAGTAAATATACTGCGTTATTATATCCGTTATATTCATATAAATATACTTTTGATTTAGTTGGTTTTTCACTTATTAATCTTAAGTTTCCATTTTTTACATCTAATACTTTCCATTTTAAGTCTGTTTCTTGGCTTATTTGACTTTTTGAATTATATTCTGTTGTCACTCCATTAATTTTTGCTTCTTTTAATCCCGAATATTCTTGCAAGTCTTTAATAACTTGTGTATTTTCATTTACTGTTACTGGATTTGTTTGTAAAATATTTTCATAATTTACGTAGTCTCCTATTTTTATACCTGATTCTTTTTCTTCATATAATATATTTCCTTTTTCATCTTGTGTCCATTTAACATCTTTTACCATTCCATTTTCTATTATGAATAAATTCCCTTTTTCACTTTCATATGTTCCTTCTTTTTCTGAAAAACCTTCGGGTAAATTATCCTTTAATTTATCCAAATCTAAATTTCCTTGATTATTATATGAATCCCATACTGCAACTTGTAATTGTTCTTTGTCTATCTCTTTTTGTGTTTGTTTTGTAGCCTCTCTTGCTTTGTTAAATAATCCTCCTTGAAGGGATACATTCACCGTTACTCCTACTAATATTAACATTATAATTATTGTGATTATTAATGCTATTAGGGTTATTCCTCTGTGGTTTTTCAACTCAATTTGGTATTCATTATTAGTATTCCTTACAGATAGCTTATTTACAAGGTTTTCATTTAGTTCTATATATACTTTTTTCATTTGTTTTTTCCCTCTTTCTTTTCGTTAGATTTTTAATAACAAAATTAAATAATTGATATTATTTACATCTTTAGTTGTGTTTATTATAATTTATACATTTTTCTTTTTCAATATTTCTTGGAATTTTTATATGTTATATAATTTATTATTTACATATTTTATTTTTACTATAATTTATTTCATTCTTATTTTTAAATAATTTATTAACTAATAAAAAATATCAAAACTTTTGATATTCTTTTTCATTTTTTAGTTAATTACTTTTATATTTTTTTATACATATCTCAAGATGGTTCTAGAACCAATTTAAAGTCCTGCAGTATATCCGTGTGGACCAAGCTATTTGCAGATTAAATCCACCTGTTAAAGCATCTACATCTATTATTTCTCCTGCAAAATATAATCCTTTTATAATTTTAGATTCCATAGTTTTTGGATTTATCTCTTTTGTATCTATTCCCCCTGATGTAATAATAGCCTCTGTTATTGGTCTTATACCGTTTATAGTAATTTTAAAACATTTAAGTATATTTATTATTCTTTGTCTTTCTTCTTTCGTTATTTCATTTACTCTTTTGTACGGATTTATTTTTGTCTTTTCTATTATTACTGGAATTAGCTTTTGTGGAAGTAATTTCTCTAAACTATTTTTAAACTCTTTATTTTTTACTTTCTCAAAATCCCTTAAAATTCTTATATCTAACTTTTCTTCTGTTAGTGCAGGCTTTAAATCTATTTCAAGTTTTATATTTCCCTCTTCAAACAATTTATCTATATTTTTATATCTTATTAAATGAGCTGATGCACTTAATATTATTGGTCCTGATACACCATAATGTGTAAATAACATTTCTCCAAAGTCTTCATATATAACTTTGTTATTATTTTTTAGTTTTATTGCAACATTTCTTAAAGATAATCCTTGAAGTTTTCTACATTCTTCATCTTTTGAAATAAGCGGTATTAGTGATGGTCTTATTCTAGTTACAGTATGTCCTAATTCTTTTGCAAGCATATATCCATCACCATTGGATCCTGTTGCTGGATAGCTTTTACCTCCTGTTGCGAGTATTACTTTATCTGCATTTAATTCTTCTCCCGTATTTAGTTTTACTCCTTTTACTAAGCCATCATCTACAATTATTTTTTTTACCTCAGTGTTTGTTAATATCATAACATTTGATCTCTTTAATATTTTTAGTAAAGCATTCAATACATCTTGAGATTTGTCAGAAATAGGAAATATTCTTCCTCCTCTTTCTATTTTAGTTTTAACTCCTTCATTTTCTAATAAATCTATAATATCATTATTATCAAAATTCTTTAGAGCTCCATAAAGAAACTTTCCATTACATGGTGTATTTTCAATGAATCCATTTATATCTGTGCTATTTGTTATATTACATCTGCCTTTTCCTGTTATAAGTAGCTTTTTCCCACATGAATTCATTTTTTCAATTATTGTTACTCTATCTCCAATATTTGCTGCTGATATTCCCGCTATCATTCCCGCAGGTCCTCCACCAATTATGATAACTTTGTTCATTTATATTATCCTCCGTTATGAATTGTAATTTGTTTTGTTAAATTTATTGCAAATGTGTAGGGGCGGAATCAATTTCCGCCCGAAAAACAATAAATAATTCGCGGGCAGATATGGAATCTGCCCCTACGGATATAAAAATTAATTTAATTCAACAAACAACAATTTTTTATTTAATTAAAGCATTGATACTGCTTTCATAACTCCGATCTTTCCATACTCATATGTGAGTCCACCTTGCATAAATGCAATATAAGGTTTCCTTATTGGTGCATCACAAGATAGTTCTATTGATGAACCTTGTGTAAATGCTCCTGCTGCCATTATAACTTGATCTGTATATCCTGGCATATCCCATGGTTCTGGAACAGATGATGAATCTATTGGAGACGCAGCTTGTATACCTTGACAGAATTTTATTAATTTTTCTTTATCTCCGAATTCTATTGTTTGAACAATGTCCGACCTTTTATCATTATATCTTGGTTCTACACTGTATCCTAATTCCTCAAGTATTTTACTTGCAAATATAGCTGTTTTTACGCTGCTGGCAACAACTTGCGGTGCAAAAAATAATCCTTGTAGTATTTGCTTGTTTATTCCCAAACTAGGTCCTACTTCTTTGCCAAGTCCTGGTGCTGTTAACCTTTCACTTGCTAGTTCTATTAAATCTTTTTTTCCTACTATATAAGCTCCATTTGGTGCTATTCCACCACCTAAATTTTTTATTAGAGAACCAACTACAATATCTGCTCCTACTTCAGTAGGTTCTTTTTTCCCTACAAATTCACAATAGCAATTGTCTATCATAACAATTGTATCTTTGCTTATTTTTTTTATTAGTTTTATTACTTTGTCTACTTTTTCTAAATCTATAGTCTTTCTTAAAGAATATCCTCTAGAACGTTGTATTTCCACTAATTTCACATTACTCTTTTTTAATCTTTCTTCTATTGCCTTATAATCAAAGTCATTATCTACTAAGTCAATTTGTTCGTAATTTATTCCATAGCTTATTAAAGAACTATTATTTTCTTCTATTCCTATTACCTCATCTAATGTGTCATACGGTTTACCTGAAATACTAATTAAAGTATCTCCTGGTCTTAGTATTCCAAATAGTGCTGTAGAAATTGCATGTGTTCCTGATATAAATTGTGTTCTTACTAGACTATCTTCTGCTTTAAAAATATCTGCAAATATTTTTTCTATAGTATCTCTTCCAATATCTCCATATCCATATCCAGTTGTTCCATTAAAATGCATTTCTGATAAATTGTATTTTTGGAAAGACATCAAAACCTTTAAACTATTAAGCTCTGCTATTTTTTCTATTTTATGAAATATTGGCTTTAAATCATTTTCTATCTCTTTTGATAATTTTATAATTTCTTCTTTTATTCCAAATTCTTTGTACATAGGAAACTCCTTTTTTGTTTAAGTATTTAGGCGGACAATCAAGTCCGCCTCTGTCTTTTAATCATCAATTTCTTTTTTATCTTCATCCTCGTCTTTATTATATTCATCTTGCTCTTCTATATTATTTCTACAGGCCTTTACCCATATTATTCTTTTGTCCTCATACTCTTCGATTTTATATGTTACTTTATCTGTTTCAATTATTGGATTTTCATTATCTAATGGTATTCTTCCTAATTTCTCTATTAAATATCCTGATAATGTATCATATTCTCCCTCAGGGATTTCAACATTTAAAATTTTTCTTAAATCATGTATAGATACACTACCATTTATCATATAAGTGTTATCGTCTATCTTTTCATAATCTTTTTTTTCATCATCATATTCATCAAATATGTTTCCTACTAACTCTTCTATTATATCCTCCATTGTGACTAATCCTGCTGTTCCACCATATTCATCCAATACTATTGCCAACTGGTGTTTGTTTCTCTGTAAATCTTTAAACAATTCATTTATTTGCTTATTTTCAGATACGAAATATGCTTCTCTTAATAAATTAGATATTTTTACCTTTTCTTTTTTACTAACACTTGCAATCAAATCTTTTATGAATAAAAGTCCTATAATATTATCAATATTATCTTCGTATACTGGTATTCTACTATATTTATATTCATCTAAATCCTTCAAAATATCTCCTATATCAGAATTAATATCTATTGCATAAATATCTTTTCTATGTATCATTATTTCAGATACCACTTTGTCATTAAATTCAAATACATTGTTTATAAGTTCTTTTTCTTCCTCTTCAATTGATCCTTTTTCCTCTCCAACATCTACCATCATTCTTATTTCTTCTTCTGTAACTGTTCCCTCATCAGTTTCACTTATTCCAAATAATCTCGAAATTCCATTTGTAGATGCTGTAAGTAATTTTACGAATGGAGCCGTAATAATAGATATTGCTCTAACTATTCGTACTGTACTAAATGCTATTTTTTCTGCATTTTTCATTGCTAATCTTTTTGGTACTAACTCTCCAAATACAAGAGAAAAATATGAAAGTATCATTGTAATTATAACTATTGATATACTCTTCCAAACAGATAATCCTAATGGAATTAATTTTTCTAAAACAGGTGATAAATCATCTGCAAATGCATCTGCTGCAAATGCACTAGATAAAAATCCTGCAAGTGTAATTCCTATTTGTATTGTAGCTAAAAATTTACTTGGCTCTTTAAGCATTTTCTTTATTTGTTTGGCTTTTTTATTTCCTTCTTTTGCTTGTTTTTCAATCTTTGCATCATTTATTGAAATGAATGCTATTTCTGTCGCTGCAAAAAAGCTATTTACAAAAATTAATATGGCTAATACTATGAGCTGTGTTGCCATTAATCTATTTCACTCTTCCCTTCTTTTCATATAATTTTATAATTTCACATGAGATATTATATATTGTATGCAAATAAATGTCAAGGAAAGTGCCTTAATTACATACCTGTTTTAGGAAGTTTTACCTCTACTTTACTTCTGCTATTCTTTACTGTAGTCTTAGTTTTTTTATTATCAACTTCGATATTCGGTTCTTGCTCGGAATTAATTACATTAATAGTAGCTTCTTCATTTAAATCTAATTTAACTTCAATAAGTTTATTATATAATTCATATCCTTCTAAAGTTTTAGTTTCCCTAATATTGTATATTCCCGGCAATAAATTGTCTATTTCTATTTGTCCATTTTTATTTGTAGTAAGTCCTGTATATAATACATTTTTGTCTTTATCTAATAATTCAAATTCTACTCCCTCTAAAGTATTTTTACCTGTATTATCTTTTTTTACAATTATTATTTTTGTACTATTTTTTGTATAATATACCTTTTTTGTACCTTTTCCATCTTCATATGTATAACCAGTTAATGCATAATTTTGCAAACTACTGTCTCTTGATTCTCCATACAGAACTGGTTTTGTTGCAACCTCTCCTGATACATTAATGGTAAAATTTCCATCCTTTGTAATGTTTGTCGTTGGTATTAATATCTTAAACTCTTCGTTTGCTTTAAATTCTTTTTTCTTCTTATTATTTTTATCTGTTATTTTAACACCTTCAATCTCTAAGTTTTTAATTTCTACTACGTATTTACTAAAGCTAGCATTTGCTGATACAGTAAAAGTTTGTGATACGTATTTATTATCTAAACTATCGATTTGCCATAAACTATTTTTTTGATTTACTGTAAGTTCTGATGATACTTTTGTATTATAAGAGCTTCTCGCAGCTTTAACTATTTGTTTTAATGCATTTAAAGTTCTTTTGCTTGACTCTCCATATTCGCTGTTAGCCGAATATTCATTTACATCCCTATTTGTAAGCATACAATATACTGCTTGTTTTGTTGCTAAATATGCTTCTTCTTCACTTTTACATCCTAATTGTGATATTGTTTTGTATGGATACCCATTTATTATTGCTCTCCAAACCATTACATTATTTACTAATTTATTTACATCAACTGTCTGTGGAGTTCCTATTTCTACACCTGGTAAATCCCTGTTCATACAATATGCAGGATATTCTTTTCCATTTACTTTATATACTGCCATATGGGTATGTATTCCTAATCCATTCCATATAAGCAAACCGTCTGTTTTTTTAGTTGCGTATATATAAGCAGTATCTATTGGTGTTGTAGCACTACTTTTCACTGGTATTAAATTTATTAATATTACTATTAAACTAATTATTATTGATATTTTTTTATTCAAAATTATTCCTCCTTTATTTCTACTCCTTGTATACAGAGTCTTTTATTTGGTTTGTTTTCTACACATGTTATTAATGTTATTTTATTTTCTTTTGTTTCTTGTAAATATGACCAATCTGTATCTTCTATTATTTTAGTTAATTCTATAGAATAAGTTCTTATTCCATATTTAGTTATATATTTTATCCTATCTCCTTTTTTTAATTCTTTAAGCCTTGCAAAATAATTTATAGGATATCCCCTATTATGAGCTGCAAGGCCTACATTCCCTTGCCATTCAGAAGTGTTTTCAAAATGGCCTACATATTCTAGCATTACTTCTTGATTTGTTCCTTCAGAAATTGGAGCTATCAAATTTATTTTTGAAATCTCAACTTGCCATATATCTTCTTTAATTTCTTCTGTTCCTTCTGATTCTTCTTTTGATTCACTATATTTCATAATTTCTTCATTTTTATTCTCATTATTTTTTTCTATTATGCTTATTTTTACATATTCATATAGTTCACCCAATTTATTAAATGAAAAATTAAATATAAAAAAAATACATAAAGATATAATTAAAGAAATTATAAAAACATTTCTTTTAGTATAATTAATCAGATAGGCATCACCTCTTAAATATTAAATTTAATAAATTTGGATTCTAAAAAGAAAAAAACTTTTAAGATTTTAAAAAATTGTAAGAACTACAATTTAGAACATTTTTATTTTACTACTCTATCACACATTTGTAAAGAATTTTTCATCGACAAAAAATTACAAAACACTACATGTTACCAACTATATAGTATTATGTTATTGTTTTTTTATTTTATTTTGATATAATTATCTTGAAGAAATGAGTTGATGATAATTATGATTTTAAAATGTATTACTTTTAATATGCGTCATGGTGAAGGTCTTGATCGGAAAAATAGATATAAGAAGGCAGGCAATGCTTTTAAAAAAATATAAACCAGATATCATTTTCTTGCAAGAAATTGACATGTATACTAAAAGAGCTTACAATAGAAATCAATTATATATTCTTAGCAGATATACAGGTCTTACATATAGAGCTATAGGAACAAATATTAAATATAGTAATGGATTTTTTGGTGATGGGATTATTTCTAAATTTCCTATTGAATATTCTGCTAATTATTTATCACCTTTAACTAATCCCTCTCATGAACAAAGAGGTATTTTATGTAATAAAATTTCTTTTGGAAATATAAAAATAAACGTTTTTTCTGTTCATATGTCAACATTTGAAAATGAAAGAGTACTGACTTCAAAGGAATTACTTAAGATTATCTCTAAAATAAATAAAACCGAACCAATTATTATTGGTGGGGATTTTAATGTGGGGATTACAAAAATTGGAAATCACAAATATTTACATACTCCTAAAGAAAAATATGAGGAATATGAAATATTAAAACAAAAATTAATGTCTATTGAGAATACTGAAAATACTTGGTTTTCTACTGAAGGGAATGGATGTATTGATTCATTTTTTTATTCAAAGCATTTAAAACTTATAAGATATAAAGTGATAGAAACAAAAGTATCAGACCACTATCCTATTTATGTTGAATTTTTAATTTAAAAGCAGAAGCTATATAGCTTCTGCCCTTGTTTCATCATTTTCTTTTTTATTTATTACTTCTAAGCTACCTATTGATACTTCATAAGCAACTCTTTTTTCTACTCTTCCATCCTCAAATTTTTTCTCATAAGTTCTACTCTGTACTCTACCTATTATTTTAACTTCTGTTCCAACTTCCATATTTTCACAAAATCTAGCATTTCTTCCCCATGCAATACATGGTATGTAATCTGATTTGTTATATGCTCTATTTACAGCAAGCAAAATGTCTGCAATTTCTCTTCCAAATGGAGTTTGTCTATATATTGGCTTTTTACATACATATCCAGTTAATACCACTTCATTTGATATTTTTTCTTTCTGCTCATCTTGTTCTTCATCTTTGTATTCCATTATATCCTTTGCAAATACTGTAAGAACTAATTTATTTTTTTCATTTTCATAGCTATTATATGACCTAAATTGTCCTTCTATAACAACCTTTCTTCCTATACTTAAATCAAAATTTGCAATTAATCTTTCTGATATTGTTATAGGAATTATGTCATGATTTTCGCTTAAACGTGGTATCTCCAAATTAAATAAATAAAAACTTTCTCCATAAATTTCGTGACTAAATGTTTTATCACTAACAATATTACCTATTAAAACTAGATAATTATTTTCTGTATAATTTGTAATCAATTTGTTTTCCTCCCTTTTACTTTTCTATAGTATTTTATTCGCTACCTTTGTGTTTTAGAATACTAATTTTATATTTAACAATACTATTATACTACTTTTGGGAAGATTTGTCTACATAAAATGGTAAATTTATCTATTTTTTTATTTCAAGTACTTTATATTTTGCTACTCCTCCTGGAGTTTGGGCCTCTACAACTTGATTCTTCTTTGCTCCAAGTAGTGCAACACCAATTGGAGATTCATTAGATATTTTGTTTTGTGATAAATCCACTTCTGTTGAACCTACTATTGTATATACTAATTCTTCATTGTATTCCATATCTAATACTTTTACTTTGTTTCCTACTTGTACAGTTTTTGTATCTATTTCAGATTCATCTATTATTCTAGCATACCTTAATTTGTTTTCTAGTTCTGCAATTTTAATTTCATTTGATGCCTGAGCATTTTTTGCTTCATCATATTCAGAGTTTTCTGATAAATCTCCAAAGCCTAATGCAACTTTAATACGCTCTGATATTTCTGTTCTTTTTTCAGTTTTTAGATATTCTAACTCTTTTTCTAAATTATCATATCCTTCCTGTGTTAATAATACTTCTTTTTCTTCCATTTAGCATTTCTCCTTTAAATATTATTTAATAATATTACTCTAGTATTATAATTTTGTCAAGTAAAAGAATTAAATTTATACAATTTCGTTTTCTCGTATAATACCATTATTACCTACAAGCTTATTTATTTCTATTTTATCTTCTTTTATCTTCTTATAAATTTCTTTGTAATTATTTTTTGTATATATTAAACTTTCATATACTATTTCATCTTTAAATCCATCTAATTTGTATTCTTCTGGTATATCAATTTTATAATAATTAACATTTATTCCATTAAATCTTTTACTATGCAAATTTATTTTATCATTCATATTTAATATAATAGCATTATCATATACTTTATATTTATTTATAAGTTCCTCAGGAAAATCAAAATTAATAATTATTTCTGATTTTAGAAGACTTCTTTGTTTATTGTTTGATATATTTAGCATTATTCCAAATTCTTTATATAAATATTTTTCTATTTTTTTACATTTATTAATATGATTTGTTATAATGTTTAATCTTTTAATGTTTTTTGCAATATTTATTATAATTTCTTTATTAAAATCTTCCAAATCATTAATTAGCAATGAGACCTCGCCGAAATTCCATTGCACTATTTTTAACTTTAAATATATATTCAATTATTTTATATGTCAAACATTTAAATAAAAATCTTCCGTTTAATATGTTTATATTTTTACTATATAAATAATTTTTAAACAACTGCTTATTATTTAAATATTCTGATAATACAATATTATTTGCTCCACTTTTTTCTAATAATATATTTATTTTATTTGTTAATCTTTTTATAGTATATTTTGAAAGTTTGTTATTTCTAAATATGGGAAGATAATACATACTATCATCTTGTACTTTTATTATATTAAAAAATTTACTTACACTTAATAATATTCTTTTTATAGTAGTAGCCTTTTCTTCTGTTTCCTTTATATATATAATTTTCTTCAATATAATCACCTAAATATAACTTTTCTTAAATTGTATTTAGATTTTTAGTGTAATATTACTAAATAGTAAATTAATTTTTACTTAATTTAAAATTTTATTATTATAGTCTACATCTTATTTACTTATCTTCATAATAAAGAAAAGATTCATCACTTAATACGTATTCTATTGTTCTTTCCTCTCCATCTATTACCTTAATTTTAACTTTTATAATTCCCTTGCCATTTAATTCATCGTAATAAAATATACAATCTTCAATATTCTCTGCTATTTTTATATTATCATTTAAGTAAATACAATTATCATTTTTTTTAAAATTATATTTATTTTCCAATGTTCTTACATTATTTGATTCTGTATAAAATTGTATACCATTATTTAACATTAGAAATGCTTTATTCCCCTGTTTTTTAACATCTTTTAAAAAATACATATTAAACTTATCAAATTCTAAACTACTATTTCCTCCTTTATTAATTTCATTTATGTTATCTTGTAAACTTAATGTAATTGTTGCAAGTATCCCGTACTACTATTAACACAACCATTATATAAATTACTAAAGAAGTTAAAGTTATACCTCTTTGTGATTTCATATACTTTTCCTCCATCTTTTGTTTATTAATATTATATACATATTTCTATAAAATTTTAAATTATAGGCTTCCCTTATATTGAGATATATCTCTTGTTTTTAGTTGAGTATTCTATATTATTTTTCATTAGAATTATCCTCTACAATTTCATCAATAACTATTTGTTCGTTTTCATCTATTTTATATTTAGGAAGTTCTGGTAATTCATTCAAACTAGAAATTCCGAACATCTTTAAAAATTCTTTTGTAGTAGAATAAATTGTAGGTCTTCCAGGAGCATCTAGCCTTCCCACTTCCTCTATTAGGTTATATTCTAATAATTTGTATATGGTTCCATCTGAATTTACCCCTCTAATTTGTTCTATTTCTGATCTCGTTATCTTAGGATTATATGCAATTATGGATAAAGTTTCTAGTGCAGCAGCAGATAAATTAGGTTTAGCCCTATTATCAAATATTGGATATATATAGTCATAATATTCTTTTCTTGAGCATAGTTGATAGCCATTATCTACTTTAATAATTTCTATACCTCTGTTTTGCTCATCAAATTCAGCTTTCATATTTTGAAGAATAGTATCAACATCCTCATTACTTAATTCAAGTATTGCCATGATCTCTTTTGTTTCTACTATTCTTCCTGCTGAAAATAATATTGCTTCAATTATTGATTTAGTCTTATCTATATCCACTTCTATTTCTCCTTGTTAATAATAACTTTTTAGGCTTTTTTCTATTTCAACAATATATATTATTGCATTTATAGGTTAAAATGTCAATGTTTTGACATCCTTATTTTTTTATGATATTATTAATATATAATATAAATTAAGAGGTGATATCATATGTCAAAAGATATCGAGGATGAAAAAAAGGAAATCGAAGTAGTTACAGGTGATGGAACAAACTTAGAGTTTTCTCCTGTATTTGATCATTTAAATGTTGCAAAACCTAAACCTAAAAGTGAAGATGATAAAAAGAAAAAAATAATTATACCAGAAGTTAAATCTAAAAAATAATTTAATATTTTAACAAGAGCTTAAAAAGCTCTTGTTTTGCATTTTTTTGCTTTTTGTGTTATAATTTATATATACTATTTATTTGGAGGTAATATAATGGCAATTTCTAATGCCCAAAAACGGAAACTGACATGTCAGTTTTGCTCAATGCAAAAACCAAAATGCAAATGCAAAAAACATTGGAAAGACATTTATCGCGATCATCGTGATGAAATTCTTGCAATGTATCATAACACTAAACCTCCGTAGCCTTCAATTAGGGTTACAAATTTTTCTCTAACCTTAGTTAATTCTAAGGTTAGAGATTTTTATTGAGTAAAAAATAAAACCACATTTTATTGTGATTTTATTTGGTAGCGAAGATGTGATTCGAACACATGACCTACCGGGTATGAACCGGTTGCTCTAGCCAACTGAGCTACTTCGCCATATTAAACTTGTATTATTATAATAAGTTTAACCAGTTTTGTCAATAAAAAACAGAAAATTTTTAAAATTTTCTGTTTTAATATGGTATTATATTTCTTCTAATACTCTCCTAATGATTTTGGTCTTCTTTCATTTGTATTATTTCCTTTTACTTTATCTTGTGCTTTTCTTTCACTAACCTTTGCTCTCGGTACAAATCCTTTTTGTTCATGTACTTGTTCTTGAACTTCTTGAATTCTTCTAACTTCTTTTGCTGTACTAGCATCATTTATATCAACTAGATTATCTATATCTGGTTCTCCTAATCTTTTCCAACCTTTTTTCACCATTTCAAACATTCTTGAAAAAATATTTCTTTTTTTTGTATCTTCCATATATTTGTTCTTAAATGCTTTAAGAACTTTTCACCTCTTTTATATAAAATTACATAAATCTAAATATAGTTTACCATAAATAGCTTAATTTGTCAAATATTTAATTCATATAATCTTTCAACTTCTTACTTCTACTTGGATGTCTTAATTTTCTTAAAGCTTTTGCTTCTATTTGTCTTATTCTCTCACGTGTTACCATGAATTCACGACCTACTTCTTCAAGTGTTCTTGCTCTTCCATCTTCTAAACCAAATCTTAATTTTAAAACTTTTGCTTCTCTTGGTGTTAATGTGTTCATCACCTCTTCTAATTGCTCTTTTAAAAGTGTATATGCTGCAGAATCTTGTGGTGCTGGACTATCCTCATCTTGAATAAAATCTCCTAAATGGCTATCATCTTCTTCTCCTATTGGTGTCTCTAATGATACTGGATCTTGAGCAATTTTTTGAATTTCCATTACTTTTTCTACTGATATTTCCATTTCATTTGCAATTTCTTCTGGCGTTGGTTCACGTCCTAATTGTTGAAGTAAGTGTCTTGATGTTCTTATTAATTTATTAATTGTTTCTACCATGTGAACTGGTATTCTTATTGTTCTAGCTTGATCTGCAATTGCTCTTGTAATAGCTTGTCTAATCCACCATGTAGCATAAGTACTAAATTTATATCCTTTTTTATAGTCAAACTTTTCTACTGCTTTAATAAGCCCCATATTTCCCTCTTGAATTAAGTCTAAGAAAAGCATTCCTCTTCCTACATATTTTTTAGCAATACTTACCACTAATCTTAAATTTGATTCTGCAAGCTTTTGTTTTGATTCCTCGTTTCCTTCTAAAATTTCCTTAGCAAGTTGCAATTCATCTTCAAAGGTTAATAATGGTATTTTTCCTATTTCTCTTAAATACATTCTAACTGGATCATCAATATTAACGCCATCAAAATTCATTGTATTTATATCTTCTAATTTTATGTCTTCTACTTCTTTCAAATCTTCAATATCTGGTTCTTCTAAATCATCTTTTAACACATCTACTCCGAATTCTTCAAAAGCATCAAAAACTTTATCTATTTGCTCAACATTAATATCTCCTAATTGTGTGGCAAGTTCTCCATAGGTAATCTGTCCTTTTTCCTTTGCCTTATTCAATATGTCTTGAACTTTTTTATTTGTATCATCTGATATTTCAGCTTTCTTTTCTTTTTCAGTTTTTACTGTATTTCCTTTTACATCTTTTTCAGCTTTCTTTTCTTTTTCTTTTTTATTACTAATTTTTAATTCTTCAATTATTTCTTCATTATCCTTTTTTGATTTCCCCATTATTTAACCTCCTACTTTATTTGAGCCAATTCTAATATTATATCTTGTAATTCTTTTTCTAAACTAATTTCTTCTTGCTTATCTATTTCCTTATTATTTAAAGAATCAATTATCTCCTTTTTTCTATTAGTTAGTTTCTCTTTTTTATAATTATTTATTAAATCTTCAATAGCTTTTTTGTCATTCTTTATTTCATAGTCATTTGCCATAATTTCTGTAAGTATACTAATAATATTTTCATCGTCATTAAAAATTTCTAATATATTATTTATATTACTATTTCCTTTTTCAAATTCTTCATACAATTTTTGCATTATTTTGTTGTTTTCTTCTTTTTTAAAATCCTCTGGTGATAATATGTTTTTTATTTGTTCATATACTTCTAATTTGCCTTCCAATAAAATTCCTATAATCATGTTTTCTCTTTTTAGTAAAGCATCTGGTAAAACTTTCTTTTTCTTAATGATATTATTTCTTGTGTAGCTACTTTCTAAGGTTTTTTTACCTTGATTTCTGGAATAGTTTAATTTATTTATTTCTGCATATATTGCTTCTTTTGAAATATTATATTCCATAGAAATTTTATCTATATATACTTCTTGTTCAATTTTATTATCAACTGTACTTACTAATTTTGCTATTTCATTTAAAAACTTAATTTTATCATTTACATTATTCAAGTCTAAATCTTTTTTTAGCACTTTTGTTTTAAATTCTATTAAAGAAATTGCTTTATCTACTAAATTATTAAATTTTCCATTTCCATATTTTATAATGTATTCATCTGGATCCTTTGCTCCATCCATTTGAAGTATTCTTATATCACATCTTAGGCTTGCTAGTATTTCTAGTCCTCTTAATGTTGCAGCCTGTCCTGCTGCATCTGAGTCATAAGAAATTATTATTTTTTCTGCATATTTTCTAAGTAGCCTTCCTTGAGCTTCTGTAAGTGCAGTACCACATGATGCAACAACATTTTCTATCCCTCTTTGATGGAGTGATACTACATCCATATATCCTTCAACTATAATTAATTTTTCTAATTTTAATTTTTTAGCTACATTCAACCCATATAAATTTCTTGCTTTACTATACACAATATTCTCTGGAGAATTTATATACTTAGGAAGTGAATTATCAAGAACTCTCCCACCAAATGCAATATATCTATCTCTTACATCTTGTATTGGAAATATTAATCTGTTTTTAAACCTATCTATAAAATTATTTCCAACTTTATTTACTAAGTTAGATGCTAATATCTCTTCATCAGTAAAACCTTTTTCTTTTAAAATTTTATATAAGTTACTGTTTATAGGTGCATATCCTATTGTATAGGTTTTTAAAGTTTTATTGTCTAATTTTCTTTTTTTTACATATTCTTGTGCTGGCTTCGAAATGTCTTTATATAGTGTTTGATGATAATATAATGCCGCTTCTTTATTTATTTCATATAATTTTTCTTTTAGTAACTGTTTTTTACTATCTATTCCGTTTTCTAATATTGGAAGTGTTATTCCTGCTTTTTCTGCTAGAATTTCTAAACTCTCTTTAAAGTCTATATTTTCAATCTTGCTTATAAAATGAATAACATTTCCGCCCTGCTCCACATCCAAAGCAGTGAAAAATTTGCTTGTCTGGTGAAACAGAAAAAGAAGGTGTTTTTTCTTTATGGAAAGGACATAATCCAAAAAAATTTCTACCACTTCTTTTTAATATTACATATTGTGATATTATATCTACTATATCATTACTATTTTTTATATCATCTATTAATTCTTCACTATATCTCACCATTTTTTACGCCCTTCTTTTACATAATAATATTATTCGACAACTAGTTTTGAAATCCTTCTTAATTTAATAAATCAAAAAAATCCTAAACAAGTTAGGATTTTTTTTCGTTAATTTACTAATTTTGAGTTCCATTAAAAGGAATAAATTTTTTAACTACATTATCTGGTGTGTTATTCCCAAGGTTTTTGCTATACTCTATAAATGAATTATTTATAGTATTATTAACTAATTCTTCCATTTCATCTTTATTTGAATTTTCAGCTAGTGTAAGCTCACTAACTAATATTTGCTTTGCATTTAATAACATTTTCTTTTCACCTGTTGAAAGTCCTTTTTCTTTTTGTTTAAAACTTAAGTTTCTTACAACGTCTGCTACTTCATAAACATCTCCACTTTTCATTTTATCCATATTATCCCTATATCTCTTATTCCAATTCATATCCATTTCTGTAGAATCTGTTTCTAATACTTTAAAAACTTTACTTGCTGTTTCCTTATCTATTATATCTCTTACTCCAATTCCTTCTGCCTTTGATGTAGGTACCATAACTTTTACTTCTCCTGGCATTTTAATTATGTAGTAAGCTTGTTTTTCTCCTAAAATATCCTTTTCTTCAATTCCTTCTATTGTTCCTGCACCATGCATTGGATATACAACTTTATCACCAACATTAAACATATAAGTCACTCCTTTTTTAATCTTTTTTACTATCTCAACCTTTTTTATTATACCATAAAATTGGTTGTAAGTCAAAGGAATTTTTGGAATATTTTACATAATTTCCTAATTTGTTGAACCAAATCCTCCTATTCTTTTACCAGATGCTACATCATCATCTGTTACTAAATATTTTTGGAACATCCCTTGTCCAATTCTTTCACCTTTTTTTATTTCTATATCTTCATCCTTGAAGTTATAGAAAGCAAACATTATATGTCCGTCATTATCAGGATTTTCATAATAATCACTATCTACTATTCCTATACTATTTGCTAAAACTAATCCTTTTTTACCTGGATTAGAGCTTCTATTTGCAAGTATCAAAACCTCATCAGATTCCATGTATGCTTTTAATCCAGTTTTTACTAATACTGGTTTTTGTCCTAACTTAAATGCCGGAATAATACAATCTTCTGCTGCTTCTATATCATATCCTGCTGAATTCTTTGTTGATCTTTTTGGTAAATTTATATTTTTATTTTCATATCCTTTTGCAATTTCAAATCCACGTTTTTTATCCATATTTTATATACCTCTTTCCTTTAATTTCATATTTCTTTTACATTATATATTTTTTGACAGTAAGTGTCAATTGTTAATATTTTTACATATATTAATAACAAGAGTGAGTGTAAATACTCACAGTAAATAATTAAAAGTAAAAACTACATAATGAAAATTACATTATGCAATTTTTATACATTTACTTTTAACTATTTACTATTAACTATTAATTGAATCAATAATTATGCAATAATTATTGATTTTTGGGGGATACAATGAATAAAATAACTTTAGACAAATTAGATATAAACAAAATTGCTACAATTTCAAATTTAGATTGCAAAGGTGATTTACGAAGAAGATTGTTAGATTTAGGTTTAGTTAATGGAACTAATATAATAGCAATTTTCAAAAGTCCTATGGGAAATCCTATTGCTTATGAAGTAAGAGGAACTATTATTGCTTTAAGAAAAGAAGATTCTAGATTAATAAATATACAAATATAGAATTAATTTTGAGTACAGGTTAGTTATTTATATGAAAATTAATCTATACTCAAAATCACACTTTAACTCTTATTACATACATTATATGAAGAGAGGTGATTTTATGGGGCTTACTTCTAGTTCAACTGGTAGTAAACTGTTAAATGATAATATAGAAGTTTTAAAAAATAAATGTGATTTTACTATTGCAATTGCCCGGAAATCCTAATGTTGGTAAAAGTACTGTTTTTAATTCTCTTACAGGACTTCATCAGCATACAGGAAATTGGCCCGGAAAGACTGTTAGTAATGCTATGGGTATTACTAATTATATGAATAAAAATTTTTTATTGGTAGATATACCTGGTACATATTCTATTATGTCCAATTCACAAGAAGAAGAAATAGCAAGAGATTATATATGCTTTGGTAATCCTGATTGTACAGTTGTTGTTGTAGATAGCACTTGTTTAGAAAGAAATTTAAACTTAGTTTATCAAATACTAGAAATTACAAATAAAGTAGTTGTTTGTGTAAATTTACTTGATGAAGCTAAAAGAAAAGGTATTGAAATAGATTTAGATAAATTGTCTCTTGAGTTAGGTGTTCCTGTTGTTGGTACTGTTGCAAGAAAAAAGAAAACTCTAAAAAATTTAATGCATAATATTTACGATGTTTGCTCTTCAGATGAAGATAAAAAGTATTTTAAAGTAAAATATGAAGATTGTGTTGAAAGTGCTATTGATATATTAGAACAAAATGTAAAAAATTTGCTACATAATAATAAATTTAATAACTATAGATGGATTACCTTAAAACTCCTAGAAGGAAATAAAAAAATCATCTCATCAATAGAAAATTATTTGAATTTAAAATTATTAGGAAATGAAATTATACAAAATAGCTTATCTAAGGCAAAAGAGAACCTAATAAAAAATGATATTACTTCATCACTTTTTAAAGATAAAATAGTATCTACGATTATGTTTTATAGTGAGAATACTGCTCTTAAAGTAACTAGATATAAAATGCTTAATTACAATAATAGAAATAAAAAAATAGATAAAATTCTTACTTCAAAACTTACTGGTATTCCAATAATGCTTTTGTTTTTTGCACTTATATTTTGGATTACTATTACTGGGGCAAATTATCCCTCTCAATTGTTATCTGATTTTTTTAACTTTATTGAGGGAAAACTCGTTAATTTGTTAGAATTTTTTAATAGTCCAAATTGTCTTACTTCAGTTTTAGCTTATGGTATGTTTAGAACTTTAGGTTGGGTTGTAGCAGTTATGCTCCCTCCTATGGCAATATTCTTTCCATTGTTTACAATTTTAGAAGATTTGGGATATCTTCCTAGAATTGCCTTTAACTTAGATGGTTTTTTTAGGAAGGCATGCACATCAGGAAAACAAGCACTTACCATGTGCATGGGAGTGACAAAGTTGGAGTTTTTTATAATCAGTCTTTTGTTTTGCACTATTTGACTGATTTGCCTGGGTTCTTGCAGACTACCAATATTTATTATTTTATTTCCTACAAGTATTATTTTTAATTCTGCCTCTTTCATATTTTCTTTTTCTATTACAATAATTTTATCAAGTAATTCTTCTATGTAATTTTCTAGATTTTCTTTTGTTATATCTAACTCTTTTGTAATATTTTCTTTTAGCATTTTATTATACTGTTTCTTATCTTCTACTTTTGCTTTTTTACTTTCTATTTCCTTTAATTTTAGCTTTATTTGCTCAATTTGTTTTTCAATAATTACTTTCTTGCTTGATAAATCTTCTTTGCTTAAAAGTCCATCTAGTGCTAAATCCAGCAGTTTATCTTGTCTTTTCCTAAGTACATCTAATTCTATTTGTAATTTATTTTCTCTCTCTATGTTTTCTTCTGTTTTTGATAAATCTTGATAAAATGATAATAGTTCTTCACAAATTTCTTCTTTGTAGACTTCATAAGTTTTAAATACAGATAGCAAAATATCATAAAGTTCTTCTTCTTTAAAACAAGCAGGAATACAACTTTTTTTACCAGTTTTATGGAAGTCAGAACAATACCAAAATGTCACATCTCTTTTATCTTTATAATATCTTATTTTTCTTACAAAACCACATTCATGTTTTTCACAATATAACTTGCCTGACAATGGATACTTTGTTTGATGTTTTTGATACATCTTTGCTGATTTACTTCTAGCAAGTAATTTTTGATTTGCTTTTTCCCATAGTTCTTCAGAAATAATTGGTGGTACTTTTTCATAATCTTTAAAAACTTTCCACTTAGATTGTTCATTAAAATTTCTCTTTTTACTTCTATAATCTACTACTGTTGAAAGTCCTCCTGTGTAATAGCCCTTGTATTTTGGATTTTGAATTATCTTTTTTAAAGTGTTTTGATGAATAGGATTTCCGATTTCGATTGTAATAACCTTTTTGCTGCAGAGCCAAAGATAATTTTTTAAGTCCTATTTTACTATCATTTGCATACATATCAAAAATTTCTCTAATCAATTCCGCTTCTTTCTCATCTATTACAAGCCTTCCTTTATCTTTTTTATAACCCCATATATTATCTGTACCTAAAACCGTTCCCTTCTCTATTGCCCTCTTAAATCCAAACTTTGTTCTTTCTGATATTTTGCGGACTTCATCTTGTGCCATACTAGACATAATTGTAAGCCTTAATTCTCCATCATTTGATGCTGTAACAATATTGTCTGATAAAAAATACACACAAACATCATATTCTAATAATTTTCTGGTATATAGCAAGCTATCAATTGTGTCACGAGAAAATCTGGAAACTTCTTTTGCAACAATTAAATCGAACTTCTTGTTTTTTGCATCTTCTATCATTTTCATAAAGTTTTCTCTTTTTAATGATGTTGTTCCACTTATTCCTTCATCTACATAGCCACAGATGTAAGTCCAATTTGTATTCTTTTTAATGTAATCTTCAAAAAAGGCAACTTGGTTTTCCAAAGAATTAATTTGCTCTTCCTTTTCAGTTGAAACTCTAGCATAATAACTAACTTTAAGTGGCAGGTCAAATATTGTTTTGCCATTTGATAATGCTTGTTTCATCTCATATAGTGTCAATACACCACCATCCTTTAAATTTTTGTTTGTAGGGATAGAATTGTTTCCAAATCCGTAGGGGTCGCACCCCTGGGCGACCCGCAATTGTAATTTATTTGTTGTATTCGGGTCGCCGAAGGCGGCGACCCCTACAACATTTGCAGTAAATTTAATTTTACAAATTTCAATTTATAAAACCTTATTACAATTAATACTTTTACATTTTATAAAATCAATATACTTTAGGTCAATGGTGAAGTAAAATTTTTTTATTCTCTTCAAATAGCAATTTATCAATCTTTTTTGAGGTTTGCTCATATAAATTTTTATCAATTACATCTTTTTCATATAATAAATTATTTACAACATATTCTATTTTTAGCTTAATGTATCTATCCTCCATTCGCTGTCACCTATATATACTTATTTAAGAATAACTTGTACTATTACTAGCCTTAAGTCCTTCTAATAAATATACATTAAATTACACAGAAAACTTCTACCTTAATCTTAAAAATTTTTCAATTTTTAAGAGGTAAGAATTCGACACCTTTCGGTATCGCCTCCTTACCTCCACACGGCAAAATGTCTTATCAAATTCTCAAAATTGTTGGTACTCTATGTTTTATTGATTTCTCTATATGTGTAATTTTTTCTATTTATTCTTCTTAAAAATTGGACATTTTTTGGTATTATATTTTTTGGAATAAATTTACATTTTTTACGAACATTTGATTGACTTTTTCTAAAAACTTTTATATAATATGCGATGAAGATGAGATAAGCAGAGTGTGGCGCTATCGTTTATCCTACATAAGAGAGGAGGCGATGCGTATGTTATTAGAACAAGTCTATTTACTTTATATATACATACTTTTAACTGATCTTGCAATAGTAACCGTTGTCACAGTTAGCTTATTCGTAGCATTAGTTGTTACAATAAGAAAACTAGATAACGAAAAAAACACATCTCTGCCTGGTCGTTAGAGATGTATTCTTAATAATACTTATTTAGCGATACGCCACATCTTAAGTGGTATCTCATCTTTATATAATTATTATACTTGAACCTATTCAAAATGTCAATTATTTTTTCAAATTTCCTTGACTCTATAATTCAAAAATGTTAAACTTAATATAGTTAAACAGTAAGTCCTTTTTTGTATGCCATTATCTCGGTAAGTGCTATGTAATAGCATCATACTTAAGGCAATTTAACTATTTTTTATTTTACCACTATTTATAAGTGGTATTTTTTTATTTCATTTGCTTTTTTGCAATATTTATTTTTGCACATCTTTTACGTCCCCAATGTGCATTAATATTACACTATCTGTATGTATTTCTTTTACAGCTTTCACAACTGTAATTATTCCCATTTACCACCTCTTAAAATGCGTAATGCCCCAGCAGACACAAGGCTTGCTCGGGACCAACCTTATTTTATATCCCACACATTATAAGTGTAAGAATTATGGCTACGATCCGAATCACCAACAATATTTTTGACTGTTTTTTCGCTACTTTTTGACAACTGGATATCAGAGCTTAGAGTAATAAGGACACGCACAACAAACGCACCGCTTCTGACGAAGGAAGTATAGCGGCCGGCAGGGGCCATACTATACACGGAGTTGCTGCTGCGGGCAGACGCAAGCCAATAATATGAATAATTGTCAATTAGGTTTTCATATCTTGTTTTATATACCCTACGAAACCCATTATAATCGTCAAAAGAATCAAAGCTACTATCCACTTCCATATATTTTTTATACCAATTATCTAAGTCTGCTTTTGTTATTGCATTTGCTCCTGTTGCTGGTGCTACTACATAGTTGCTCCAATCTCTTTTTGTATAGGTATCAAAATTTACCTCATTAGCACTATTGTTTTTATTTCCTGATAATATATATTCACTTATATATCCATAATTTTCTCCAAAAGGATGATAATAATCTTCAGGACATCCTGCTGAAATTAAGGTTATCGTATTTCTTTCCGTATCTACATCAAATACTCTCCAACCTGAAATATCTTTCCCATCAGAAAATTTTGCATATTTATACGTATCACCATACGGCATTGCATTCCCATCTCTACTATCATCTACTGCAAACCCTCCAAATTGAAAATCTTGGTCAGGAAGTTCGCCGTTCTTTCCGTTTGCTTCTACTTTAGAGTCCTTTGCTCCTGTTCTTATTGCTTTTATTTCAGCATCTGTCCATGTTCCTGCTTTATAGTTTATAAAGTCTCCTATGTGTAAGTTTTCATCTGTAGTTGAATCAGTGATACCTTTAATTGCCGAATATTTTTCTTTATTTACATCAAATAATTCTGCTGCTGTTTTATACCCTCCTCCAGTAGATGGCTTTTCATCTGTTATATTTCCATTTTTGTCTACATAGAAAGTATTTCCTGCTTTACTTGTGTATCCTCCATCTTCGGAATTTGTAAAGCCTTCTGGTAAGTTTTTATTTAGCTTGTCAAAATCTACTTCTGCATCTTTATTCATTGCTCCTATTACTGATGAAAGTAACATTTCTCTGTCTGCATGATACTGTGTGTCTGTTGTTGCTTGTTTTGCTGTGCTAAATAGTCCTCCGTTTAATGCTACATTTACTGTTACTGCTACTAATATTAACATTACGATTATTGTCACTACTAGTGCAATTAAAGTTATACCTCGTTCTTTTTTTATCATGTACTTTTCCTCTCTTTCTTTTGTTTAAATATGCATTATGTTACTAAATACATATATATTTATATTGTAATTATAATTATAGTTTTCCTTCTTGTCAACATTTTATTAACGTTTTCTTATCTACATTTTGCAAAATAAAAAAAGCTCTTCTATAAAATACTTGTATTAATTGCATAAAGATAATTTTATACTCTGAAATACACATTAATTTTTATATTAATACTTCGCATACACCCACATTTATTAACATATTTTAAAACTACCATTTTGTTACTACCATGTGCATGGGATTTGGATGTAATGCTGCAGGTGTTGTTGGAGCAAGAATTATAGATTCTCCAAGGGAAAGATTGATTGCTATAATCACTAATAACTTTGTTCCTTGTAATCGGAAGATTTCCGTTTTTAATAACTATTGCTTCGATATTTATTGCTGGAACTACTTTTGGTATTTGGTCATCTATTTTATCTACTTTATCTGTAATTTTAGTAATAATTATAGGTATTGTGATGACACTTATTATATCTAAAATTTTATCTAAAACTATTCTTAAAGGAATGCCATCATCTTTTGTGTTAGAACTACCTCCTTATAGAATGCCACAAATTGGTAAGGTTTTGGTACGTTCGATTTTTGATAGAACTTTATTTGTTCTTCGGAAGAGCAATTGCTGTTGCTGCACCTGCTGGAATTGTTATATGGCTTTTTGCTAATATAAATATTGCTGGAATATCTATTTTAAATCATATTGCACAGTTCTTAAATCCTTTTGCAAATCTTATGGGATTAGATGGATATATTCTTACTGCATTTATTTTAGCATTACCTGCAAATGAAATAGTACTTCCAATAATTCTTATGAGTTATATGGCAGGTGGGAATTTAGTACAAATTGAAGATTTAACAAGCATATCTAATATATTAATAAACAATGGTTGGACTTTACTTACTGCAATAAATGTAATGCTATTTAGTTTAATGCACTTTCCTTGTAGCACTACTTTAATTAGTATAAAAAAAGAAACTGGAAGCTGGAGATGGGCAATCATTTCGTTTATTATTCCAACTGTTTGTGGAATTATAATATGTATGGTTACTACTGGGATTTATAATTTAATTATTTAGTAATGAAAAAATGGGCCTAGTCCATTTTTTCATTATTACAGTTAGCTTATTTGTAGCATTAGTTGTTACAATAAGAAAATTAGACAATGAAAAAAACACATCTCTGCCTGGTCGTTAGAGATGTATTTAATTTTTTAAACAATTTTTAACGATACGCCACATCTCTGTGGTATCTCATCTTTATATAATTATTATACTTGAATCTATGTAAAATATCAATTTATTTTTTGCAAATTTCATTGTCTTTAGAATTCAAAAATGTTAAACTTAATATAGTTAAACAGTAAGTCCTTTTTTGTATGCCATTATCTCGGTAAATGCTATGTAATAGCATCATACTTAAGGCAATTTAACTATTTTTTATTTTACTACTATTTACAAGTGGTGTTTTTTTATTTCATTTGTTCTTTTGCAATATTTATTTTTGCACATATTTTACATCCCCAATGTGCATAAAAAAGCAATTTTTATTGGAAATAATAAGTAATAGTAAAAATATTTAGATATTTTTAGAAAAATACCTTTTTAAATGGTATAATATATATGTATATAAATACTCAGATTTGAAAGGATTAGATAAAATGAATAAACATAACTATTTAGCATTAATAGATTGGCTAAAAAAACATAACATTGTTGGTATTCCATATGATTTATTTAATCAATTTGAAATTGGAAGAATTAATTATAAAAAAATATTCGAAGAATTAAATATTTTTAATTTCTTTCCTTTATACTATGTTGATGATTTTGTAAAAAGAAATGAAATTGTTTTACAAATATATAAAAAAAACATAATTTTTCAATATATATATTTAATTTTATCACCCTACATATTTGATAGTAAAACTACATTAATTAATGCTTTTGATACTATTCATAAACTAATATTAAAAAGCCAATACAATCAAATAGACATTTTTTTAAATTCTTTTTCTTGTAATAAATATATGAAAAAAGAATTAGTTACAATTATAAAAAAAGTAAATAGATTTATAAATGATTCTAAATATGTTTCTTATTTAGAAAAAAAATTAAACTCAAAGAAGGAATTAGGGAATTTACGTCACTCTAATATTCTTGAAATGCAATCAGTTATTACCAGCACACTTACAATGCTACTTGTCCATAAAGGAAATATTAATCTAAAAGACTTTTTAGAAAACATTAAAAAAATGAGTATAGATGATTATAGTATAAATTTGTTAAAAAAAGAATGCAATAATTCTAAATTACAATTTTTTGAATATATGTTAAATTATTATAATAATCGTTTTTTCTATCATGGTACTAATAGTAAATGGTTAAATAGCATTAAAAAATATGGATTAAACGGTACACATAATTTTGATTATCAAAAGGAAATTTCTGAAGCAATAAAGTTATTTGAGTCATATGGTATATATAAAACTTTTGAAGGAAAAAATTATGTAGAATATTTGAACTATTATATTACAGATTCTATTGGATCAGCAATTTACTATGCTCACCAATCTCCAGAATATTTTTCAAGATTTTGTTCAAATGGTTATTGCATGAGATTATTAGAAAAAGTTGATTGCGAAGCTTTTTGGCGTAGAGACTATGACGCTTGTCTAAATAATGTGTATGAATTATGTAAAAGTATAAAGATGTTAGAAAAGGACAAAATATTTGTTATAGATTTATTCAAAAAACTTTGGAAAAGAGAAGTTAATGATAAGCAAAAACCAATTATATTTATAGGAAAGATGAATAGCATAGAAAAAAATAATTATAATTTTAAAGAATTAAAAAATGAACTCAATATATACTCATTTAATCAAATATATAATATTTTTACAACAGGATCAAATGTTCATAATCAAAGGTTTAGCTCTATTAATAAAGATTTTTATGCAATCATAGAATTGCCAAATTTTTATAACTTATATAAAATAAAGCAAACTGATTTTCCTCAAAAAAAATATATTACAAATGATAACAAAAAATATTTTCCCGATATTGTAATTAAAAATGATTATCATAAAGATATTTATTTTATATTAAGTAATAGCAAAAAGATACAAAAAATTTCTAATACTATATATTTAATTCCAAATAAATTTGAAGATATTAATGGATATATAGATAGTTTATTTTATAAACAAAATTTAAAATATTTATTGCTAACTAATGGAATTGGATTGACAAATAAAGGAAAAAACTATTTAATAAACAACAACATAGAATTTCAAAAAATATATTTATACTATTTAAATTTAAGTATACAGTTAATAAATGATTATACATGTACTTTAAAAGAAAATAATAAAAAAAATTTATATTCATGTATAGCAAATAATATTTTTTATAATCTTTACATAATGAAAAAAACTAGAAAATTACCTTGTTTAGTAGATTATGGTTATAAATCCACTTTACATTATGACTATGATAACAATAATTATTGGTATCGTAGCAATGCAGAAAATAATATTGATATTAATAGACTAGATTCAATTATAGACAAAATAAATCATATTTTAAATAATATAATCAATGAAAATAACATTTCTTCCGCTTTTTTATAGGCTAGTTGTGGTAAGTTAAATATATTATGTTATTATATATACATAATTGCTCTAAATAACTGAGAAATATATTTCAATATTTTGTCCATAATAAGTCGTATGATATACTATTTGATTTTTAATATTTTTTTGATAACATACTTATATTCTTCAGGACTATTTAACTATTAATAATGATTTAAAAATTTATCCTAATTTAACTAGTTTTTTATCATACCTTATTTTTTTCTTTTAGTATTTTATTATACATTCATTCTTCCTTAAATCCTTCTCCAAATACTTCCCTTGCATTTGATATTACAATGAATGCATTTTTATCAATTTCACTAACTATTTTTCTTATTTCTCTCACTTCATTTCTTGATACTACACACATTAGTACATTTTTTTGTTCTTTTTTATACATTCCTTGTCCATCTAAAGATGTGCTTCCCCTTTTTACCTTATCTCCAATCTCTTTTGCTATTTCTTCATGTTTTATAGATATTATATATACTATTTTCGCAAAATTAATACCTTCAAAAAATATATCTAGCATTTTCCCCATTATGAATATTGTAATTGCAGAATATAATCCTACTTCTAATTCTTTGAAGAATAATACATTTAATGAGACTATGGTTGTATCTAAAATAACTAGTAAATTACTAATTTTTATATTAGGATTAAAAGCTTTAGCTATTTGCGTTAAAAGATCAGTTCCTCCAGTTGAAGCACCTGCTTTTAAAATTATTGCCGTTCCTATACCTGCAATTATTCCACCATATATGCATCCTAAAAATCTATCATTTGTTAATGGTGTAAATCTATCAAATATATCTAAAAATAATGACAATAATATTGTTCCCACTATTGCATTAATAAAAAAGTGCCTTCCATTTTTAAATAATGATATTATAAATAACGGAATATTTAATATTAATACCATAGTTCCGAAGTGGAATATTAAATAAATAATATGTAATTGTTGCTATTCCTGAAAATCCTCCAGCAGATAGCTGATTTGGAAGCAAAAATAAACTAGTTGCAACAGCTACAATGGCTGTACCTATAATTAGTTGTATAAACTGAACTAATAAATATTTAAATTTAATTATTATTCTTATAGTTTTAAAATCCATTAAAAGCACCCATATTTATTATGAGTGCTTAAGTGAATTTTTATTCATCCAAAAAATCTGTATATACCTTAATAACTTTAATTTCAAACTTTCCTACTTTTATATTTTTATCTTGTTTTATTTTTATATCTACCTCATATAAGTCTTTTAACTTTTGGATGTTTTCTTTTTTATGACCTACTACATTATTTACGTTTTCAGGATTAATTTTTATTTCTATTTCTTTTACTTTAACATTAAATTTTTTTATTTTTTCTAATATAGCATCATACCAAATACTATCTTCTACTAACTGTCCAAAAGCCTCATGATATGGTCCGAGCTATAACCTCACTTTTTTCATTTTCAGGGCTACATATTAAATCTGTACTTTGAAGCCCCATTCTTATTACTGTTATCTTTTTTTTGGTGAAAAAATAGTACAATTCTTTACATCTTTCAACTGCTTGATTTACTGAAAGTGGTTCATAATCACCATTTTCATATTCTTTTTCTAATTCTGTATTCTTTATTACTAATACTGGATATAACCTTACTATTTTAGGTCTTAGTTTTACTAAGTCCCTTGCTGTATTTAATTCATCAAGTTTTGTACTTTCAGGAAGTCCAATCATCATTTGGTGTCCAAGTTCAAATCCATATCTTCTGATTAATTTTGAAGCTTTTTTTACGTCTTCATAAGTATGCCCTCGTTTGCACTTTTTTAGTATATAATCATTTGTAGATTGTACTCCTAACTCAATTGTTTTCACTCCGTATTTTTTTAGAAGTTTTAATCTGTCTTTATCTATGTAATCTGGTCTTGTAGACACTCTTATTGAATTAATTTTTCCATTTTTTATATAATCATATGCAGTTTCTAATAATTCCTCTTGTTTTTCTTTTTCTATTCCTGTAAAACTTCCTCCAAAAAATGCTACTTCTTTGTAACTTTCTCTTTTTAAGCTTTTCAAATATTCTTGTATTGTCTTTTTTACTTCTACTTTTGTGATTCTTTTAGTTTGCCCACTTATACTTTTTTGATTGCAAAATGTACAGTCATTAGGGCATCCCAAATGTGGTACAAATATTGGTATTATATAATGTTCTCTTTCTTTCATTTACTTCCTCCTATATATATGTATAGATACAAGCCTCAGTTACAAGTATTCCTCATAGTTTGAGATATGTTTCTATTTAAAAATTATTTATATCAATTTTCATATTCTCTATTATTTCTTATTTAATGCTTGTTTAGCTGCTTCCATTTCTGCTGCTTTTTTTGTCTTTCCTTCTCCGAAAAGCCAAATTTTTACCATTACAACTTACTTCTATTACAAACGTTTTATCATGATCAGGACCTTTTTCTCTTAATAACTTATATTCTATTTTTACATTACCATTCTCTTGTAACTTTTCTTGTAGTACTGTTTTATAATCTTTTTGTCCAACATGTTTACTTGCATTTTCTATATATTCTCTTAAATTATTTATAATAAAAGTTTTTGCATTTTCTAAGTTAGAATCTTTATATATTGCTGCAATAACCGCTTCAACACTATCTGCAAGTATTGCTGGTTTTTTATTACCGATTGCTCTTTATTTCACTTCTACCTATGTATAGAAAATCACTAAAATTATGCTTTGTTGCTATTTTATATAAGCTTTCTTCACATACTACTGTTGCTCTAACTTTAGTCATTTCCCCTTCTTTCAGTTTTTTATAATTTTTATATAAATAATCACTTATAACAAACTCTAATATTGCGTCACCTAAAAACTCTAGTTTTTCATTGCTTTCTATCTCTTTTTCGTGTGCATATGATGTATGTGTTAATGCCATTTTTAAAAGTTCTTTGTCCTTAAATATATATCCTATGTCTTTTTCAAATTTATCTAAATTCATAGCTTGTCTCCTTTGTTACTCAAATTGTAATTTATTTAATTAAGTGTTCTCTAGAAAAGGTTTATTTATTTGTTTCCAACGCGAATTCCGTTACTGAACCTGTAAGTTGCTAAAGCAACAACAGTTTCATGTAACGAAAGCTGGATCGCGTAACTGAGAAACAAATAAATATAACCTTTTCTAGAAATCAATTGATATTTTACAAATCACAATTTAACTAGTTTCTTTATTTCCTCATATATTCTTTCCTCAACATCTTTTGTTGCAACTTTATTTGCATTTTCTCCCATTTTTAGTAGAATACTTTTATCTTTTAGCATTTCATTTATTGTGTTTGATAAAATATTTGCATTTAAATCTTTATCCAATATAATCTTTGCTGCTCCTATATCTGCAAGAACTCTTGCATTATATTCTTGATGATTTTCTGTTGCAAATGGAAAAGGCACAAAAATTGCTGGTTTCCCTGTAATCGCAATTTCAGTTATAGTCATAGCTCCACTTCTTGAAATTATTATATCTGCTAAATTCATCATTTCTTCCATATTATATATATATGGTAATACTCTTATATTTTTAATCCTGTTTATATTTATCTTTAACTCTTGTAGTTTATCTTTTATAATATCATATTGTTTGGGACCAGATGCCCATATTATTTGATAATTTGTATTTGTTTTATTTTTTATTATTTCTATTAATGTAGAATTAATTGATTTAGCCCCTTGACTTCCTCCAAAAATAAGTACAATTGGTAATTCTTTACTTAGTTTGAGTTCATCCATTATTTTCTCTTTTTGCTCTTTAGATAAATTTACTTGTTTTATTTTTGTTGGTGTTCCAGTAACAACTATCTTGTTAGCTCTTGGTAGTCTCTTTATGGCATCCTTAAATCCTACTAATACTGTATTTACTTTATTCGATAATAATTTTGTGGTAATACCTGGAAAAGCATTGCTTTCATGTAATATTGTTGGTATTTTATATTTTTTAGCTGCCATAAGTACAGGACCACATATAAATCCACCTGTTCCAATAACTATATCTGGTTTAAATTCTTTTACTATTTTTTTTGCTCCATTAAATCCTTTTAATGTTTTAAACATATTCTTTATATTTTCAATACTTATTTTTCTATTTATTCCGTATGCCTCAATAGTTTTTAATTCATATCCTGCTCTAGGAACTAAATCATTTTCTAAACCTCTTGTTGTTCCTATAAACATTATTCTTGTATTTTTATTCTCTTGTTTTATTTTATTAGCAATTGCAATTCCTGGATTAATATGTCCTCCAGTTTGTGCTGCTGCTATAATTACTTTCATAATTTCCTCCATTTTTTATATCTTTTGACTCTGCCTTGATATATTCAGCAATACCCCTACCGCACACAGCAGAATTATAAGGGAAGTACCCCCATAACTAAAAAATGGAAGTGCCATACCAGTTACTGGCATTGATGATGTAACAACTGCTATATTAATCATTGCTTGAAGTCCTATTAAAGCTGTAATACCTGTTGCAAGCAAACTTCCAAACATATCAGGTGCTTTCATTGCAATTATTACACCTCTCCAAATAAATATTGCAAATAATAATATAACTGCTGTGCATCCTATAAATCCTAATTCTTCTGCTAAAACTGCAAATATAAAATCATTATGGGGTTCTGATATGTATAAATATTTCTGTTTGCTATCTCCGAAGTCCTACTCCAAAAAGTCCTCCTGAACCAATGGCGTATAAACTCTGTATAATTTGCCATCCTGAATCTTGTGCATCAGCCCAAGGATTTAAAAATGCTGTAATTCTAGTTAATCTAAATCCTCCTATTTGAAAATATTTTGCAAGTACAAACATACCTCCAATTAGTGCTGTTATCCCAGCCGTTCCAAATGTTATAAAATGTCCAAGTCTGCTACCTGCAACAATCATCATTACTGAAACAACTAAAATTATTATAACTGATGCACTAAAATGTGATTGTACTCCTAATAAAACTAAAATTACAGGAACTAAAATCAAAAATGGTTTTAAAAATCCTTTCCATATATTTTTTAGTTCATTTTTATGTTTTGTAAGAAATGCTGAATAAAATACTATAAGTCCTATTTTTGTAAGCTCTGATGGTTGAAACGAAGATACAATAGGAAGATTAATCCACCTTCTTGCTCCATTTACTGTTCTTCCAAGTCCTGGTACTAAAACAAGTAATAATACTACTAAAGATGCTACATATGCTATTTTATAAAATTTAGCATATTTTTTATAATCTAATTTTGACAATATAATCATCGCAGCAATACCAATAACAGCACATACCAGTTGTTTTATTACATATGTATAACTACTTCCAGTAGTAGCAAGTGATGATGGTGAACTAGCTGATAATACCATAATAATCCCTAAAGCCAATAGCACTAAAACTGTTATAAATAATATAAAATCAAATGATTTATATGCTATTTTTTCATTAGCAAATTGCTGTTTTTTAGCCATATTATCCTTCCTCGTATTATATATTTATAGTATTTAAAGTCCACTATATAAGACTTATGATATACTTATCTAAGATACTG